>NZ_CP147874.1:2190148-2503027 GCF_045690335.1 Haloplanus litoreus | reverse complement strand
CGAAGCGCCGGGAACGCGGCTCGGAACTCGACGGGCTAACGGTCGTCTTCACGGGCAGCGTCCCGGGGTACACCCGGTCGGAACTGGAGGACCTCCTCGAGACTCACGGCGCGAACGTCACGTCGTCGGTCAGCGGGCGGACCGACTACCTCGTCGTCGGCGAGAATCCCGGGGAGCGAAAGCGAGAGCAGGCGGACGCGGAAGGGGTCGAGACGCTCGATCCGGCGGCGTTCGAGGAACGGATTCTGTCGACGCTCTAGACCCGGCCGGGCGTCGGCGGGAGGGTTCGCTTGTGTTCCGTCGCCGCCACCATCGCCGCGAACCGGCGGACCGTCTCCCCGTCGGCGTCGACCCGCCGCGTCGTCTCGGCGACCGATCGTCCCTCGTCGACGAGCGACCGGAGGATCGGATCGACGGTCCGGTAGGACACACCGAGTTCGCCCTCGTCGGTCTGGTCAGCCCAGAGTTCGGCAGAGGGCGTCTTGGCCGCGAATCCGTCGAGGCCGAGGGTGCGTGCGAGTTCGTACACCTCGGTCTTGTAGTGGTCGGCGAGGACGCGCAGGTCGGCGGCGCCGTCGCCGTACTTCGTGAAGTAGCCGAGGAGGTACTCGGAGCGGTTGGTGGTGCCGAGGACGAGGTGGTTCGCCTCGTTGGCGGCGAGATAGCAGACGACGGCCCGGAGGCGTGCCTGCAGGTTGCCGACGGTCAGACGGTCGAGGTCGGTCCCGGCGTCGTAGCCCGCCCGGACCGCCGAGACGAGCGGTGCGACGTCGATGTCGCGGCCGTCGACGCCGAGACGGGCACACAGGTCGCGGGCGTCGGCGACGTTCGCCGGATCGGACGGGCCGGCCGGGAGGCGAAGGCCGATCACGCGGTCCGGGTCGACGGCACGGGCCGCGAGCGTGACCGCGACGGCGGAGTCGACGCCGCCGCTCACGCCGACGACGTAGCCGTCGGCGTCGGCACTCGCCCGGTAGCCGGCGAGGAACTCGACGAGGTGGTCGACGGTTCGGTTGGGGTCCACGGTCGGTCGACACACGGACGCCGCAGCCCTAAGCCTGGTGGGGGACTCCCGGTTCCACCACCGATTTAGGCGACGGCCGCGAACCGGGGCCCAATGCACGACAGCATTCTCGACGCCATCGGCTCGCCGCTGGTTCGGATCGACTCCCCGCCGGGGACGACCGTGGCGGCGAAAATCGAATCGAAGAATCCGGGTGGCTCCGCGAAGGATCGCCCGGCGAAGGCGATGGTGGAGGCCGCCGAAGCGGCCGGTGACCTCGAACCGGGTGACACCATCGTCGAACCCACGAGCGGGAACACGGGCATCGGTCTCGCCGTCGTCGGCGCCGCCAAGGGGTACGACGTCCACATCGTGATGCCGTCCTCGAAGTCGCCGGAGCGGCGGGAGATCATGAAGGCCTACGGCGCCGAAGTCCACCTCGTCGACGGCGAGATGGACGCCGCCAGAGAACTGGCCGACGAACTGGAGGCCGAGGGGATGGTCCAGATGCAACAGTTCGAGAACCCCGCGAACCCGGAGGCCCACTACCGGACGACCGGCCCGGAGATTCTGGAACAGACGGGCCGCCGGATCGACGCGCTGGTCTGTGGCGTCGGCACCGGCGGCACCATCTCCGGAACGGGTCGACGGCTGAAGGAGGCGTACCCCGAGATGACGGTGGTGGGCGTCCAACCGGATACCAACCAGTTCCTGACCGGCGACCCCGGCCCGGACGACTTCCAGGGGATGGGCCCGGGCTTCGTCGCCGAGAACGTCGACGTTGATCTGCTCGACGACGTGGAGAACGTGTCGCTGGCGGCCGCCGAAGACGAGTGTCGACGCCTCGCCCGGGAGGAAGGGGTCCTGGTGGGCCAGTCGAGCGGGGCGTCGAGTCTCGGCGCGAAGCGGGTCGCCGAGCGCCTGGACGCCGACGATCCGCTGGTGATCACCGTGTTCTGGGACAGCGGCGAGCGCTACATGTCGACCGGGCTGTTCGACTAACCGCCGAACTCCGACTCGGTCACGCGGACGACGACGGTGTCGTCGACGGGTCGGAGGTCGTACTCGGGAATCGACCCCTCGACGCGCGTGGCGTACATGGGTTCGACGAGTTCGTCGTCGAGCAGGCCGTACACCCGGAGGAACTCCGCGGTTGCGTCGGGGTCGGCGTCGCCGTCGCGGACGGCTTCGGCCAGGTCACGGGAGAGCCACTCCTCGGTCGAGACGCTGGGCTCGCGAACCAGCGCGCAGTCGGCGAAGCGGACGATATACCAGTTCAGGTCGTTCAGCAGGGAGACGGCGGCGCCGAGGCTGACGGTGTCGACGGCGACGGAGTTGGCGAAGGGTTCGTGGAGGTCGTAGGTTGCGAGTGCGGCCCGCGCCGTCTCCCGCGAGAGCAGTTCGTATCGGAGGTCGACGTCCACGTCTCCGACGAGACAGACCTGCGTCACGGTCGTGTGGTCGGTGGGCGGACCTAAAGCGATTGCGCCGGCGAGTCGCCGGCGATCCGCAGGTCGTCGACGGCAGTCGCGGCGCGGTCGAGCAGGTCGTCGGGTTCGGCGGCGACCACCGCGTCCGGCGTCGCCCCCGTCGCAGGGGTGTCGGGATCGAGGCGTTCACAGCCGACGGGGATCGAGGAGTTTTCGTAGGTACCGATGGCCCGGGCGCGCTCGACGATGTCTCCCTTGTCGCGAGTGAGGAGCGGCCGGTGGACCGGACAGTCGACCGCCGCGTCGGTGGCGGCGAGGTTGGCGGCGGTCTGACTCGACTTCTGGCCGATGGCCTCGCCGGTGACGACGCCCGCGGCACCCTCCCGGTCCGCGACGACTTCGCCGATCCGCAGGAGGGCGCGACGCCACGAGAGCATCCGGGTGTCCGCCACCTCGGCCACCAGACGCTCGGCGACGTCGCCGCCGGGGACGACCCGGAGGCGGCAGTCGAAGTTGGGAGCGTAGCGCGCGAGCCGGTCGACGGTGGCGGCCGCTCTGGCCTCGTGGTCTGGCCCGCCGTAGACGCCGAGGCGGACGTACACCGGAACGACGGGCGACCCGCGCCGCATCGCCTCGTAGGCGGCGACGGGGGAGTCGTGCCCGCCGCTGACGAGGGCGACGAGCGGCGCCTGCGACCCGAGCGGCAACCCACCCGGGCCGGCGACGCTCTCGGCGGCGACGTGAGCGCAGTCACCCCGGACCTCGACGTGGTAGGTGCGGTCCGGATCGTCGAGGTCGACGGCGGCGTCGGTGACGCTGCCGACGACGCCGCCCCCCTCGCGTTCGAGGTCACGACTGGTGAAATCGTGGGCGTCCGCGTCGCCGACCCGGCGGGCACGGACGGCGTAGGTGTCGACGGGCGGCGTGTCGCGAGCGAGGGCGGCGAGGGCGTCGGTGACGGCGTCGACGGTCGCCGGACAGCTCGTCGAGGGTCTGGCCCAGACGACGCCCATGGCGTCGGCGGCGACCCGGGCCGCACGTTCGGGGTCGGCGGTGTGGACGACGAGACGCGCCCAGGTGCGTTCGACCGTCGCGTCGACATCGCGGGCGTCGAGGAGGGCGGCGACGTTGTCCCGCAGGCGACGGGTCATCTTCCCTCTGACCTCG
This sequence comes from Haloplanus litoreus, assembly GCF_045690335.1. GTDB lineage: Archaea > Halobacteriota > Halobacteria > Halobacteriales > Haloferacaceae > Haloplanus > Haloplanus litoreus. The sequence goes on along the minus strand of NZ_CP147874.1, from coordinate 2,499,427 downwards.
CTGCTCTTCGTGCCGAGTTCGCCGAAACTCACGAGTACGGTGTCGAGGTCGGGGTCGGCAACGGCGTCGCGTTCGTCCACTGTCACGGGATACGTAGGTGGCCGGGGTACTAGGGTGGTTCGATCCCCACCTCGGACGGACCGTCGAACCGCGTACCGGCCGCCGACGACCACGGGAGGCGGCGACGGCCGGAGACGACACACCAATCAGAACGTACGGAGGTCACCGTCGATGACCGAGCGCGTCACGTCGGTCACGTCGGCGAGTTCGCGGTCGACGATCGCCTCGACATCGGCCTCGATGTCGGCGACGGCGACGCCGTCTTCGGTGACGACGAAGCCGTCGGCGACGTGGGGCTGATCGATGGGTCGGCCGATCTGACTGAGCAGGCGGACGCGGAAGTCACGGATGCCGGGCACCTCCTCGACGACTGCCTCCGCGATACGCGTGCTGAGGAGGTTGTAGATCTTGCCGATGTGGTTGACGGGGTTCTTGCCGCTCGTGGCCTCCATACTCATCGGTCGGTTGGGCGTGATGAGCCCGTTGGCGCGGTTGCCGCGGCCGACGGAGCCGTCGTCGCCCTGTTCGGCACTGGTGCCCGTCGTCGTCAGGTAGATGGCGCCCTCGTCGTAGTCGTCGGCGGTGTTGACCTCGACGGCGACGCTGCGATCGGTGCGGTCCTCGGCGAGGTCGGTGACGGCCTCGCGGACCTTCGCCACGGCGTCGCGGTAGGCCGCCATATCGGGGATGTGGCGGTCGATCATCGCCGCCGCGACGGTGAGGTCGATGTCGTCGCCCTCGCGTTTTCCCATGATCTTGATGTCGGGACCGAGTTCGGGGTTCCGCTCGGCGTAGGGACCGTTGAGATACTCCTCGGCGTCGAGAACGATCCGCTCGGTTTCGGTGAGCGGGGCGTGACCGACGCCGAAACTGGTGTCGTTGGCCATCGGGACGGCAGCGCCCTCCTCGCCGAAGACGGTCTGGAGGTCACCGCTGCCCTCGCCGAGGCGCACGTCGACGACCACGTCGATGCCGAACTCCAGTTCGGGGACGACCTCGTTCAGGTAGTCGCGAGCGGCCGAGAGGGCCACCGAGTCGACGGGGAGGGTGTGTTCGGTTCCGTCGTCGGTTTCGTACTTTCGGGTCGCGCGGCCGACGAGGAGGATGTAGATCGGTTCGACGACTTCGCCGCCACCGAAGGCGGGTGCGGCGTTGCCAGCGGCCAACTGCGTCTCGTCGGTGTTGTAGTGAAGTACTTCGCCCACACGGTCGAGATAGAGATTCGAGAGCGCCCGCGAGACGCTCTCGGCGATTCCATCACAGAGTGAGTCGGGATGACCGATCCCTTTCCGCTCGACGATTTCGACCTCTTGGTCCTCGACCGCGCGCCGGTCGACGGACTCGATTCGGATGTTCCGATCGCTCATCGGCGGAGGTTGTCGCCGGCGGGTGCTATAACTTGCGGAAACCTTTCGCACTCCAAGTATTACTCTCAGGAATCAAGAAGGAGGCCGAGATACGACGTGCGGATCTGGTCGGCCGGGTCGAGACCCAGGTCGCGGAGGTGGGAGACGGCGCCCTCGCGGGTCGCCTCGAGGTCGTCCTCCGGAACCTCCCGCTCAATTTCGACGAACTCGCCGAGATCGCCGACCGTATCCAGCGTGACCGTATAGCCGTCGAGGTCGTAGCGTTCCCGTTCTTTTTCCACCACGGCGGCCGGCGAGAAGCCGAGGGCGTCGAGGATGTCGTCCATACGGTCGCCGTCCGCGACGCCCGTCTCCACCTCGCGCCGGGTCTTCGAGGCCGCTTCGACGAGCGGTCCCTTGTACGTGATGTGGGTCTCCGCCGCACCGTTCGTCTCCTCGCGGCGGATGCGGAGTGCCTCGTCGGTATCGGCAAAATCGCGGTGTGGCGCGTCGTAGTAGGTGTCGACCTGTCGAACGGCGCCGACGCGGTCGGCGCCGAGCGCCGACAGTCGCTCGCGGACGGGGTCGTGGGGCGTGCGCACTTTCAATTCGACTTCGTACATATCTCTGCCGTCGGAAGCGGGGGCGAAAAAGCCCGCCGTCGGCGGACGTGTTTTGCGGGGTCGCCGAGCACCGGACGGGAAACGTGATTCTTAAGGGTCGCACGGGAGTTGTGGGTGGTATGAGTGACGAACAGGCCGAATCGACCGACGAACCGGTCGACGCCGACGCGGCCGATGACCCCGACGCGGAGACTGAAACCGAGCCCGAGACCGAGGAGGCGTCCGGCCTGCAGGACGGTGACTTCCTGCGGATCGACTACACCGTCCGGACCGCGGACGACGAACAGGTCGTCGACACGACCCACCAAGATGTCGCCGAGGAGGCCGGCATCGACGAGGAGGGCCACGAGTTCGAGCCCCGAACCATCGTGATCGGTGGCGGCCACGTCTTCCAGGCCGTCGACGACGACCTGATCGGCAAGGAAGTCGGCGACGAGAACACCGTCCACATCGACGCCGTGGAAGCCTTCGGCGAGTTCGACCCCGACGACGTGCGCACCGTCAGCGCCGAGAAAATCGACGAGGACGACCGCTATCCCGGCGCCCACGTCAACGTCGACGGACAGCAGGGCCACGTCGAGACGATCATCGGCGGCCGCGCGCGGGTCGACTTCAACCACCCGCTGGCCGGCGAGGATCTGGAGTACGAGTACGAAATCGTCGACGTCGTCGACGACCCCGAGGAACAGGCCGAAGGCCTCCTCGGGATGTACCTCGACCACACCCCCGAGGTCTGGATTCAGACCGACGAGGTCGAGGAGGAAGTTCAGGTCGAAGTCGACTCCGACGACGACGACGACGACGGGGAGCCGGAGTACGAAACCGAGACCCAGACGACCGACAAGAAGACGCTGTACATCGAGGCCACGCCGCAGATGACGATGAACCAGCAGTGGCTCTTCCAGAAACAGCAGATCGCACAGCAGGTCATGGACCGTCTCGACCTCGACCGTGTCATCGTCCAGGAGACCATCGACGGCATGGGCGGCATGGGCGGTATGGGCGGCATGATGGGCGGGATGGGTGGCGCCGGCGGCGCCGACGTCGAGGAAGCTCTCGAGGACGTCGACGTCGACGCCGACGAAATCGTCGAAGAACTCGAAGACGACATCGACGAGTAGCGACTTCGATCACTCGCCGAGTACGGAACTGTCGGAGGTGGTGGGAACCGACCTCCGCGCCGCGGCCGTCGCCACCGACGGTACCGTCGCACTCACGCTCGTGCATCAGTTCGGCTTCGGCGTGACGACCAGCCCCCTGCTTCGCATCGCGCCACCGAGAGGTGCTTCGTCCGTCCGTTTCCGGGTAAAGTGCCGACAGGGGCGGGCGTCTACGCCCCCGACTAGGCGATATCGCGGCTGGTGTCGATAGTGACGCCATCGGTGAGTTTCAGTTTGATCGTCTCCTCGAGGGCGCTCCCCCCGCGGAACTTCGGAATGGCGAGGCGGTTGACGATCTGTGACCCGCTGGTGTCGGTGCGGAGGTCGAACACCACGTCGGCCATGTGTTTCGTGAGCGACCGGTTCGGCGTCTCCGCGCCGTGCATCGCGTGCAACACGGCGATTGAGCCGGTGTTGACCATGTGCGTCTGGAGTTCGTTGAGGAAGCGGCGGTATCGGGTCGGGTCGGCGTCCTCCAGCGGATCGACCACGTCGATGAGGAGATTCGCGTTCTCCGGGAGGTCCTTCACGAGGCGCGTGGCGTTGTCGATGGGCGGATAGTCGCCGGCATCCCGGACGGACAGGCGGTCGACGCTCCCGCGGTAGCGTTCGATCGCATCGCGCACGGCCTGCTCCGACCGGATGGTCGTCACGTAGAGTGTCCCCCTCGCAGCGGCGATCTCGTAGAGCAGCGACTCCGACTGGCTGGCCGGGTCGGCGCTCAAGAGGAGGATACTCCCCGGTGGGATTCCCCCGTCGAGCTGCCGGTCGAGGACGGAAATCCCCGTCGGGAGACGCCGAGCCATCGTCAACAGTCACGAAGGCGACGCTAATAGGTCTTCTCCCAGCTTGCTGGCGAGCCGTCGGTAGCCGGAACGCACGCCGCCGTCGTGCAGTACCGGCGGCTCGGCCGGGGGAATCGACGCCGCCACCGGGCAGTCGAGGAGGTCCGTCACGGCGTCGGGCGCCGACCGGGTGCGGGTCAGGACGACGCCACGAACGGGCGTATCGAGGGTCCGTGCCATCGCCGCCGTCTTGGCGGCGTCTCGGAGCGCCGGCGCACACAGCGTCGAGACGAGCAACACCGCGTCGGCCGCCCGCAACGGTGCCGCCGCGTCCGGGCCGGCGCCGCCCGGACAGTCGACGACGGCCGGCCGGTCGCCCGTGGCCAGTGCGTCGAGCGACCGGGCCAGCGCATCCGCATCGGCGTCACCGTACCGTGGCGCGGGGAGCACGTCGACCGCCGAGTCCTCCGGGTGTGTCTGTGCGACGTGCCCGACCGGGCGTCCGTCTAGGGCGGCGAGCGTCGGCTCCCTGTCGACGCCCGCGAGGGCGTGCAGGTTGGGCATATCGGGGTCCGCGTCGGCCGCGACGACGGGCGGGTCCAGCGCCGCGGCCAGTCCGAGCGCCGTCGTCGTCTTTCCAACGCCACCCTTGCCGCCGGCGATAGCGAGCATAGGGTGGGTGGCTCGTCCCCGGGTTTGAACGTCGGGGGCAGACGGACTGTTGTCAGTCAGTACCGGCCGTCACCGGCCACAGGGATGACCGGGACACAGTGACACCGATCCGTATCAGTCGTGACAGCAGCCACCCGCTTCCCCGCCGAAGTCGACGGCCAGGGGGGCGGAGATGGCGCGGTTGACCGCCTCCAGTTGACTCTGGAGCGCCTCCTGGGCGTTCAGATACTCCGCCATCACCGGCATCGAGTGGAGGTCGTTCTGTGCCCGCTGGAGCTTCTCGACGTGTTCCTGTGTCGCCTGGCCGGAATCGCGGGCGGCCATGAACTCGTCGCGGAGTCGCTCGACTTCGGCGATCCCTTCCTGAGCGTCGGGGTCGTTCTGGACGGCTTCTTTCGCCTCCTCGAAGCGTTCGTACGCCGGCGTCTCCGCGATGGCCTCTCCGAGTTCCGTTCCCAATTCCTCCAGTTGCGACACGCTCGTGCTCATACCTCTCCTTGCAGTTCCGCTCGCTTCAATTTGCCGCACCTGCAATTCGGGTCGGGACGGGGGTTTATCAGCACCCTCGCCGTGGCCCCGGTATGGAAACCGACGCACGCGTCGGGGTCGACGTTGGCGGCACGTTCACGGACGTGGTCGTCGCCGACGCCGACGGACTCACGATGCTGAAGGTGCCATCGACGCCGGACGCTCCGGATCGGGGCGTCCTCGACGGGCTGGACGCCGCCGGCGAGGATGCCGACCTGGCTCCCGCGGCGGTCGACTTCTTCGCCCACGGGACGACCGTCGCGACGAACGCCCTCCTGGAACGCGAGTGGGCCGAGACGGCGCTGCTGACGACGGCTGGCTTCCGCGACGCGGTGGAGATCGGCCGGCAGACCCGCCCGGACCTCTACGACCTGCGCGCGGAGAAGCCGTCGCCAGTCGTCCCTCGCGACCGACGGTTCGAGGTGCCGGAGCGACTCGACCGCCGGGGCGAGGTGCTCGAACCGCTCGACGAGGACGCCGCCAGGGAGGTGGCACACGCCGTCGCCGACGCCGAGGTGGAGAGCGTCGCAATCTGCTTTCTGTTCGCCTTCGAGGACGACACGCACGAGCGGCGGATGGCCGAGATTCTGGAGGCGGAGGGCGTCGACTGCGAGCGGTCGTTGTCGTGCGACGTGCTGCCGGAGATTCGGGAGTACGAGCGCACGCTGGCGACGTCGATCAACGCCGCCCTCAAACCCGTCATGAATCGCTACCTCGGCCGACTGGAGGAAGGGGTCGCCGACGCCGGCGTCCCCGCCCCGGTGCAGGTGATGCAGTCGAACGGCGGGGTTGCCTCGGCGGAGACCGCCCGGGAGCGCCCCGTGAACACGCTGCTCTCGGGGCCGGCCGCGGGCGTCCGCGGGGCGGCTCACGTCGCCGGCGCGGCCGGCTTCGACGACGTACTCACGATGGACATGGGCGGCACCTCCTGTGACGTGTCGCTGGTCCGGGACGGCGACCCCGTCGTCTCGACGGAGGGCCAGGTCGGCGACTACCCGGTCAACGTCCCCATGGTCGACGTCCACACCATCGGCGCGGGTGGTGGCTCCATCGCCTGGGTCGACGAGGGCGGGAGCCTCAGGGTCGGCCCACGATCCGCCGGCGCCGACCCCGGCCCGATCTGTTACGGCCGCGGCGGGACCGATCCGACGGTCACGGACGCCCACCTGTTGCTCGGGCGGATCGATCCCGGCGCCTTCTTCGAGGGAAGCGCCGACGAGTCGACCGTCCGCGAGGCGGTCCGGGAACGGCTGGCCGAGCCGCTGGATCTGACCGTCTCGGAGGCGGCTCAGGGCGTCCTCGACGTTGCCAACGCGAACATGGAGCGTGCCCTGCGGGTAGTGTCGGTCGAACGGGGCCACGACCCGCGTGACTTCTCACTCGTCGCCTACGGCGGCGCGGGTCCGCTGCACGCCGCGGAACTCGCCGCCGAACTCGACGTGCCGCGGGTCGTCGTCCCGCGGTCGGCCGGCGTCCTCTCGGCGCTCGGACTCCTCATCAGCGACGTGGTGTACGAGGACGGCGTCTCCGCGGTGCGGCCGTGGGCGGCCGTCGACCCCGACGGCCTGACCGAGCGCTTCGAGTCGCTCGCCGCCGATCACCGTGGCCGCCTGGCAGAGGAGGGCTATCCGCCCGAACGACGTCGGTTCGAACGGGCGGTCGACCTGCGGTATCGCGGCCAGTCCTTCGACCTCCGGGTCCCGCTGCCGGACGGGGCACTCGACGACGAGGCGTTGGCGACCGTCGCCGACCGCTTCCACGAACGTCACGAACGACGATACGGCCACGCGTCGCCGGACGAACCGGTCGAACTCGTCACCGTTCGTCTGCGGTCACGCGGGGTGGTCGACCCGCCCGCGCTGTCGGTGGCCGAGGGTGGGACGACCGACCCCACACCGCGGACGACGCGGGGGGCGTCGTTCGAAGGCGAGCACTACGAGACGCCGGTGTACGATCGGTCGACGCTGGCGGCGGGCGCGGGTGTCGACGGTCCGGCGGTGATCGAAGGCGTCGAGAGCACGGCCGTCGTCCCGCCGGGTGCGCGTGCGAGCGTCGACGACCTGGGGAACGTGGTGATCGAGCCATGAGCGACGGCGGGGTCGATCCGATCACGCTCGAGGTCCTGCGAAACGCCTGTGTGGCCGTCGCAGAGGAGATGAACGCGACGCTCGTTCGCACCAGTTACTCCCCGAACATCAAGGACCGTCGCGACTGCTCGTGTGCGCTGTTCGACGTGGTTGGCGAGGGCGCGAACGCGGCCGCCGAGATGATCAGCCAGGCGGAGAACATCCCGGTCCATCTCGGTGCGATGCCGTACTCGGTGGCGGCGGCCATCGAGGCGTTCCCGCCCGAAAACCTGAACGACGGCGACGCCATCCTCCTGAACGATCCCTTCCACGGCGGCGCACACCTCCCCGACATGACGCTCGTGACCCCCGTGTTCGTCGCCGACGAACTCGTCGCCGTCGCGGCCAACCGCGCCCACCACGCGGACGTGGGCGGCGGGCGCGCGGGAAGCGTCGCCGCCGACGCCACCGAAATCTACCAGGAGGGGCTTCGGGTGCCGCCGGTGAAACTCTACGACGGCGGCGACCCCGTCGAGGACGTGTTCGACCTCCTCCTGACGAACGTGCGGACGCCGGACGAACGCCGCGGCGACTTCCGTGCCCAGCGGGCGGCCAACCGGACGGCGGTCGAACGGGTTCGTGATCTGGCGGCCCGGCACGGCCGCGACACCTTGAGCGCGGCGACGGGCGAAATCAAGGCATACGCGGAACGTCGGATGCGCGCCGAAATCGAGGAGTTACCCGACGGAACCGTCGAGTTCGAGGACTACCTCGACGACGACGGCCAGGGTCACGAGGACCTCCGTGTCGCCGTCGCCGTGACCGTCGACGGGGACGAACTCGTCGTCGACTTCGAGGGGACGAGCGAGCAGGTCGCGGGAGCGATCAACGCCCCCCTCGCAGTCACGGCGTCGGCGACGTACTACTCGGTGCGCTGTGTGACCGATCCGGACGTACCGCCGAACGCGGGCACCTATCGTCCCATCGAGATTCGGGCGCCCGAGGGAACGGTCGTCAACGCCCGCCCGCCGGCCGCCGTCGTCGGCGGCAACCTCGAAATCTCACAGCGCGTGACCGACGCCTTGCTCGGCGCGTTCGGGACGGAGGCGCCGGAGCGGTCCGTCGCCGCTGCCCAGGGGACGATGAACAGCGTCACCTTCGGTGGCCGTGACCGGGCGGGCGACCCCTTCGCCTTCTACGAGACGGTCGGCGGCGGCTACGGCGGCCGCGTCGGGGCGGACGGGATGGACGGCGTCCACGCCCACATGAGCAACACGCTCAACACACCGGCGGAGGTGCTGGAGACGGTCTACCCCCTGCGGGTGCGACGCTACGCGTACCGTCCCGACTCGGGCGGCGACGGCGAGTTCCGCGGCGGCCTCGGCGTCCGGCGCGACATCGAGGTGTTGACCGACGGTGTCTCCTTCAGCCTCCTCGCCGACCGGCGTCGACACCGCCCGTACGGACTCGCGGGCGGCGGTCCCGGCGCGCCGGGCGAGGACTATCTGGACCGGGACGGCGGGTGGACGGCCATCCCTGGCAAGTCGACCCACGAACTCGACGCCGGCGACGTGGTGAGCGTCCGGACGCCCGGCGGCGGCGGATACGGCGACCCGTCGGACCGCGACGCCGCGGCCGTGGCTCGTGACCTGCGTCTCGGGAAGGTGTCGGCGGAGCGGGCACGCGAGGTGTACGGCCTCGACCCGGACGATCAGTAGGGGAAGTCGGTCCACTCCGGCGTGATGCCGGCCACACCGCGTACCCGAACCTGTCGGTCGCCGTCCTCCTCGCGGAGTTCGACGGCGGCGTCGAAGATGGAGGTGACGACGTTGACGAAGCGGTCCTCGTGAGTCGTGGGGTCGATGGTGTAGACGCCGAGATAGCCCGCGGCGCTCGTCCGTCGGGAGAGGACGTGGAGGAAGGAGAAGGCGCGTTCGGCGTCGACGTACTGGAGGAGCGTCGAGATGGAGACGAAGCCGAGACGGAGCCGGTCGGGGGTCCCCATCTCGTCGACGGCTTTCGTGAACGCGACGCCCATCCCGGTCAGGTCGGCGGGGGAGTTGACCCGGTGAACGGCGGGGTCGTCCTCGCCCGGTGCGCCGGAGGCGTCGACGACACGGAACGTCGAGGCGTCGAGGCGAACGTCGCGGTCCTCGAACTGCGTGCGGATGCGCGGCGCCGGATCGTCCGTCGTCATCACGACGATGGGGTCCGCCGTCGCCACATCGGGGGCGAGGAGGTCGAACGCCAGTTGGCGCTTGCCGGACATCGCCGGGCCGGAGATCAGAATGTTCATGCCGGGGTCGACGTCGTCGAAGTCGACCGGAAGAACGTCGGTCACCGGATACTGGTCGGCCCGGGAGTCACCCTCCGCCATCGTGGCCTCCCCCCATCGGGACCGAATCGTCGATGGCCCGGAGCGTGGCGACGAAACGCGCGTCGTCGGTGTAGCTCTGGGACTCCGATTCGAGCGTGCGTTCGAGCGCCTCGATCCGGGCCTCCAGGTCCGCGTAGGCGTCGCTCCGTTCGAGTTCGTACGCCGCCTTGCCGTCGCGCAACGCCTCGCGTTTCGCGAGCAGCGAGTGGTACTCCCGGACGTGCTCGGCGTGTCGGTTCAGATCGAGTAACGCCTCGATGGTTTCCCGGAGTTCGTCGTATCCCGTCGGTTTGGTGATGTAGTCGTCGAAGCCCATATCGAGGATGTCGAAGTCGGGATCGACGGCCGTCACCATCGCCACGCGGACGGAGAGGTCCCGGTCGCGGATGCGGTCCAGCACCTCTCCTCCGGAGACACCGGGCATCAGCCGGTCGAGAAGCACCACGTCGACGTCCTCGTCGAGTTCCTCGAGGGCCTCGTCGCCGTCGTACGCCTCCCGGACCGTGTAGGTGCCTTCCAGATACCGGCGGTAGGTGCGGACGACGTCCCTGTCGTCGTCCACGATGAGCACCGTCCCCCCCTCGGTCGTGGTCATGGTCGCACTCTATCCCTAGTCCTGTATCGACGACAATTAAACCCACCTGTCGTGGACGGCGAGGGGAGGGTTTTCATCCCGGAGCGTCGACACCAGACCGATGACCGACCTGCCACGGATCGTCGGGATGGTACACCTGCCGCCCCTGCCGGGCGCACCCGGATTCGACGGCGACCGTGCGTCGATCCGCCGACGCGTGCGCCGGGACGCCGAAGCTCTCGACGCGGGCGGCGTCGACGCCGTGGTCGTCGAGAACTTCGGCGACGTCCCGTACCACCCCGACCACGTCCCCCGTCACGTCGTCGCGTCGATGACCGACCTGACCGGACTCGTCCGCCGGGAAGTCGACTGCCCGGTCGGGGTGAACGTCCTCCGGAACGACGCGACGACGGCGGTGGCGGTGGCGGCCGCCACCGGCGCCGAGTTCGTCCGCGTGAACGTCCACACCGGCGCGCGCGTCACCGACCAGGGGGTGATCGAGGGGCGCGCTCACGAGACGCTGCGACTACGTGACCGCCTCGACGCCGACGTGTCGGTCCTGGCGGACACGGGAGTCAAACACTCGGGACCGCTCGGAGTCGCGGCGGACGGCGAGCACACGGTCACCGGCGACGACGTGGACGACCTGGTGGACCGCGGTCTCGCCGACGGGGTGATCGTCAGCGGCCCCCGGACCGGCGAGGCGGTCGACACGGACCGCCTCGAAGCGGTCGCCGACCGATGTGGCGAGCGCGACACGCCGCTGTACGTCGGGAGTGGCGTCACGGCCGACACCGTCGGCGACCTGCTCTCGGTGGCCGACGGCGTGATCGTCGGCACGGCGCTGAAACGCGACGGCGAGACGACCGCACCGGTCGCGGAGGCTCGGGTTCGGGCGCTCGTCGACGCCGCCTAACCGAGTTCGTCCCGGGCGAGTTCGACCGCGCGAGTGACCGCCCCGACGGAGGAGAGATGGCCGGCACCGACGGTGGCTTTCATCGCCCGGGCGGGTGCCCCACGGAGGACTTTCGGGCCGACCTTGGCGACGGCGTCGTCGCCGACGGAGACGATCCAACCGGGGACGTCGAACCGGAACGGCTCCATCCGGGGCGCGAAGCCGTCCGCGTCGCCGTCGAGGTCGGCGCGCACGAGGCGGTCGAGATTCCTAGCGACGACGCCCGCCTCGCGGATGGCGGCGGCCGCGCTGGCGGGAACGGCCTCCCCGTCGGCGTCGACGACTTTCGCGGCGTCGCCGACGGCGAAGGTGTGGGCGTCGAGTCTGAGGTCGCCCCGAACCACCGGGCGCTCGCCGCCGAGTGCGTCGGGACCGCGGATGCCGCCCGTCCAGACGAACGTGTCGTACGGGACGGTCCGGCCGTCGAGTTCGACCGCGTCGGCCGTCGCACCCGTCACCTGTGCGCCGGTGGTGACCGTCACGCCGGCGGTGTCGAGGGCGTCGCGGACGGCGGACTGGAACGCCTCGGGAAAGACGGGCGCGACCGAATCCATGCGTTCGAGGACCGTCACCCCGACGTCGGCGTCGCGTTCCGCGGCGAGCGCCGCGAGTTCGCCGGCCACCTGCACGCCGGAGAGCCCGGCGCCGCCGACGACCGCGTGCCCGCCGGCGTCGCACGTATCGAGGAATCGCTCGCGGAGTCGGTGAGCGTGATCCAGGCGCTTGAGCGGGATGCCGTGGTCCTGGACGCCCGGAAGGTCGTAGAACGCCGTCTCGGCGCCGAGACAAACCGCCGCGTAGTCGTAGTCGAGCGATCCATCGGCAAGGTGGATCCGACGCGCGTCGCGGTCGACGCCCTCGACCCGGGCGGTTCGGATCGTCGCCCGGGAGAGAGCTTCGTCCAGGGGAACGGTGATGGCGTCGGCCACCGCGGGCCGACGGACGACCCGGTGGAGTTCGTGCTGGACGAGGTGGGTGTCCGACTCGTCGACGACGACGAGGTCGGCCGCGTCGGGGAGCGTGGATTCGAGGCGACGGGCGAGGGTCAGGCCGGCGTAACCGGCACCGAGGACGACGACACGCATACCGGTCGGTAGACCCCCACGGCAAAGAAGGGTCGCCCGACGGCGGGCACACTGTGGGTCCCCGACCCGGTCCTGTTCAGATTAGCTGATTCCATGCGAAGGCGAAAGATCGAAGCCACTCGTTTGCAGTTTCTGCTTCGGCGTTGCTAAAACAGTTCGAGAAGCTGGTAGTTCTACGTTTTACTTCGCGAAAGACACGTTCGACGCTGTTCCGATTTCCGTGGCGTTCGTATCTGAAATCGAGGCCGTGGCGACGGCACGCGTCGTTTAGTGGTGTCGCGCCATCGACGAGAAACACGGCGTCGTCAACGTTGTGTTTCTCGCGCAATTCACGGAAGAACGAGTAAGCAATAACGTTAGTTCTCGTCGGCTCAAGCTTTGTATGGAGTAATTCGTTCGTCTCTGGATCAACCGCAGCGTACAGCCAATACCGCTCGTCATTGAGTCGGATCACCGTTTCATCAACCGCAACGTGATCCGGGCTTCGACCCTCTTCGGGCTGTAGATCTGCCTTGTGAACCCAGTTGTGAACAGTGGAGCGTGCCCGCTCAACACCAAATATCTCAAGAATAGTGACAGTATTCGAGAGTGATAGTCCGGCAAGATGGAGCTGAATACTGAGCTTCATAAACAACCGCGGTGTTGCCTCTCGTTCCACAAAACCTAACTCGATTCGGCCGATACACCCGTTGAGGCTAGCGTTTTCGGGCATAGAACACTCAGAAAACGCTACGCCTCACCTTTCAATCCTTATCTGAACACGAGGGTGCGAAAACCCGTCACTGTCTATGAATCTCAGGTCTGATAACTCTGCCAGTAAGCTTATATTTGGTGACGGGAAGCTACGAGCATGTCAGCCTCGATTGACGAACGTGCGCGGATGCAGGCGGATTCGACGCTTCACCGGTCGGAGATCGATTGGGATCGCCGAGAGCCGGTGAGTTTCACCGTGCAAGCCGCCCTCAGCGACGTCGAGGGGTGCGCGCCGACCGATCTGGACCCGCTGGCCGACTACGTCGACCCCGACGCCCTCGAGGCCTTCTTCACCGGAACGCCCGACGAACTCGCGGTGCGGAGCCTCACGTTCGAGTACGACGACCACACCGTCCACGTCGACGGTGCCGGACAGATCATCGTCGACTGAGTCACTCTTGTTCTCGGAGCACCCGCGCATCGAGGTACGCGTCTAGCTCCCGCCGAACCGCGATGACGTCGACCGTGTCGTCCGTGGTCGCCCGACGCACCGTCGACCCGCTGACGACCGTCAGGACGAACTCGGCGACGACTTCGGGGTCGACCGGCCGGTAGACGCCCTCTTCGACGCCGCGTTCGACGATCTCTGCGAAGCCGCGACGGAACGTGCGGTCGTTGTCCGAGAAGTACTCCCGGAACACGCGGTTGTGCGGCGACTGGCCACGGAGTTCCACCATCACCTTCGTGAGTTCCGCGCGTTCGGCGTCGAGGTCGGAGGCCAGTACGAAGTCCAGCACGTTCCGGAGACAGTCGTCCGCGTTCTCCGTCGTCGGCTGGGGCATCTGCGATTCGAAGTGGTCGAGCAGAAACTCCAGTAACGCCACCAGCACCTCGTCCTTGCCGTCGTAATGCCGGTAGATGAGCGACTTGCTCTTCGGAAACTCGTCGCCGATCCGCTGGATCGTCAAATTCTCGTACCCGTGTTCGATCAGCGCTTCGTAGGTGGCGCGCATGATGGCCGTGCGCGTCTCGCTCGGGGAACCGAAAGGGGTGTCGAACGCCACAGTAACTGAACGTTCATTCACAAAATATATAAGTCGTTCCTTCTACCGTCCGGGTAGACGCCGTCCCGAGTACTCCACTAGTGGCGGGCGATCACGTCAGGTCCCACCAGCCGCCTCGATGCTCCCTCCCCGACGCAGTCCGTCGTTAACCCTCCGGGACGACGAAGCGCTACCACCGACAGTTTCACACCACATATGCACGCTACACACCGGAACGTCCTTCTCGCCGCCCTCGTCGTCGTCGCCAGCGTCGCTGCCACCGGACTCGTCGCCGGGCAGTCGTCGTCCGGCACCGTCGTCGGCCGCCCCGATATCGACGTGTACACCTCCACGACCGAAGTCGAACCGGGCACACGAACCGACCTCGACCTCGTCCTCTCGAACGACGGCCGACTCGACCGCGGCGGCCCGAGCCAGTACGAAGACCGGGTCACTACCGCCCGCGGCACGTCCATCGAAATCGAGGACGGCAAGACGCCCTTCGAGATCAACACCGGTCGCGTGGCCGTCGGAGACGTGCCCCGCGGCACGACCACCGCCGATTCCATCTCGATCACCGTCCCGGAGAGCGTCGACCCCGGTCGGTACCGCATCCCCGTCACCGTCTCCTACGCCTACACCGTGAGCGTCGAGTACAGTTCCGTCGGCTCCCCCGAGTACAACGACCTCACCCGGGAGACGACCCAGTACGTCACGCTCCGGGTTCGCGACCAGGCCCAGTTCGAAGTGGTCGACACCGAGACGTCCGCCCAGATCGGTGACCGCGGCACCCTCTCGGTCGAACTCCGCAACGACGGCACTCGGGCGGCCCGCGACGCGAGCGTCGTTCTCACGTCGTCGACGGACGAACTCACCTTCGGCAGCGGCTCCGCCTCCTCCACGGGGTACGTCGGCACCTGGAATCCGGGTGTGAACGAGACGGTCGACTACACCGTCTCCTTCGCGGACGACGCGGCGCTCCGGAACTACAGTCTGACCGCTACCGTCGAGTACGAGGACACCGACGGCATCGCGCGCACCTCGAACCCGCTGGCGGTGGGGCTGCGTCCCGACCGTGAGCAGTCCTTCGCGGTTCGTGACGCCGACGCGAACCTCCGCGTCGGCGAGGAGGGAACGTTCGCCGGAACCGTCGTCAACCGCGGGCCGGACACCGCACGCCAGCCCGTGGTCGTGTTCGAGTCGTCGAACCCGAACATCGACGTCGAGACCACCGAGTACGCTCTCGATACGCTCGCCCCCGACGAGACGGGCGAGTTCGACTTCGACGTCTCGATCAGCGACGGCGCGAGCGCCAGCACCCAGCAGTTCAACGTCTCCGTCCGGTATCGGAACCAGCGCGGCGACTTGCGCCGGAGCGACGCTCTCGAACGTCGCGTGACGATCGAACCCCAGCGCGACCGCTTCCGCGTCGAGGCGGTCAACCGCACTGTCGTCGCCGGCGGAACCACCACCCTCGACGTCCGCGTCACCAACCAGGGTGACGAGCCGTTGCGCGACATCGAGGCCAAGGCGTTCGTCCAGTCGCCCCTGGCGAGCGACGACGACGAGGGCATCGTCTCCTCGCTCGATCCGGGCGAGTCCGCGACGATCACTATCGGCCTGAGTACGAGCGGGGCGGCCCTCGAGAAGCAGTACCCCGTCTCGCTGGACTTCCAGTACGAACTTCCGGACGGCGACACGGAAGTGTCCCAGACCTACCGGGTGCCGATCACGGTCGAACGCCAGCAGAGCGGGGGGCTCCCCTTCCTGCCGATCACCGTCGGCGCCCTCGCCGTCGTCGGCCTGGGACTGCTCGTCCGATACCGTCGGGGCGACGCGGACGGGAGCGACTGACGGACGCGTGTCCCCGAGCATCGACGACATCCGGATCGACCCCCAGCGGTTCGTCGACGTCCTCGACACGTGGATCGTCGACCGCCCGGGCCAGGTCGTCCTGCTTTTCCTGGTGATCTCGGGCCTGTTCGTCCTCGGCCTCGGCGGCGGCGGGACCGACTCCGGGACCGACCAGTTCACCGAGGACGTCCCCGCCGAACAGGCACTGCAGGAGGTCAACGACAACTTCGAGCGCATCACCTTCGGCGACGACTCCGGGACGACGCAGTTGATCCAGTCGGGGACGAACGTCCTCTCGAAGCCGGAGCTGTTGCGGATGCTGGAGGCCCAAAAGCGGCTCTCCGACAACCCCGACCTGAAGGTCGAGGGGACGACGAGTGTCGCCCGCTCGGTCGCTCGGACGCTCGAGCCGTCCGCGGACTCGATCGAAGACGAAATCCGTGCCGTCGAGCGGTCGACGCCCGGCGAAATCGACCGTGCGGTGCGGACCGCCGTCACCGAGAACCCCGGCCTGCAGGCCCTGCTCAGCGAGGACTACAACGCCCGCTCGGCGTCCGCGTCGGCCACCATCGGCACCGTCTCACACCGCCTTCCCGGCGGGACAAACGCGGGGCCGGGCACGAGCGGATCGAGTCCGCTTACCGCGATCCAACTGCAGGCCGAGTACATCGTCTCCTCCGTCGGCGGCGACATCACCGTCTTCGGCAGCGGGATCACCTCCGAGGAACTCGGGAACGTCATCAACGACTCCCTCGGGCTGGTGATTCCGGCGGCCCTCGCGCTCATCCTCCTCTTCCTGATCGTCGCGTACCGCGACCCCGTGGACCTCCTGCTCGGCCTGATCGCTCTGGGCATGGCGATGCTCTGGACGTTCGGCTTCATGGGGCTCGCGGGTATCGCCTTCTCGCAGTTGCTCATCGCTATCCCCCCGCTGTTGCTGGCGGTCGGCATCGACTTCGGCATCCACGCGATCAACCGCTACCGCGAGGAACGCGTCGGTGACGTGAGCGTCCGCGAGGCGATGCGCATCGCCACCGACCAGCTCGTGATCGCGTTCTTCATCGTCACCGGGACGACCGTCCTCGGATTCGCGGCCAACCTGAGCAGCGGGCTGAGTTCGATCCGCGAACTCGGCATCGTCGCCGCCGTCGGCATCGTCTTCACCTTCTTCATCTTCGGCGTCTTCCTCCCGGCGACCAAAGTGTACGCCGACCGCTGGCGGGAGCGCCTCGGCGTCCCCGAGTTCGGTTCGGCGGCGCTCGGTTCCGAACGGTCCCTGCTCGGCCGCGTCCTCCCCGTCGGGGTTCGGATCGCCCGGACTGCCCCGCGGGTCTTCCTCCTCCTCGTCGTCGTCTCCACCGTCGTCATGGGTCAGTACGGCGCCGGCGTCGACAGCCGCTTCACCCAGGACGACTTCCTGCCGCCGGAGGAACCACCGGCGTATCTCGATTACGTGCCCGAACCGTTCCGCCCCGGCGACTACACGGTCACCGAGACGACGAACTTCCTCGAACGGAACTTCCAGACCGGCGAGGAAGACACCACCACCGTCTACGTCGAGGGACCACTGCATCGGGACTACGCCCTCGAAGCGCTCTGGCGCGCGGGCGACGACCCTCCCTCGAGTTTCGTCGACGACGACGGGCACGCCCGCGAGACGAGCATCGTGACCGTCATCCGCGAGTACGCCGACCGGAACCCCGAGTTCGCGACGCTCGTCGCACGGAACGACCGGAACGACAACGGGATTCCGGACGACAACCTGCGAACCATCTACGCCGCACTCCTCGACTCACCGGTTCGGGATCGGGCCCTGAACTACATCACGGACGACTACACGAGCGCCCGAATCGTCTACTCCGTCGAGGCCGACGCCAGCCAGGAGGCGGTCACCGACGACACCCGAGCGGTGGCCGACCGGGTACGCTTCGAAGCGACGGCCACGGGCGGCGTCATCGTCCTGAAGGCGGTCTCCGACGTGATCGGCGAATCCGCCTTCCGAAGCCTGGTCATCGCCCTCTTCGCGGCCGCTGCCTTCCTCGTGCTGGTGTACGCTACCCTCGAGGGTCGACCGTCACTCGGGTTGGTGAACGTCCTCCCCATCGCCGTGACCGTCGCCGCGCTGGCCTCGACGATGCGCTTTCTCGACATCCCCTTCAACGTCCTCACCGGGACGAGCCTCTCCATCGCCATCGGACTCGGTATCGACTACTCCGCGCACCTCCTCCACCGCTTCGTCGAGGAGTACGACGAGTCGACGGACGTGGACGCCGCGCTCTTGGCCACCGTCCGTGGCACTGGCGGTGCCCTCACCGGCAGTATGTTGACGACCGTCTCGGGACTCGGCGTGCTCTGGCTGGCCATCTCGCCCATCCTCGGCCAGTTCGGGCTACTGATCGCACTGAGCGTC
Source organism: Haloplanus litoreus (assembly GCF_045690335.1). GTDB lineage: Archaea > Halobacteriota > Halobacteria > Halobacteriales > Haloferacaceae > Haloplanus > Haloplanus litoreus. The sequence goes on along the minus strand of NZ_CP147874.1, from coordinate 2,481,196 downwards.
CTCTACTCGTATTTGGCTTCGATCCTCGTCCTGCCGACGACGCTCGTCCTCTGGGATCGATACGTCTCGACCGGCCCCGGCCGCGACCGATCGACTCCCGTCGACCCCGACTCGACGGCCGACTGATCCGCTACGAGGGAGTATCAGTCCTGAGAAACCGACGGCCGAATTTATTACTGGGTGGCGTGAACGCCGGGACAAGAATCACATGACGCCAGCATGCACCGCGGGAACGGCGTGGCCGACGACCGGTACCGAGGAGCCCGGGCGGCCCCTGGGGGTGTGGCGATGAGCGAGGACGAGGGAACGTCGGCGGCCGAACTCGCCGCCGAGGGCGACGTCGAGGCCGACGAGGACCTCGACGACCGAATCGAGGCTACCCTGAACGACCTCGACGTCTCCGAGGCGGCGAGAGCCGCCGGTACGGACGCGGACGACGCCGAACCGTCGGTCCCCACGACGAGCGGCGACACCGAGGACGCGGACGAGGCGGCCGACGCCGGTGCCGACACCGAGGACGCGGCGGAGTCGACCGACGAGGAGACCGTCTCGGTGCTGGAGTTCGTCCTGGGTGACGAACGTTACTGTCTCGACATCACCTTCATCGAACAGATCGTCGAACGGGGGACGGTGACGCGTATCCCGAACGCACCCCCCTTCGTCGAGGGCGTGATCGACCTGCGTGGCGACATCACGACTGTCATCGACCCGATGGAGACGCTGGCGGCCGACGACGGTGGCGAGGGTGACCTCATCGTCGTCTTCGACTCGGCGCAGATGGACGACGAGTGGAGCGTCGGCTGGGCCGTCGACGGCGTGCGCCGCGTCTCGACGGTGTCGCTGGCGAAGGTCAAGGAGTCGCCCGTCGACGAACCGTGGATCAACGGCGTGGTCAAACGGGAGGACGACGGCGAGTTCGTCATCTGGACGGAGCCCGGTGAACTCATGCGTACCGACGAATAGACCGCGTACGGACTGTCGTCGGTCGGTATCGGCCGTCGTCGATTCACGGTAACGGCGACGACCGACGAACAGCCCGTATCAGCGGCGTCGGAGAAACGCCGGGAGTCGAACCCGGTCCAGTCCGTCCTCGGGTATCACGGTCGGTTCGGGGCGGGACATCAGTTCCGGCGGTCCGTCCGCGGCGCTCGTCCGTTCTCGGTCACTCGACGGTCCGGCGTCGATATCCACGGTTTCGACGACGAGGTCCTCCCACACCGCGTCGGACTCCTCTCCGGTCCGACCGGACGCCTTTCGCCTGCCCTCGTCGTAGGACAGTTCGATCAAACTCCGCTCGTAAGTCGTTTCGGCGGCGGTGAGAACCCGCTCGTACTCCTCGCGGTTCGGTTCGCCGAGGCTTCGGGCCACGCCGAGTGCGAACGCGCGTTCGAGCGCACCCTCCTTGTCGAGATCGTTCCAGCCGATGTCGAACTCGGACTCGTACATGTTAGGTCTGGAGCTGCTTCTCTGGTCGGACGTGCAGACCGTCGTCGTCGAACTCGATGGCGTTGATGTTGCTGTCGATGTTCGTCCCGCGCATCTTGACGATCTGTACCCCACGGTGCATCCCGCCGCCTTCGAGGTAGTTGTGCATGAAGATCACCCCGTGGGCGAGGTAATGCTCGTCGGCGTAGGAGGAGGGATCCGTCATCTCGGAGATGAGCAGCGTCGTGGCGTCGACCCGCTTCAGCGACGTGAGAAACTGGACGAACGCCTCGTGGTTGTCGGGGTAGAAGTACTGCAGAATCATCGTCGAATCGATGACGAGTCGGTCGATCTCCCGCGAGTTGATGAACCCGACGAGCCGATTCGTCATGTTCTTTACACCCGAGGAGAAGTCGTTGCCACCCGGTCCCTTCAGGAGTCGCTTGGCGTTGGAATCGAAGACGTTCCGAAACTGGAGCTTCCCGGACCGAGCAGCCTTCTCGAACCCGAAATCGTAGGAGCTCATGTCGTGGATAAGCTCCTCCTCGGTTTCGTGCATGCTCAGAAAGAGGCACTTCTCGCCCGCACGTGCGCCCTCGGTTACGAACTGCGAGGAAAACGTCGTCTTCCCGCTTCCCGGCGGTCCGCTGAGGATGTACAACCGATCCCGGAGGAGTCCCCCGTCGACGAGTTCGTCGAAACCGTCCACGCCGGTGGAAAGCCTCATCGACGGAGAGTGACCGGGCCGAGTCAAATAGGTTCCGTCCGGGTTCTCAGTCGTGAAAATCGGCGGTCGACGGCGCGGACTTTCCGACGTCCGCCGCGTTGCGAATTTATTTCAATCCGTCCGCGTAACTGTATCACAATGACAGAGCAGACACGTACGGGAATCGAAGGCTTGGACTCGATACTCGGCGGAGGGATCGTCGACAACGCGACGGTACTGATCAGCGGCAATCCCGGGACCGGAAAGAGCATCCTCGGATTACAGTACATCTACAACGGCGCGACGGAGTTCGACGAGAAAGGAATCTACCTCTCCTTCGAAGAGAACGCCGAGGACATCGCACAGGCAGCCGAGTCCATCGGCTTCGAGGACTGGCGGGAACTGGTCGATGACGATCAGATTCTCATCTACGACAAGCAGGAACTGCTGCGCCACAACGATTTCAACGCCACCCTGGATCGGTTGCTCGCGGCGTTCGAGGAGACGGAGTACGAACGGCTCGTCCTCGACTCGCTGACGATGTTCGAACTGTTCTTCGAGAACGAACAGGAGAAGCGGACCTACCTCCTGAAGTTCTCGGACATCCTGAAGGCCAACGGGCTGACCTCGTTGCTCATCGCCGAGCAGGCGGCGGTGTTCCCGGAACAGGACATCGGCTTGGAGAATTTCCTGACCGACGGGAACATCTACCTGATTCAGACCCCGACGGAATCGGGCGTCAACCGATACATCTGGGTCGCCAAGATGCGGAAACAGGACATCGAGACGGATATTTTCCCGATGGATATCGACGAAGGCGGCATCACGGTCCACGAACGCGCCGCGGGGTTCTCGATGATGGGGGGGCAAAGCGATTCCTTCCCCGGGGAGTGATCACTCCGAGAGCGTCCGCCAGGCCTCGTCGAGTCGGTTTTTGACCTTCCGGCGCTCCTCGACGTCGACCGTCACGTCCCCGTCGGAGAAGGTCACGACCACTTCTTCGATGTTCCGCCGGTAGACGTTGACGCGGCGACGTTCGTCGGAGAGCACCCGGTCGTGGTGTTCGAGGAGGTCGGCGTCGGTGAGTTCCTCGATCCGGCGGTAGCAGGTGGCGATCGGTACGTCGAGTTCGTCGCTGAGTTCCTGGGCCGAGCGCGGCTCGTGCGCGAAACTCAGTATTTGGGGGTTGTACTCGTTGCCCAGAACCCGCAACATCTCGGTTCCGTCCATTCGTTATCAGTTTAGATACGTTGCTGGACAATAAATCGTACTGTCGGACGGGCGCAAGATCCCGGCGTGCGTCACTAGCTATCAGGCCTGAGAATATCACGGCCAGATTTATGACCGGATACACCAAGGTGTGGAACGAGTACAATGTTAGTCGTCGAATACCTCTACTTCGCCGCAACCGGAATTCTGGTGCTTTCGGGGCTGACGATGGTCGGGATGGCGATCAAGGCCTACCTCCAGACGACCCGTCGAGCGATGATTCACATCTCGCTCGGATTCAGTCTCATCGCAGCCGCCGCCATCGCCACCGCCATCAGCGCGTTCATCAACGATTTCAACGGCGTTCGCTCCCTCCTGCTGGTCAACAACGGCCTCGCCTCCCTCGGATTCATCTTCGTCGTCTACAGTCTCATCATCTACGACTGATGGTTTTCCAGAACGCCGTTATTTCCGGTTTCAGACTTCGAAACTGGTATTTTCACCACTGATATTTGGGAACGTACCTTTATTACCGACTTCGAGTACGTTCTGACAGAGCCCGCGGGCACCACGACCCCGGGTTGCACATCAATATGTTCGAAGAACGAACGGATAGGGGTCAGGTCGGTATCGGGACGCTCATCGTGTTCATCGCGATGGTCCTGGTCGCGGCGATCGCGGCCGGCGTGCTGATCAATACGGCCGGCTTCCTCCAGACGCAGTCAGAACAGACGGGTCAACAGAGCAGCGCACAGGTCACCGACCGCCTCGAACCGGTGTCCAAGACGGGGAACGTCTCCACGTACAACACCAGTAGCAATACCATCAACAACACCGACGGAAACCTTTCGTACAGTAATACGTCTCGTAGCGTAACTGAGGTGTCGCTGGTGGTCCAGAAGGCGCCGGGTGCGAGCGACATCAACATGAGCGCAACCACCTTCGAGATGGTCGCGCCGAACGGTACCGACCGCTTCCCGTTCACGAACGAATCCGCGATCAACCGGACCGGCGCGACCGGTCCAAACGACCGGACGCGCGCGCTCCAGGACGACGACGACTCGCTCAACGAGAGCCAGGGTGACGGGCTAATCTTGAACAGTCGGACCGATCGACTCGTGATCACGATCGATCTGGTGGAAATCGATGACAACGATGGGTTCGTCAACGGGCCGCTAACGGCCGGTGAGACCGTGACCCTCCGCGTCAACACCGAATCCGGCGCAACGAGCATCATCCGCATCCAGGTGCCCCAGTCGCTCTCCGGCGAAGAGTCGGTCGAACTGTAAGCGCGTTCGACCCCCGCGGTGCGGCGCCACCGAATCTTTATGTTTTCACGACCGGAAGTGGTGACACTACCAGGGTATGCCATCCGATTCAGACGAGTCCGTCTCGGAACGCGGGAGGGTGCTCACCGAGGAGGAACTCGACCTCACCAGACACGACAACGTGAACGAACTCGACGACGGTCGATACGTCGTCTCCACCGGCGAGCCGATGAGCGACGAGGACGCTCAGCGACGGGCCGACGCCATCGACGCCCGCGAGGCCGACGCGGCTTCCGACGCGGACGACGCGGACGACGAACCACGGCTCACCGAGATGGACGTCAACCGGTGGCTCGAGGATCACTTCCGCGGGATCGACGCTCAGTACGGGTTCCACGCGACGGCGAAGTTCGACGACGGGGTGAGTCGCCACCAGGTCGTCTCGAACGACGTGGTCACCAGTTTCGAATCGCTGTTGATCTGGTACGCCCAGCACGTCGGCGGTGGAACGCCAGTGGAGGAGGTCCTCGGCATTCTGCTCGCCGAGTCGAACGTCTCCGTTCGCTACCCGGTAGGGACGCTGACCGGGCTACTCAAGCGGTACGATCTCGACCGCGACGACTCCATCGGCGACCTCATTCGGGCCGTCTCCGACGAGGACGCCGTCGCCCTGTCCGAAGACTGAGCCTGTTTTCGTATCAGCACTGAGAATCGCGCCCGAGTATTTATTTAGCGACTCCCGAATTCACGGGACAGATGCCACCTAAAGTACTCATCGTCGACGACTCGGATTTCATGCGCAACCTTCTGCGCGAGATCCTCGAGGAGAACTTCGAGATCGTCGACGAGGCGGAAAACGGGGTCGAAGCCGTCGAACTCTACCGAGAGCACGAGCCGGACCTCGTCATGATGGACATCGTGATGCCCATTCGTGACGGGATCGAAGCGACTAGCGAGATCACCGGAAGCGACCCCGACGCGAACGTGATCATGTGTACGAGCGTCGGCCAGGAGGAGAAGATGAAAAACGCGGTCAAGGCCGGCGCAGACGGGTACATCACGAAGCCGTTCCAGAAACCGAACGTGCTCGAAGCCATCGACGACGTCGTGGCCTGATATGCGGGTCGATATTCAGTCGCTCGGCACCTACAACCGCCTCGCGCAGGAAGGGGCTGAGCACGCCGCGGCGTCGCTGACGCAGATGACGGGCATCGAGACGTACGTCGACGTGACCAACGTCACGCTGATGTCGAAACAGGACGTCGAGGACGTCTTCGGTGGGACGGAGTTCGTCGGCGTCCAGATCGGATTGGACGGTGGCCTCTCGGGGGAGACGGCGCTCGCTTTCGACCGCGAGAGTGCGTCGAGTATCGTCGACGTGCTGGTTCCGGGAGCATCGACCGGCGACGGCGACGGCGACGGGTTCGACGAGATGGCTCGGAGTGGAATCAACGAGATCGGGAACATCATGATGGGTGGGTTCGTCGACGGGTGGGCCGACTACCTCGGAACGAGCGTCGACATGAGTCCGCCGACTTACGTCGAACGGGCCGGGACCGACGTACTCCCGGACGGCGCCCTCGACCGGGCGGAGGAAGAACACGTCTTCGTCTTCGAGAGCCAGATGACGGCCGTCGACCAGGAAATCGACGCCTACATCTACATGCTCCCGGAGTACGGCGCCTTCGCGGACATGCTCGCCGCCAGCGACGACCACGAGGACGCCATTCCGATGGACAAGCTGACCGTCTTCGACGAGATGACCCGACAGGGGGCCGAGCGAGCGGCCGAGAACGTCTCCTCGATGACGGGCATCGAAACCGACGTCGACGTCAGCCGACTCAGCTTCGTTCCCATCGAGGACGTCCCGAACACGGCCAGAGACGAGGTGTACGTCGGGACGGTCATGGAGTTCAAGGGGACTCCCGGCGGCTATCTCGCCATCCTCTTCGACGAACCGTCCGCACGGACCATCGTCGACGCGACGGTCCCGATGGAACTCGACGACCCGTTGGGAGAGATGGGAGAGAGCGCCATCCAGGAACTGGGCAACATCATGACCAGCGGGTTCATCGACGGGTGGGCAAACGTCCTGCAGACGAGCATCGACCACACGCCGCCGGAACTCGTTCACGACCTGGGGACGGCCATCCTCAGTCCCATCGCCGGCCGCCTGGGTCAGTCCCAGGAGTACGCCTTCCTCATGGACTCGACGGTGGTGACGCCGGAAGGGGAGTTCAACTGCGAACTCTACGCAATCCCCGACGAGCGAAAACTCAAGGAAGCGCTCGATTCGCTGTTGATCGAACGGAGCGACCAACTCGAAGCCGACCAAGAGTCGCTCTTCTGATATGAAGACCTACGGGCGGGAGGCGACTTCCGGGCGAACCCGACGCCGCGTCGGTATTGCCGACTTCGCGGTCACGGCCGACGGCGCCGTGTTGACCACCAGTGGTCTCGGCTCCTGTCTGGGCATCGGATTGTTTGACGAGTCGGCGGGCGTCGCCGGGCTAGTTCACGCCATGCTTCCGCTGGCGCCCGAAAGTCCGGACAACGCGGCGAAGTTCACCGACACGGGTATCGACGCCGCGGTGTCCGCGATGCGGCGGGAGGGCGCAAGCCCCGGTCACATCACGGCGAAGCTGGCCGGCGGGAGCGCCATGTTCGAGTTCGACAGCCAGGACGAATCCATCGGCGAACGCAACGTCGCGGTTGGCCGGCGGACCCTCGACCGACTCGGCGTGCCCGTCGTCGCGGAGGACGTCGGCGGGGATTCGGGCCGATCGTTGCGGTTTCGTGGAGAGACGGGAACGCTCGTCGTCAAGAGCGCCGGCGACGAGCACGAGCTCTAACCGGCAGACGAGCGTCGCACACGTATCAAAATTGATAACTGAAGGGCAACGATTAAAGTACGCGAGACCTACTTTCGGTACGATAGAATGGGCTCGACGACCGGGTCGGCAGCGGGAGGTGTCGGATGGAGCTCTTAGACCGCTTCCTGAACCGTGACGGCGACGAGGAGGCGGAGAGCGGCGGGTCCGGTGACGACGACATGTTCTTCGAGGAGGAGGACGACGACCTCGACGGATTCGGGGGTGACGACGGCTTCGACGACGAACTCGGATTCGACGACGGGGGCGACGACGGGGGCGCCGCGACCGCGGAACTCGAGGGACGCATCGACGAGATGGAAAACGAAGTCGCCAGCCTCTCCTCGACGGTGAGCACGATCCGCAGCGAGAACGAGGAGATCAGCAACACCGTCGAGGACGTCGAGGAGAACGTCCGCAAACTACTCGACATCTACGAGATGGTTACCCGTGGTGTCAATCCGTTCGTCGACGACGCTCAGGCCGGCGGCGGCTTCGACGGGCCGGGTGGCGGCTCACTCGGACTGTTCGACGACAGCGACGAGGACGAGGAGGAAGACCTGGACGACGACATCGCGGGAGCCGAAGCCGAGGACTTCTTCGACGACGACTTTCTGGACGAAGGGGACGACGACGGCTTCGACGACTTCGACGAACCGAGCGGCGACGCACCGACCACCGAGGACACTATGGCCGACGAATCCGACGATTCAGACGACTCCGGCAAATCGTTCGAGGAACTGAAAGACGAGTACGAGAGCGGCGACGCCGACTGGGCCGAAGAGGACGAGGGAGCGACCAACGGCGACGCCGAGGATGCCTTCGAGGAGGACTTCACGGAGGAAGCGACCAACGGCGACGCCGAGGACGCCTTCGAGGAGGACTTCACGGAGGAAGCGACCAACGGCGACGACGCCTTCGACGACGACTTCGGCGAGACCGGTGGGATCGGTGACTTCGACGACGGGGGGTTCGAGGACCCCGAACCGGATTCAAGCCCCGACTCCGGCCCCGACCCGACCGCCGTCGACGAGACGCCGGACGCCACGCCCGAGGAAGAACCGGTGGCAGCCGGTGCCGCGGCCGCCCAGACCCCCGAGGAGGGTCGGCGGGCGGATACCGGCGGCACTGGTGACCTGCAGTTCGCCGCCAACACCCTGATGGACGGCTCGCAGGCGGCGGTTACGAAGCCCTATCTCGACCGCCTGCCGTCGGGCTACGTCGGTGATCTGCTCGTCCTCGAGTGGCTCGAGTACCTCGTCGAGGAGAGTGACGTGGCGGACGCCGCCCGGGCCGTCGAGTACTACCGACGGATCCAGTGGGTCGGCGAGGACGCCGCCGACGAACTGCACGACTTCCTCGTCGGATTCGGGGAGGTCGAAGACGACGTGACGGGCGCCCCGTCGGACCTCTCCATCGACCACCACGTCGCGAGCCTCCGGTACATCAGCCGGCTCACCGGATCGACGGCCGATTCGATCGTGTTCGAGTGCTGGAGCGGTGGCGGGGGGGTTCCGTTTGGGCTTTAGCGTCAGCGGGTCGGCGGCGATCATCTTCGTCGGCATTTTCCTCGCCTTCTCGACGGCGTACACCGCGTCGGCCAACGGGTTCGAACGCGTCACCGACGCCCGGTCCGCCGTCGACGAGGAGGCACTCGACCAGCAGAACACGGCTATCGCCATCGCCAACGCCTCCTACGACGGCAACGGGACGCTCTCGGTGAACGTGACCAACGAGGGTGCGACCGAACTCTCCGTGGAGGCGGTCGACCTCATCGTCGACAACGCGTACCGCGACAACTTCACGGCCCGCACCGTCGACGGCAACGCGTCGACGGACCTGTGGTTCCCCGGTGAACGGCTGTATCTCGAAGTGTCGGTATCGAGCCAACCGAACCGCATCAAAGTCGTCTCCGGCCCCGGCGTGGCGGCCGTGGAGGTGCTCTGATGGCGAGCGTTTCGGCCTCCCATCTGATTCTGTTCATCGCGAGTCTGGTCATCGCCGCCGGCGTGGCCGGAACGTTCACCCAGGGTATCTCCCGGCTCAGCCAGGGCATCGACGACCAGAGCCTCGAGGTTTCGGAGGAGGTTCGGACCGACATCGAGGTGATCAGCGATCCGGGAAGCCCCGTCTACAACAACTCCTCGAAGACGGTGACGCTCCTGGTGAAAAACACCGGTACGTCGGAGATTCCGGCCGACTCCCAGTTTATCGAGATTCTGGTGAACGGTCAGTACCGGACGAACGTCACGGTCACCGTCGTCGACGGGACCGACTGGCGGCCGAACAACGTCGTCCGTCTCGACATCGGCGGCGTCGACCTGTCGACCGGTGACCACCGCGCGAAGATCATCGTCAACGGCGACGAGGAGGTGTTCGCGTTCCGCACATGAGCCGAGCACAGACCAACCTGTTCTCGCTTGGACTGGAGGATCACGACCGCCTCAACAAGGAACTCGGTGGGGGCGTTCCTCGTGGCAGCATCGTCCTCGCCGAGGGGGACTACGGGGCCGGCAAGAGCGCCATGTCACAGCGGTTCACCTACGGCTTCTGCGAGGAGGGTCACTCCGTGACGTACCTCTCGACGGAGTTGACCGTTCGGGGGTTCATCGACCAGATGCACTCGCTGTCGTACGACATGGTCGATCACCTCCTCGACGAGGACGTCCTCTTCCTCCACGCCGACTTCGACACCGGCGGCAGACTCGCCGACGAGGGGGAAGGCGAGCGCAAGGAACTGTTGAAGCGCCTGATGAACGCGGAGACGATGTGGAACTCGGACGTAATCGTGATCGACACGTTCGACGCTATCCTCCGCAACGACCCGAAGTTCGAGGCGCTGGTCCGCCAGAACGAGGAACGGCAGGCGGCTCTGGAGATCATCGGGTTCTTCCGTGACGTGATCTCTCAGGGCAAGGTCATCGTCTTGACCGTCGACCCGTCGACGGTGGACGAGGAGGCCATCGGCCCCTTCCGATCCATCGCCGACGTGTTCCTCGAACTCGAGATGGTGGAGGTCGGCAACGACGTTCGCCGTCAGATTTCGGTCAAACGCTTCGCGGGAATGGGACAGCAGGTGGGTGACACCATCGGATACTCCGTCCGCTCCGGGACGGGCATCGTCATCGAAAGCCGGAGTGTCGCCTAACGTATGACGGAGCTCGGAACCGCCACGCCGTCGGACGAACTCAAACAGATCGCCGCCCAGCGACCCCACCTCCGGGATCACCTGAAGAAGTTCAAACAGATCACTGGCGAGTTCCCCCTGCTCATCGACGAACCCACGAGCGAGTACGAGACACACCGCCCGAACGTCCTCTATCCCATCGGCGGCCCGATCTACTGTCACATCTACGGCGACCTGGGACAGGACATGAAGTACTACGCCATCGAGCCGTCGCTCTCCGGGGACGAGCGGACCCTGTTCGGAAAGATCCGGGACGAACTCCTGGATCGGAGCGTCAGCAAGGCGGTTCCCGAGGAGGAGTCGGAGTACGACGACCGGATCGAGGAACTCCTCCAGGAGACGACGACCATCGACCGCGACCGGAGCGGCCTGCGCTACTGGATCGACCGTCTCAAGCGGTTCCTCGGCCTCGGCAACTACCGCGTCAGCGAGCAGACGTACGAGAACATCCGCTACCGTCTCAACCGCGATATCGTCGGTCTCGGCCCGCTGGAACCCGTGATGCGTGACCCGGCCAACGAGGACATTCACGTCATCGGTCCCCACCAGTGCTTCGTCGATCACGGGACCTACGGTATGATCGAGACCACCGTGGACTTCGGGACGCCCGAGCAGTTCGACTCCTGGATCCGGAGCATGGGCGAGCGCATCGGCGACCCCGTCTCGGACTCCAACCCCATCGTCGACTCCACCCTGCCGGACGGCTCCCGTCTCAACGTCATCTACTCCGACGACGTGAGCGTCCAGGGGCCGAGTCTCACCATCCGCCAGGGCGACGAGACGCCGCTCTCGATCAACCAGATCACCAAGTGGGGAACGCTCTCGCCGGAGCTCACGGCCTACCTGTGGCTCTGCCTGGAGAACGAACAGACGGTGTTCGTCGTCGGCGAGACGGCGTCCGGGAAGACGACGACGCTCAACAGCATCATGTCGTTCATTCCCCGGGACTCCAAGATTTACACCGCGGAGGACACCGCCGAGGTGCTGCCGCCGCACGACACCTGGCAGCAGTTGCTCACCCGCGAGGGTGGCGCCGAGGAGGACTCCGACGTGGACATGTTCGACCTCGTGTCCGCGGCGCTTCGGTCCCGCCCCGACTACATCATCGTGGGTGAGGTTCGTGGCGAGGAAGGTCGCATGGCCTTCCAGGCGGCCCAGACCGGTCACCCGGTCATGCTCACCTTCCACGCCAGCGACATCGTCTCCATGATCCAGCGGTTCACCGGCGAACCGATCAACGTCCCGGAGACGTTCATGGACGTGGCCGACGTGGCGCTGTTCCAGAATCGCGTGAAGCAAGGCGACGACGTGTTGCGTCGCGTGACGAGCGTCCAAGAAATCGAGGGGTACTCCAAGGAGATGGACGGCGTCGTCACGCGACAGGTGTTCAGCTGGGACCCCGTCGAGGACGAGATCAACTTCCAGGGCATGAACAACTCCTACGTCCTCGAGGAACAGATCGCGACCCTTCTCGGCTACGCAGACACCCGCGAAATCTACGACGACCTGGACTTCCGTGCTCGCCTGATCGAGCGCATGATCGAGGAGAACATCCTCGGCTACCACGAGGTCAACGAAGCCATCGAGGCCTTCCAGCGCGACGGGGTTGAGGGCCTCCCGTTCGACATCCACCGATAATGGCATCAGAACCAGCGGCGGGAGGCGAGTCAGAGATCACCGCCTCGGAGACGCTCGCGTCGGTCGTCGACGCCTACGAGCGGATGGAGATGCCGATGTCGCGGTATCTCCTTCTCATCGTCCTCCCGTCGGCGCTGTTTCTCGTCGGCACCGTCGCCGTCGCCGTCTTCGTGGAGTTACCCCTCTCGGTGCGCCTCCCGATTCCGCTGCTCGGTGGCCTCGTCCTCGTCGCGGCCGTCGCCTACCCGAAGCTCCTCGTCAGCCAGGAGCGTGTCGAGATGGAGAACCAGTACCACCTCCTGATGACTCACATGACGGTGCTGTCGACGACGAACATCGACCGGATGGAGGTGTTCCGGAAACTCGCCGACGAGGAGGAGTACGGCGCCTTGGCGACGGAGGTGAACCGCATCGTCCAACTCGTCGACACCTGGAATCAGAGCCTCGACGACGCCTGTCGTCGGCGCGCCCGAAGCATCCCGAGTGACCCGCTCGCGGACTTCTTCGAGCGCCTGGCGTACACCGTCAACGCCGGGCAGGAACTCAGCGAGTTCCTCCTCAGCGAACAACAGGTGATGATCCAGAACTACGTGACGATGTACGAGAGCACCCTCGACAACCTCGAGGTCATGAAGGACCTCTACCTGTCGATGGTGCTCTCGATGACGTTCGCGCTCGTGTTCGCCATCGTCCTCCCCATCCTCACCGGGACGAACCCGAGTATGACCGTCGGCGCAGTCATCGTCCTCTACGCGTTCATCCAGATCGGATTCTACCTCGTCATCCGGACGCTCACGCCGTACGACCCGATCTGGTACTACCCCGACGGGATTCGTCCGGATGGCGAGTGGCGGATGGTCGCTAGCCTCGCCGTCGGCGGCCTGCTCTCCGTGATACTCATCGTCCTCGTCGCGGGCGATCTGTTCGGCGTCGCGCCCGGCCTGACCGACCTGCTGCCCGTGTCGTCGCTCCCGCGCCCCCTCTACATGGCCATCCCGGTCACTCCGCTCGCCCTCCCGGGGATCGTGTTCCGGATCCAGGAAGAGCGCATCAAGGCCCGTGACGACGAGTTCCCGAGTTTCATCCGGGCACTCGGCGCGAGCGAGACGGCGAAACAGTCCACCACTACGGCGGTGCTCAAGACCCTCCGCAAGAAGGACTTCGGGCCGCTTACCCACGACGTCGACGACCTGTTCAAGCGGTTGAACATGCGGCTCGAACCCGACCGGGCGTGGGAGTACTTCACCGCCAACACCCAGTCGTACCTCATCCAGAAGTTCAGCGAGATGTACCTCGTCGGCAGACAGATGGGGGGCGAGCCGAAACAGTTGGGTGAACTCATCAGCGAGAATATGAACCACGTCAACCAACTCCGACAGCAACGTGAGCAGGCGACCGTCACGATGATCGGCCTGCTGTACGGGATCACCGCGGCCTCTTCGTTCGCCTTCTTCATCGGCTTCAAAATCGTCGACATCCTCGCCAGTATGTCCCTCGACCTCACCACGACGTCGCAGTTCAGCGCCGGTCAACTCATCCACACCGAGGTGTACGACCTGCCACTCATCCAGTTCCTGTTGCTCTCCGTGGTGATGATCAACGCGGTCCTGTCGGCGCTCATGATTCGGACCGTCGACGGTGGGCACAAGGCCAACGCACTCCTGCACTTCGTGTTGCTCGCTTGGATCGGCTGTCTGGTCGCCATGCTGACCATGTCCGTCGTGGGAGGGTTGCTGGATGTCTGACCGCCGGCAGTCGGTGGAGGTGCTCGCGTGAGCGAACGCGTCATCGCGGATTTCGTCGGCCGGTTCTATCTGACCGACATGGGCCGGTCCGATCCGGTTCGGGGTCGGATCATGCTGAGTCCCAAACGACTCGTTCTCGCCGGCGAGGACCACAAGGTGACGATTCCGATGGCGGCGATGTTCGACGTGGCCGTCGGTCACGTCCCGCCAGAGATGCGCGAGTTCTTCAGCGATACCGTGACCGTCGCCTACAACACCGACGACGGCCGTCGGATGGCCGTCGTCGAGGGGGACGCCGACACCATCGACAAGTTCGCCACCGTCCTGTTCAAGGCCCACCTGAACGGCCGCGAGGTGACGGTCCAACACCCCACGCGGCGTGGGGGCCGAGTTGTCGACTCCCCGGCCAAACAGGCCCGACTCTCCGTCGACGACGGCAGTCTCGCGTTCAGTAGCGGCGATCAGTCGTTCACCATCGACCTGCAGACGGTGACCAACTTCGAGAAGGAGCGTCGAACCCTCGCCGGCCGGGACCGACCGGCGTTGTCGGTTCACCACGTACCACGTACCACCGCGCTCGTCTCGGTGGTCGCGCTCCCCTCGGAGCGGGTGATGAACCTCCTCGGTCGCTACCTCCGTCTCGAGTACAGCGACCTCGTGGAGGCGCTCTCGGACGTCTCGCTCTCCGACGAGGAGGTGCAGGTGTTGCTCGCCATCTACTCCGCCGGCGAGGGCGTCGACCCCCTCGACGTGGTGGCTGCCGAACCCAGCCAGACGACGATGGTCCTCAACGGACTGCGGGAGAAGGAACTCGTCGTCGACGGCGATCAGGGGACGGAACTGACGCCGAAGGGCCGGGTCGTCGTCAACAGTCGGCTGGAGGAAGTCAACTCGTGACGTCGCGGGGGCGGTAAGGTATCGACCGTTCTCGTTCCGTGCGACGAAACGGTGCGATCGGACTCCGACGGTCGCACCCTCTCCCGTAGGCGGTCTCTCGCTGGCGGTGCCGCCACTGCGAGTTCACGGCCCGGGCGTCCGACGGGCGGTCACCCCCGTGTCCGTGCCGCCGGACTGACGGCCGAGCCGTCACTGGTCGTTCATCGCTTCGCTGGCGATGTTGCGGCCACGGGCGTTGAGGGCCACCTCCCGGCGGGTTCGAATCTCCTCGATCACTTCGAGTTCGATCAGGCGGTCGAACACCTCCTCCACTTCGTCGACGTCCATCCCGAGGAAGTCGGGAATCTCGAAGGGCGAGACCCCCGAGTACAGCGCCATCAACACCTCGTTCTGTTTCTCGGTGAGGTCGACGCCGATTTCGCTGCGGCTCTCGCCTTTTCGGAGCAGGCTCTCGAGGATCGCGGACCGCCGCGTCGACCCGGAGATGTACGTCTGGACGCTCGTCCCCTCCTGGCTGTGTTCGACCTCCAGCACGCGGCGCTTTTCGTCTTTGACCGACCGCTCGTTCGCCTCCATCGACCCGATATCGTCGAGATCGATTTCGACGAACGAGCCGTCGGCGATGGCGATGTCGACGGCGCCTTCCTCGATTTTCAGGCGAGCCTTCTCCCACTCGGCGTCCGTGACCACACCGCCCTCGACGGCGGGGTGGCGCGCGAGGATGACCTTCCGGTCGAGCAGCGCTCGGTAGAGCATCCGCTCGAACGACTCCGGGTCCTCGGCGGAGACGAGCATCACGTCGCCGGTGCTGAGTTGCAGACTGACGTAGCCCGATACCTTCGCGACGAGCTGGTTTACGTCCGTCCGACCCTCCAGACTCCGAATCCGCTTCAGCGGGACCGTCCGTTTCCCGTTCGACCCCGCCAGGATCAGCCGTTTGTTCGAGAGGAGAATGCGGCCGCCGGTCCACTCCGCGTCGTTCAGCTCTCGGCCGTCCTTGACGACCAGCGCGAACTTCCCGCGGGTGTCGGTGATCTTTCGCTCGCCCTCGCTCATTCAGCGTCGCCCTCCGAGTTTGGACAGCGCGGAGAAAGCCTGCTTGCGGACCGCTTCGTCGTTGGTCCGGTCGAGCAGCGTCTCCAGTTCCTCGCGGGCGCGCTCCCCGCCGACCTTCCCGAGGACGAACACGGCCTTCGAGCGGGCCGCGTCGGACCGTTCGGCGTCCTCCAGAAGGTCGAGGAGCGCGTCCTCGACGGCCGCACCGCCGAGTTCGACGAGGCTCGTCGCGGCGAACTGGGCCGTCGTGCCGTCGTCGGCATCGAGGGCGTCCACCAGCGCGTCGACGGCGTCAGCCCGGCCTTCCTCGCCCGCGACCCGTCCGAGCAGCCACGCCGCGTTCCGTCGCTCGCGTGGCTGGTTGCTCTCCGCGAGCAGTTCGACCAGTGGATCGACGACACTCCGGTCGGCGGACTCCAACCGATCGACGACGGTGTCGCGGATGCGGTGGCTCTGCTCGGTGGGTGCCGCCGCCAGTAGTTCGATGATGGAGAAGACGGCTGCCCGGCGCACCACGTCGCTTTCGTCGTCCAGGGCGGCGATCAGGGGGTCGATGGCTTCCGGCCCCTGGTACCCGCCGAGCGCCATGACTGCCGCGTATCGCACCTCGTCGTTGTCGTCGGTGACCGCGCCGATGAGGGGCGTGAGCGCCCGGTCGGTCCCGATGCTCGCCAGGGCGTCGGCCGCCTCGCGGCGCACCCGACTCGCCGGGTCGTCGAGGCGAGCGGCCAGCGCGTTCGCGGCCCGTTCGTCGCCGATGGCGCCGCAGGCTCGGGCAGCCCGTGCCCGAACGCGTGGCTCCGGGTCGTCGAGGACGTCGATCAGTGCCGGGAGGGCGCCGGGATCACCCAGTCGCCGGAGCGCGTTCGCGGCCGCCATTCGAAGCTCCGGTCGGTCGGCGTTCAGCGTCTCGACGAACGCCTCGGCGCGCACCCAGTCGGCGCCGCCTTCGGTGTCGACGCCCGCCATCTCGGCAACCAGCCGCTCGATTGCGTCGGCGCCGATGGCGTCGAGCGCGTCGATTGCGGCGCCGCGGACGTCCTCGTGGCCGTCCGTCCGTGCCGCCTTCACCAGTGCGTCGACGGCCTGTGGTTCGTCGACGACGACGTCGCCCAGAATTTCGGCGGCCCGCGTACGGATCGTCGGCGAGTCGCTGAGCTTCAGGTGATCGAGTAGGGAGTCGATATCCTCGTCCTTCTCGAGCTGGTAGAGGGACATGGATCAGGTCCGTCGGTACACCCGCCGTCGTTTGTCCACCGTCTCCACCTTCGAGCGGCTCTCCCGTGGCAGCGTCTCCGTCATCCCGATGACGAGATATCCGCCGTCACGAAGCGAGGAGAGCACCGTGTCGACGACGGCACGTTTCGACTCCGTGTTGATGTAGATGAGCAGGTTTCGACAGAGCACGAGGTCGACGTCCCGCTTCGGTTCGTCGGCGATCAGGTCGTGCTGTTCGAAGGTGACGAGGTCTTTCACGGAATCGCGGACGGTGAACTGATCGTCGTCACGGTCGACGTAGGACGCGGCGTCGTCGAGTGGCTCCAGCTCCTCGGCCACGTCCCGGGTCTTGGTGGTGCGGTAGACGCCCTCGCGGGCGCGGTCCAGCACGTCCGCGTTGATGTCCGTCCCCAGGATGTCCAGCCGGCGTGTGGACACCTCGTCGTCGTCGAGGGCGAGCATCGCGATGGAGTAGGGTTCCCGCCCGTCGGAACAGGGTGCGCTCCACACTGTCGCCCGGCCGCGACCGCTCGTCACCTCGCGAAGGGCCTCACGGATCGGCTCCCACGCCTCGGGGTTGCGGTAGAAACTGGTCACGTTGATGCTCAGCGAGTCGAGCAGCGCCGTCGGCTCCTCGGGGTCCGACTGCACGAGGTCGAGGTACGCGTCGTAGGAGTCGACGTCTCGGCGGCGCATCCGTGCGGAGATGCGACGGTCCAGATACGACTCGTTGTAGTACGAGGACTCGAAGTCCAGATTCCGCTCCAGGTGCGTGAGCACTCGCTCGAAGGCTTCGCTCTCGTCGGCGTCCGTCGGGTTCGGACTCATCGCTGACTCCAAGTCACAGCGTCACCACGTCGAGGATGGGCACGATGTTGCCGTCGCCGAGGACCGCCGTCCCGCTGAGTCCCGGAATCCCGCTGAGGACTCCCTCGAGTGGCTTGACGACCACCTCCTCCTGTTTGTTCACGGCGTCACAGCGAAGCGCGGCACGGCGTTCGGACTTTCGGATGCGGAGCAACATGCCGTGTCCGTTGGTCGTCTCGCCCGGGACGTCCAGTTCGTCCGCCAGGTCGACCACCGGGTAGATGTCGTCGTCGTGTTCGATCATCGGCTCCTCGTTGATCGTCTTGACCTCCGGAATGCGGCTCACCTCGTCGATGTTCTTGATGGGGATGCCGTACTCCTCCTCGCCCACCTCGACGAACAGAACCTTGACGATGGCGACGGTCACCGGGAGTCGCAGGGTGACCGTCGTCCCCTCGCCGTACTCGCTCTCGACGTTCACGGAGCCGTCGAGCTGTTTCACCGTGCTGTGGACGACGTCCATCCCGACGCCGCGGCCGCTCACGTCGGTCACCTCGTCGGCGGTGGAGAAGCCGGGGTGGAAGACCAGATCGTACACCTCCGAGTCCTCCATGGATTCGAGTTCGGCCTCGGACCGGACACCCTTCTCCACCGCCTTCCGTCGGAGTTCGTCTACGTCGAGCCCGCGGCCGTCGTCCTCGACGGTGACGGTGACGTGGTCGCGCTCCCGACTCGCCCGGAGTTCGATGGTCCCCTCCCGGTCCTTGCCGGCCGCCTCCCGCTCTTCGGGGGGTTCGATCCCGTGGTCGACCGCGTTTCGGAGGATGTGCATCAGCGGGTCGCTGATCTCCGTGAGGATGGTGCGGTCGAGTTCGATGTCCTGTCCCTCCATCCGGAAGTCGACGTCTTTCTCCTGATCGCGGGCCAGGTCGCGGACCAGTCGCGGGAACTTGCTGATCACCTTCCGCATCGGGATCAGCCGCATGTCCATCACCGTGTTCTGGAGGTTGCCGGTGATCTTGTCGAGTTCGCCGAGCGTGTCGGTCGCGCTGTCGACGTTGTCGTCGTCGACGGCCCGGCGGAGTTTGATTCGACTGGTGACGAGCTGCTCGACCAACCCGTGCAGGTCGTCGAGTTGGTCCACGTCGACCCGTACGGAGCTGATCTCGCGGGACGAACTGCTGCTGCTACCGCCGCTCGGTCCGTCGGTCGACGCCTCGTCGTCTCCGGTTTCGCCCCCGTCGTCGTCGCCCGCGTCGTCCGTGGCCGTCCCGTCGGGGCCATCCGTCTCGTCCGCGGAGCCGTCCGTTCCGGCCTGTGTGATGTCGGCGTCGTCGATGGCCGAGACCCGATCCAGCGTCGTCCGGAGTTCGTCGGCCGTCGTCGAGCCGACGACGAGGTCGAAGCCGTCGTCGTACTCGCCGTCCTCGATGGCCTCGGGGTCGGGCGTGGCGGACACCAGATCCGCCCCCTCGCGGACTGCTTCGAGGACGAGCATCCCG
This sequence comes from Haloplanus litoreus, assembly GCF_045690335.1. Lineage (GTDB taxonomy): Archaea > Halobacteriota > Halobacteria > Halobacteriales > Haloferacaceae > Haloplanus > Haloplanus litoreus. The sequence goes on along the minus strand of NZ_CP147874.1, from coordinate 2,461,668 downwards.
TCGACACCCTGCATCTCCGACTCCCCGACTTCGACGGCCACCTCGAAGGTGTCGACCTGACCGTCTTCGGACGCGTCGGCGGTCGCGTCCCCGCCGCCGTCGCCCGGCTCGTCGATGTCGGCGCCGGCCGCTCCGTCCTCGATGACGGTCCGGATGTCGTCTTCCAGGTCCGCCGTCTCCACGTCGACGGTGCCGTCCTCGTCGATGGACTCGACGGCGACTTCCAGGCGGTCGACGCCGGCGAAGACCAGGTCCATCACCTCGGGCGTCACCGCCATCTCGCCCTCGCGGAGCTCGTCGAGGAGGTCCTCGATGGCGTGGGAGAGGTCGCTGGCGTCGTCGTACCCCATCGCACCGAAGTTCCCCTTCAGGGTGTGTGCGGTCCGGAAGATGTCGTCCATCGCCTCACGGTCGTCCGGGTCGGACTCCAGGGCCAGCAGCGAGTTGTTCAGATCGGTCAACTGCTCTTCGCTCTCGTGGACGAACGCCTGGACGTACTCTTCAGTCATGCATTAACCTCCAGTTTGATCGCTTCGAGGACGCCGCCGGGGATGTCGCCGGCGGGCAACACCTCGTCGACACAGCCCGTCTCGATCGCTCGCTTGGGCATACCGAAGACGGCCGACGACGACTCGTCCTGTGCGAGGACGTGGCCGCCGGCGTCGTGGATCGCCGCGATCCCGTCGGCACCGTCGGCGCCCATCCCCGTGAGGACGACACCCACCAGCGGGCCGTCGACCGTCTCCGCCGCGGATCGCATCGTCACGTCGGCGGCGGGGCGAACGCCGTGTTCCGGGGGGTCCTCGTTGAGCTTGGTGCGGAGACGGCCGCCGCCGGCCCCCGCGACGACGAGGTGGTTGCCGCCCGGCGCGACGAGCACTTCGCCGCCTCCGATACGGTCGCCGCCGCTGGCTTCCACGACGTCGTACTCGCTCGCGGCGTCGAGACGGTCCGCGAACCGCGAGGTGAACGCGTCCGGCATGTGCTGGACGACCAGCACCCGTAGGTCGGCGTCCCGAGGGAGACTGGAGACGACGCTCTCGACGACGGTTGGGCCACCCGTCGAGGACGCGACGACCACCGTCGCCCCGTCCCGATACTCCCCACCCTCCGACGCGACGCCTCCGGTCGAGCGGTCGGCGGTCCGCCCGGTGGACGTCGCAGAGTTGCCGCTCACGTCGGCCTCGGCGACGGCTTTCACCTTGCGGACGAGTTGGTCTTCCTTGCTCGACATCCGGGTGCTCACCTCGCCGCCGGGTTTGGTGAAGAAGTCGACCGCACCCTTCTCCAGGGCCTCGAACGTCACGTCGGCGCCGTCGGCCGTGTGGGCGCTCAGCATGAGTATGGGCGTCGGACAGTCGGCCATGATCCGCTCGACGGCCTCGAGTCCGTCCACCTCGGGCATCTGGAGGTCCATCGTCACCACGTCCGGTCGGTGCTCGCACACGGCGGTCACGGCCTCGGCACCGTTCGCGGCGGTGTCGACGACCGTCACCCCACCGCCTTCGAGCATATCCGACAGCAGCGTCCGCATGAAGTGGGAGTCGTCGACGACGACCGCCTTCGGCCGTGCTCCACTCATCGCCGACCGACCCCCCCACCGAGTCCTCGGTTCGCCAGCGGTGGCAGGGTCGTCCCGGCGAGTCCCGGGGGGCTTCGTCCCATCATTCGTTGCCCGGACCTTTCCACAGCGGCGAAATAAATACACCGGCACGGTTATCAGCCGGGATAATCTGACCAGTACGCTTAATGGACGATTTCCCGATTGTGTGGGTATGAAAGGGACCAGCGGAAACAGCTCTCGGTCGCGCTGGGTCGGAGGCGAAGCATGAGTGAGGCGGCGGCTCGGTCCCGGACCGTCCAGCTTCTGGAGTTCGAACTGGGGACCGAGACGTACTGTGTCGACATCGCCCACGTCGCCGAAATCGTCGACGTGAACGACCTCACGGTGATTCCCAACTCGGCCCGCCACGTCGAGGGCGTGATGGATCTCCGGGGAAAGACGACGACTATCGTCGACCCGAAGGTCGTGTTCGGCATCGCGGGGGACGGGAATCGCAAACGGATCATCGTATTCGATCAGGAACGCACGACCGACGGGAAGTCCATCGGGTGGATCGTCGACGAGGTGGATCAGGTCGTCGAAGTCGACGAGGACGACGTGGAGTCCTCCCCCGTCGACGAAGACGAGGCCGTCAGGGGTGTCATCAAGCGCGATGGTGATTTCGTCATCTGGGTCCGCCCGACCGTCGTCGATGCGTAGCGGTCGCGCGGTGTCCCCGGCCGCCGACGAAATGGTATCACCGTCGATAACTCGGCCAGTAGATTCATATGTGGACAGCCGGATCGATCAGGTGGAGACCCACCCACGAGGCGGCCGTTCGGCGCCACCTGCGGGGTGTCGCCCCGCCCCGTCGGCCGGGGCGGCGCGCGGCGCGGGAGGATGGGAGCCACGAGCCCCGACGCCGGTCCGTTACGACGCGACCCTCAGTCGACCCTGTGGTCCCTGCCACCAAGGAGCACGAACATGACCACTTCACTCTCGGACGCGACGGTACTCATCGTAGACGACGAGCAGTCCCTCGCGGACCTGTACGCGTACTGGATAGACGAGTTCGCCGAAGCCCGGACCGCCTACGACGGCAACGAGGCACTGGAGATGCTCGACGAGGACGTCGACGTGATGTTGCTCGACCGGCGGATGCCCGGACTTTCGGGTGATGCCGTCGTCGACGCCATCAGCGAGGAGGATTGGGACGTTCGTATCGTCATGGTGACGGCGGTCGATCCGGGGTTCGAAATCGTCGACATGGAGATCGACGACTACCTAGTGAAACCCGTCGATCAACCGGAACTCATGGAGGCCGTCGAGCGGATGATCACGCGGAGTTCCTACGACGACCAGCTCCAGCGGAAATTTCAGCTCGTCGAGAAGAAGGTGACACTGGAGGCGGCGAAGACGCCCCACGAACTCGACGAGAGCGAGGAGTACCAGAAACTCGTCAGCCAACTCGACGCTATCGAGCGCGAACTCGACTCCGCCGTCGAGAACTTCGACGACAGCGACTTCACCGTCGCGTTCAGGGAACTTCCGAGCGGTGGCCCGGTGGATTCGACCGAAGGGTAGTTACCGAACGACCGTCACCGGGACCGGCGACCGACGGACCACCGTCTCGGCGACGCTCCCCAGTAGGACGCGCGTGACGCCTTCTCGACCGTGGCTTCCGATGACGATGCCGTCGACGTCGTTGTTCTCTGCCCACTCTACGATGGCTCGTGACGGCATCCCGATCACCGTCTCGGTCGACACCTCGACTCCCGCCTCCTCGGCTCTCGCCTTCGCGTCTTCGAGGACCTGTTCGGTCCGGTCTTTGGCCGTCTCCTGCAGGTGTTCGAAGGTACTCGGCGCCGCTTCGATCGATCCGTAGCCCACGTCCGTCGGGTCGATCACCGAGAGGAGCGTGATGTCGGCGTCGGGATACTCCTCGAGGGCGAAGGAGAGCGCAGCGTCTGCGGGGTCCGATCCGTCGATGGGGACGAGCAGTCGTTTCGTCATAGCAGGGATTCCGTGCGAGGACACCGTAAGCGTAGGGGTCCGCTCCTCGTCGCTGGGAACGATTGGGAACCGCGGCGCCGAGCGGGATAGTCAGGTTTTCGTAGGATGGCCCGCTACCCCCGGTATGGGAAGTCATCGTTCCGCCTCGCGGCGCGGATTTCTGACTGCTGTCGCGGGTGCCGCGGCGACGGCGGCCGCCGCAGGAACCGCGACGGCGCAGGCGTCGTTCGACGGGTGGATGAGCGACGTAGGCAACTACAGCGAGGTGGCCGACGCGACCGGACAGGACGAGGTGACGATCACGGTCGGTGCCCAGGGCAACGGCGGCGCCTTCGCGTTCGGTCCCCCGGCGGTCCAGATCGATCCCGGGACCACCGTCGTCTGGGAGTGGAACGGCGAGGGCGGCCAGCACAACGTCGTCGCCGAGGAGGGCGCCGACTTCGAGAGTGAACTCACCGCCGACGCCGGGTTCACGTTCGAACAGACCTTCGACTCCGAAGGCACGATCAAGTACTTCTGCCAGCCACACCGCGCCCTCGGCATGAAAGGCGTCCTCGTCGTCGGCTCGATGCCGGACTCCGGCGGCGGTGACGGCGGTGGTGGTGGCGGCGGTGGCGGTGGCGGTGGCGGCGGCGGCGCTCCCGCCGTTCCGGACAGCGCGAAAGCCCTCGCGGTGGCGCTGACGACCGGACTGCTCTCGGTTCTCGCCCTCGCTTACTTCTTCGTCCGCTACGGCGGCGACTACGGCGAAGAGTTCGAGAGCGCCTGATACGGTTCGTCGTAACTGTGTCCCGGTGGTGCTCCGTAGCGTGTCGGTGACTCACCAGTACTGGTCTACGACGATCCGTTCGAACCGGTCGCCCCGATACTCGACGGGTTCGACTCCGGTGACCTCGAAGCGTCCGCAACCGTCGGGTTCGGCCGTGGCCAGCCTTCCCCGTTAGTAGCTTCCGGCACCGCTGGCCGGCGGGAGGGATAGACTGAAGCCCGATGCGGACCCAGACTCCTGCGTGTACGACCGGGTCCTCGTGCCGACGGATGGGAGCGACGCGGCGATGGCCGCCGCAACGAACGCCCTCGACGTCGCGAAGCGGTACGGCGCGACGGTACACGTCCTCTACGTCGTCGACGTCCGAATGAGTCCGATCAGCACCGGGATGGACCGCGAGGAGGTCCTCGACTTGCTCGAACTGTCGGATCGGCATCCTACGGCCTCGGTCCGCGCCCGGGCCGAGGCGGCGGGCGTGCCCGTCGTCGAGGCGGTCCGACTCGGCGTGCCTCACGAGACGATCCGCGCCTACGTCGCCGAAAACGACGTCGACCTCGTCGTGATGGGGACCCACGGCCGTACCGGACTGGCACACGCCCTCCTCGGCAGCGTTACCGAACGCGTCCTCCGCTCCGTCGACGTCCCCGTTTTGACCGTCCGCAGCGGGGCCGGACCGCCCCCGGAGAGCGACACCGACGAGTAGCCACATCCCACCACCGACCCGCGCGTTATCACGCCGTGGGAACGAATACCGCAGTATATATTTTCAAGCTGACAATACGCTCCCGTCATGTACCGGATACTCGTTCCCGTCGACCGCGACGAGAGTCGGGCCGCCCATCAGGCGAGCTACGTCGCACGGTTTCCGAACGCGGCGGAGTCACTGGACGTGACGGTGCTTCACGTCGTGCCGCCGGATCGGTTCTCGACGGCCGACGACGTCGCCTTCGCGGACAACGGGGCGGCCGTCACCGCGGCCGATCACGTGGAGGCGGCGGGCATCCAGACGACGCGGCTCGTCGCCGACGGCGGCGTCGCCCAGGAAATCGTTCGGACCGCCGACGACATCGATGCCGACGAAATCGTCGCGGGCGGTCGCAAACGCTCGGGGATGACGGGCGTCTTGTTGGGGAGTACCGTCCACGACCTGATGGTCTCGGCCGACCGTCCGGTCACGCTGACCGGCGCGAACAGCGTCCTCGGCGAGGGTACGCGGGAGGTGTTGGTGCCGGTCGACCGCAACGCGGACCGCGCACGCCGGCAGGCGGAGTACGTCGCCGACCTTCCCGGGGCCGAGACGTCGGTGTCGGCGACGGTGTTCTACGTCTTCCGACATCAGGACTACCAGGGGGCACCGGACCACGCCTTCGACGACGTCGAGGCGGCCGTCGAGACGGCCGATTACCTCGAGTCCATGGGCGTCTCCGTCGACCGCGTCGCGGTAGGTGGTGAAGTGACACGGAAGATAATCGGCGCCGCCGGGGACCGCGACGTCGACGGCATCGTGATGGGTGGCCGGAAGCGGTCGGGCGTGGCGAAGGTCCTCCTCGGCAGTACGGTCCAGGACGTCATGCTCTCGGCGTCGCGGCCGGTCACACTCACCGGGTGACGGAGAGCGAGGCCCACCCCCATCTACTCGGGGCTGGCGACGGTACGGGTAGGTATGACACGATCCGATCGCGTCGTGATCCTCGGTGGCACGTTCACACCGGTCCACAACGGTCACCGCGCCCTCCTGCACCACGCCTTCCAGACGGCAAGCCACGACGGCGACGGTGACGGCCACGTCGTCGTCGGTCTCACCTCTCCCGACCTGGCGACGGAGACGCGCGGCGACCCGTCCCACGCGGAGTTGCTCGGGTCGTTCTCGGCCCGTCGGGACGCCCTCGGCGCCGAACTCGACCGAATCCGCGACGCCTACAGCGCGACCTGTGAGATCATCCGGCTGGAGGACACCGGCGGCCCGGCTTCGCGTCGGGAAGATATCGACGCTCTCGTCACGTCACCGGAGGCGAAGGCCCAGCGTCGCGCCTACGAGATCAACCAGCACCGCGTCGACAAGGGGCTGCAGCCGCTCGAAATCCATACCCCGCCGTTCATCGTCGACGAGGAAGGCAACCGCATCAGCAGCACGCGAATCCGAAACGGTGAAATCGACGTCCACGGTCGGCTCCTCGATTGAGTGAGGTGTGTCGTCGACGAAGGCTTATGTTATCAGACCGATAATTGCTGCTCAATGGCTTACGTCGAGAGTCTCTGGGTGTATCCGATCAAGGGCTTCGACCGGATGGCCGTCGAGTCGATCAGCATCAACGACGCGGGAACGTTCTCGGGGGATCGGGAGTACGCGCTCCTCGATCCGGCCGAGGACACCGTCATCGAGGACCGGTTCGACGCCGTCGGCAAGACGTTCAACGGGAAGGAGATCGACCACACAAACGAGATCACTACGGAGTTCGACCCCGAGACGACAGTCCTCACGATCCGGTCGAACGAGACCGGCGAGACGTTCCGCTTCGACCTGACGACGGACCGCGACGAGGCGAGCGAGTGGTTCAGCGATTTCGTCGGCGAACCGGTCGAACTCCACCGCCGGGAGCCACCGTCATTCATCGACCGACCGAAGCTCGGGCCCTCGGTCCTCAGCACGGGGACTCTGGAGGAAGTCGCGTCCTGGTTCGACGAGATGACCGTCGAGGGAGCACGCCGCCGCCTGCGGCCGAACGTCGAAATCGGCGGTGTCCCCGCGTTCTGGGAGGACCGGTTCCTCGGTTCGACCCCGTCGGGGTTCGAGGTCGGTGGCATCCGATTCGAGGGGGCGGAGGCCTGTGCGCGCTGTGTCGTTCCGTCGCGGGATCCCGAAACCGGCGAGCCCATCGCCGACTTCCAGGAGCGGTTCGCGCGGCGCAGAGAGGAGACGCTTCCGGACTGGGCGCCCCGACGCGAGTTCGAGCACTTCTTTACTGTCATGCTGATCACGCGCATTCCGGACGGGCACGCGGGCGAGACGCTCGCCGTCGGCGACGAGGTGCGGGTCGGCGACGAACTGGAGGCGTAGAGCGGTCCGAGTCGTCGACGCCCGTCTCACTCGTCCGCGGCGGATCCGTCAGCGGGTACGATACCTCGTCCGGGTACTGGTCGTCGGTCGGCTGGAGCCGCAACGCGGTACAGAACCGGTCGCGACCGACTTCGAGGGCGGCACACAGCAGCAGTTCGACGACTGCTTGCTCGGTGAACTCCTCGCGGAGGGCCACGAACCGCTCGTCCGTGATTCCGTGGGCATCCCGGCCTATCCCCTCGGCGAGGGAGACGGCGAGATACTCCCGGCGGGTGAGTCCGTCGGGGTCGACCTCTCCGAACACGAACTCCTCTTTGGCCGCGACGGCCTCGCGCACGTCGAGGGTTCTGACGGTCGCACAGTAGCCACACTGGTGGATGTCGGCGACCTTGAGCCGCATCAATTCGAGCAGTTCCGCGTCGACGCGTGCCCCCCGGCCGAACGTCTCCAACGTCTCGACGATGGCCCGAAAGACCGGCGGACAGTTGGCCATCGCGCCGAAGAAGGCCGCGTCGCCGTACTACCGCTCCTCCGCCTCTTCGAGTCGTTTGCGTGCCGGTTCCTCTTCTACCTCCGACGGCCGAACGCCCGTGGGTCGTGATGTCGTCCCTCGTGACTAGTCCGCGCGGACGGCAGACACGTTTCGCCGCGGGTCCTCGGGATCCGAGGGCAGATGTGTCTCGAACGACAACGGTCGTCGATGACCGAGTTGGCGTGTGCAAATGCTGGGTATCGGCGGCTGTTCGAACCCGACCGACTCTCCGTCGGGATCAGTTTTCCACTCACCGGCGAACGGGAGTCGACGCCGGTCGTCGAGGACGAACTTCGACTCGCGAGCCACGCCGAGTCGGTCGGGTTCGACGGCCTCTGGGCACGCGACGTCCCGACGTACTGGCCGCGTTTCGGCGATGCCGGCGGGGCGTTCGATACGTGGCCCCTGCTCTCTCACGTGGCTGCCCTGACGGACGACGTCGCCCTCGGCACTGCGAGCGCCGTCCTCCCCTTGCGACACCCGATCCACGTCGCGAAATCCGCTGCGACCGTCGACCGACTCTCCGACGGTCGACTCGTACTCGGCGTCGCCTCCGGCGACCGTGATCCGGAGTATCCGGCGTTCGGCGTCGATCCGGACGAACGGGGGACGACGGTTCGTGAGAGCGTCGACGCGCTTCGAACCCTCTGGCAGGAGGAGTATCCGACGCTCGACGGCTCGTGGGGCCGACTCGACGGTGACCTGGACGTCCTCCCCAAACCGACGACGGACACGCTTCCACTCCTCCCCACCGGTCACGCCCGGCAGTCCATCGAGTGGATCGCCGAGCATGGCGACGGCTGGCTGTTCTACCACCTTCCTGACGACACGCTCCGGAGCTATCTGGACGAGTGGCGAACTCTCGCGGACGACAAGCCGTTCGTGATCGCCGTTCGAGTCGCTCTCGCGGACGATCCGACCGCAGACCCCGAACACCTCCATCTCGGCTACCGCGCTGGCGTCGACTGGTTCCGACGCTACTTCCGACGACTGGAGGACTACGGCCTCGACCACGTCATCGTCAGCTTGCAGGCCGACGAACCGAAACGAGCGATGACGACGTTCGCCACCGAGGTTCTCGACGAACTCCGAGACGGATCGGTGTAACTGTGCCCCGGCCGTCGCCGAATATGGTTCACACCAGTCCGCCGAGCCCCGAGGCGTTTCGGACGTGCCGGCGAACGGACTCCGATCCGAATCGCCTCGCGACGTCGTTGCTCGTCCGATCGTCGGAGTGGCTGCGGTCGGGCGTGCACGCGGTTACAGACGCTATTTCTCCGTCGAGCGGGGCGCCGACCGCATCGTGACAGAGGGCGACCACTTTTTACTCGTCCCCGGACGTCTGTCCGCCATGAGATGATCCTCGAGGGTGCCGGGTTCCTGGTCGGCCTGACGCTTCTCCTGATCGGTGCCGACCGAACCGTCGACGCAGCGGCCGAACTGGCGCTATACTACGGGCTTTCTGCGTTCTTCATCGGCGTCACGATCATCTCTATCGGGACCTCGATTCCCGAGATGACCACGTCCGTCTTCTCCGCTCTCTATGGTGCCGGCGACCTTCTGGTGGGAAACATCGTCGGTTCGGAGACCGCACAGATTACGTTGGCTATCGGTATCGTCGCGCTCATATCGCGCATTGAGGCCGAACGCCGGAACGTCCTCGTCTACGGTGGGGCGATGATCCTCGCGATGGTGATCATGATTCTCGTCCTCGAAGACGGTGAGATCGTCCGTTCGGAGGGGTTTCTCATGATGCTCGCGTACGTCGCCTTCATCCACGACCTCTACTCGCACGAGGGTGGTGAGGAGATCACCGAAGAAGTGGTCGAGGAGAGAGCACCTCCTCGGGAAGCGATTCCCTGGATCGTCGCCGGAATTGCGTTGGTGGTCCTCGGCGGTCACCTCATGGTGACTAACGGCGTCGCCGTCGCCCGTACCGTCGGAATTCCCGAATTTCTCGTCGGCATTCTAACGGGGTTGGGAACCACTGCCCCCGAAATAGCGGTCGCGGGACTCGCGGCGAAGCGGGGCGAGGCGGGTATCTCGATCGGGTCGCTACTCGGGAGCAACATTACCGACCCCGTCTTTTCGCTAGGGATCGGTGCCCTGGTCGCCGACGTAACTGTCACCGATCCCCGATCCGTACTCGTCGCCACCGGGTACATGCTCGCCGTTTCGATCGCAGTCCTCGGCCTCATGTACTGGCAGCGAGGCATCGACCGCAGGGGTGCGTTGGTCTGTCTCCTCCTCTATCTGCCGGGATTCGTTCTGTTCTGACTACGCTCCCGTCTCACGGTCGGGCCTCGGACAGCCGACCGAACCGCTCGCCGGCAGGGTGTCAGAACCTCAACCAGACTCCGCGTTGACACACCAACCGAGTCGACAGGAGTTATTATCTGAACTGGTCCAATAAAGTAAGATTATTATAATCGACCGTAGTGTTGTTAATCACATGGCGCACATTCACCTCGGAGAGGGGTCGTTCCCGCTGTGGGCACTGGTGGTCTGGACGCTGCTCGGTATCGGGCTGATTAGCCTGATCGTCTACCGGGTCCGGAAAGGCGGTATCAAAACACACCAGATCGCGCTCGCGGGCATCGGCGCGGCCGCGAGCTTTGCGATCTTCCAGCTTAACATCCCGGTTTGGGGTGGCATCCACATGAACCTCACCGGTCTCGTGGGTGTTCTCGCTGGCCCGCTGCTCGGGGCGCTCATCGCGCTGGTCGTGAACATCTTCTCGGCGGCCCTCGGTCACGGTGCAGTCGGTCTACTCGGGGCGAACACGCTCGTAAACGCCACCGAAGCCATCGTCGCCTACTACGCGTTCAAGACGCTGCTGGGTATGGACTGGGACGTCTTCCCCGCTGGCGCGAGCGCTGCGACACTCGGCCTCTCGGCAGGGGCATTCCTGATGGGTGCGATCATCGTGATCAGCGGTGTGAACGGGAGCGCACTGCCGCGTGGTGATCTGACGATTGCCGTCGCTGGCCTCGTGGGCCTCAACCTCGGTGTCGCCGTCATCGAAGGCATGCTGACGGGCTTCATCGTCCAGTTCCTCGCGTCCGTTCGCCCCGACCTCGTTGGGCTTGTCGACCGTGACGCCCGAGACGGAACGACCGGGGTGACGGCTTGATGCAGCGCTGGAAGCAGTACGGCTGGCTCGTCGGTCTGCTCGCGACCTGTTTCGCCGCCGGCCTGTGGGGCTTTACTTCGACTGGTGGCGCACTCCCGTGGGCCAAACGCTCCGCACAGGCACTCGGGCGCGGCGTGCAGGACGGCGGCGGCGCGCTCGTCGACTTCGGCCGCGGCATCGTCGTCGCCGGCCCCATTCGTAATGGCGGACTGATGCTGGAGTTCGGAGGGCTTGTCGTCCTGCTGGTCGCGCTCGGTATCGGCCTGTATGTCTACGTCGACCGCTACGGTGGCTTCGACGAGGAAGAACGCACTGCACGATGACCGTGACGACACTTTCGAACCACGTTCCGGACCCGCGGCTCATCACGGCGTTCTCCGAGCGTGGGGACGGGCCGCTGCACCGCGTCAATCCCTGGACGAAAGTCGGAGTCGTCGGCGCACTTGTCCTCGCCGTCACGGTGTTCGACCGACTCGGGCTCTTGGTCGGACTGTACGGGGTCGTACTGGGCGTGTACGGACTCGCGGGGCTACCCTTCCGACGGCTAGCTGGCTGGTACACGCTCCCGATGCTGTTCATCGTCTCGGTCGCCGGACCGCTAGCGGTCCTCGAACCGGGGACGCCGATCGGTGGTATCCTCGTGACACCGCTCGGTGAGTTCTCGGTCACGTGGACGGGTCTCGTACTCTTCGGCGAGCTCTCCTGTCGGTCACTCACGGTCGTCACGTTCACCCTCACGGCGTCGATGACCACGAAATATGCCGACGTGGCGTACGTGCTCGGGCGATTGCTCCCTCGGCCGATCGACCAGATCGCGCTGCTGACCTATCGGTTTACGTTCATCATGATCGAGGCGCTGGAGGAACTGGTGAAAGCCGCGCTCTCCCGGGGGGCGAACTTCTCGGAATTTTGGTCGAACAAACAGCTGTACGCAAGAATCCTCGGGATGACGATGCTATCGGCAATCGAGCAGTCCGACCGGCTCGTCAAGTCCATGGAAGCCCGCGGCTACGACGGGTACCTCACGCTGTACGGCGACGTCTCGCGACCACCCATCCACGAACTGTGCGTCGTCGTCGGCTCGTACGTCGCCGTTGTCGGGTACGCAGCGGTCACAATCTACGGAGCGGGACTATGAGCCGGGACGGGGCTCCGCTCGTCGACCTCCGGTGTGAATCCCACACGTATCCCGACGGAACGGTGGGAATGCACGACATCGAGTTCAGCGTCTACCCCGACGAATCCATCGCGCTCGTCGGAGGCAACGGTGCGGGGAAATCGACGCTCCTCGAACATTTGAACGCGACGCTCGTTCCCGACGACGGCGAACTGGTCGTCGACGGCACGCCGATCACCGAAGACACCAAGGCGTACGCTCGGAAGGCAGTCGGATTCGTCTTCCAGGACGCCGACACGCAACTCGTCGCACCCACGGTCCTCGACGACGTGATGTTCGGTCTCCAGAACTACGGCGTGCCCGGCGACGAAGCGAACCAGCGCGCTCGCGAGGCGCTCGCGGCGGTCGACGCGAGCCACCTCGAAGGCCGGATTCCGCATCACCTGAGCGGCGGAGAGAAACGCCTCGTCGGCCTCGCCGGCGTGCTCGTCCTCGACCCGAGTGTCGTCGTGCTGGACGAACCGCTCGCGGGTCTCGACCCCGAGCGGGCCCAACTGGTCGCCGACCGTATCCAACGGGTTCACGACGAGGGAATCAGCGTAGTCTTCTCGACACACGACCTCGACTTCGCCGCCGAGGTCGCTGATCGTGTCTACGTAATGGCCGATGGCAACGTCATCGGGAGTGGCACGCCGCGAGAAGTGTTCTACGACGATGGGCTGTTGGACGAAGCGAACCTTCACCCCCCAAGTGCAGTTCGTGTGGCTCGCGATGTGGGGATCGGTGCGATCGCACAGCCAGTAACGGAGACGGACCTCGTGTCGCTCCTCACAGACACTGGTGATTCGAAAACCGTACAGACTCCCTCGATCGATGACCGCGGACGCGACTGACTGGCTTCCCCGCGCCACCTCTCCAACGATCCGGGACGGTTGTCCCCCGGTACGCGTGGGTGGTCGTCGGGAGCAACCTACGTCGTGTTCGCGACACGTGACGTTCGCCACGAGCGTCCTACTGCTACAACTGGATTGAAGGTACTGCAAACAGCACTTGTGTGCCGATGGACGACGACACCGCTCGCGGGTCGGCACGGTCGGGAGATCCGTCGACGTCACCTCGACCGAACGCTCGACACCTACGCCACCGACACCCCGAGAGCGGGGCCGTCGACGCGTCCGTGGGGCGTGCGGCGGAGAGATGACGCGGACGCTACTCGTCGCCGGCACCGCGAGCCACGTCGGCAAGAGTACGGTAGCGGCCGGTCTCTGTCGCCATCTCGCCGACCGCGGCGTCGACGTCGTCCCGTTCAAGGGCCAGAACATGAGTAACAACGCTCGCGTCGTCCTCGCCGCCGGAGAGACGGACGCCGACTGGGGCGAAATCGGCATCTCGCAGTACGTGCAAGCTCAGGCCGCGCGGGTGACGCCGACGACGGACTCGAATCCCGTCTTGCTCAAACCCCGGGGCGACGGCGAGAGTCAGATCGTGATTCAGGGCGAGGCGGTGGGGCACGCTCGGGCGGGCGAGTACTACGAGAACCACTGGGAGCGCGTCCGCGACGCCGCCGAAGAGTCCTACCGTCGACTCGCCGAGTCCCACGACGTCGTCGTCGCGGAGGGGGCGGGGAGCATCGCGGAACCGAACCTCAGCCACCGGGATCTGGCGAACGTCGAGACGGCACGCTTCGCCGATGCGGACGTCCTGCTCGTCGCGGACATCGAACGCGGCGGTGCGTTCGCCAGCATCGTCGGTACGCTCGAACTCGCCCCGGACGACATCACGGACCGTATCGTCGGCGTCGTCATCACGAAGTTCCGGGGTGACCGGTCCATCCTCGACCCGGCCATCGAAGACGTGGAAGAACGGACGGACGTGCCAGTCCTGGGCGTTCTCCCCCACGACGACCCCGGTCTCCCGGCGGAGGACAGCGTCTCGCTCCCCGAGGAGGGTGTCCGTGGCGGCGACGACGTCCCCCCCAACCGGACGGTCACCGTCGGCGTCCCTCGCCTCCCGCGCGTGTCGAATTTCACCGACCTCGAACCGCTGGCCCGCGTCCCGGGCGTCCGCGTCACGTACCGTCCACTCTCGGCGTCGCTCGCGGACGTCGACGCCGTCGTCGTTCCCGGGACGAAAAACACCGTGGACGACTTGCTCGCGCTTCGCGAGGCTGGATTCGACGAGGAACTCGTCGCCTTCGACGGTCCAGTCGTCGGCATCTGCGGCGGCTACCAGATGCTCGGCGACCGCATCGGAAACGCTCACGTCGAGGGAACCGACGACCGGCAAGTGGTCGACGGCCTCGGACGGCTACCCGTGGAGACGACGTTCACCACCGACAAGCGCGTCGAAGCAGTGACCTGGGACGTGTCGGGGTCGGGGTCGGGGCCGCTGGCCGGTGCCAGTGGCGACGTCTCCGGCTACGAGATTCACGTGGGCGACACCCACGCCACGGAGCCGGTCGACCGACCGGTCGGTCCCGAGAGCGCCGCCGTCGGGGACGTCGCGGGGACGTACCTCCACGGTCTCTTCGAGAACCGAACGGTACGCGAGGCGTTCGTCGACGCCGTCTACGACTCGGCCGATCGGACGCGACCCGATCGCAGGGGTGACCGAGAGAACCCCTACGGCGCGGCCGCGACGCTCGTTCGGGAGTGTGTGGATCTCTCTGCGATCCCGTCCGCTGGACAGTAGTTCCCGTTGGACCTGTGTGCGCGGCCGATCGACGAACGACCGTCGATCGGTCGTGCAATGGGTTCCGGAGGCCCCTATCGCTCACCGGCTACGACGCGTACCGTTCCCGTGGATGCAGGACACCGTGGGCAGTGTCGCGGAGTAGTGCGGTCACGCGACTCGTGTCCCGACACCCCGCTCCGGATCCGTGGCCGTCGATGATCGTCATCGAGGGTGTCTCTTATGATCCTGACTCCTGATGACGGATAGTATGGATCGGCGGACACGTCTCACCGTCTACTATCTCGCTCTAGTCATCAGCGTGCTCTCCGGATTCGTGGTCCTGTACAACTACGGGATGGCCACGTGGGAAGGTCGCCCGCAGCCGTTGTACCGCTCGATCGAAGCCGTCGTTCAGACGGTCACCACCGTCGGGTACGGCGGGGACGCTCCCTGGTCGAGCCCACAGATGAACTATCTCGTCTCTCTCATGGCGCTTTCGGGACTCGTCCTCATCTTCGCAGCACTCCCGGTACTCGTCGTCCCGCTCTTCGAAGACGCGTTCAGGTCCAGTGCCCCCTCCTCGGTTCGCGGGATCGACGACCACGTCGTCCTCTGTAACTACGGGGCTCGGGAGGAGGTCCTCATCGACGAACTCACCGAACGCGGCGTCGAGTACGTCGTCGTCGAGAGCGATCGGGAGGTAGCGAACGATCTCTACACGTCGGGGTATACGGTGATGTTCGGGGATCCCGAGTCGGACGCGGCGCTCCGGCGCGCCCGGCTGGAGTACGCCACTGCCCTGATCGCGAACGTCGACGACGAAACGAACCCGAGCGTCCTCCTCTCCGCCCGGGCAGTCAACCCCGACGTGCGGACGGTCAGCCTGACCGAGGACCCGAACACTGCGGACTATCACCGGTACGCGGGGGCCGACGACGTACTCTCGCCCAAACAGATACTGGGTGAACAGCTCGCGGGCAAAGCGGTCGGTTCGTTCGATCCGGAGGCCATCGAAGCAATCGAAATCGAGGAGGACTTCGACATCGCGGAGTTCCCCCTCCAGAACGGGAGCGAGCTGATCGGACGGACTCTCGGGGAGAGCGACATCTTCGAGCGAACGGGAGCGGCCGTCATCGGGGTGTGGTTCCGTGGGGATTTCCAGAGTCCCCCGCAGCCCGACGCCCGATTCGACGCCCGGAGCGTCCTCGTTGCGACTGGTGGTGAGGCGGCACTCGACCGACTGAAGGCGATGACGCTCTCCGAAGGACGGCACCGACGGGGGGACGTCGTCGTCGCGGGAATGGGCGTCGTCGGCCGGACCGTCACGTCCGTGCTCTCGGGGGCCGGGATCGAGTACACGACGATCGACCCCGCGGAACGCTCGACTGTCGACGTGGTCGGCGATGCGACCGAACGAGAGGCCCTCCGGAAGGCGGGTATTATGAACGCCGGGACCGTCGTGCTCGCGTTGCCGGACGATACGACCGCCATCTTCGCGACGTTCGCCATTCGCGAACTGAATCCCCGGATCGAAATCATCGCCCGGGCGAACGAGCAGGAGAACGTCTCGAAACTGTATCGCGCCGGTGCGGACTACGTGCTCTCGCTTGCGGCCGTCAGCGGGCGAATGCTCGCGTCGATCGTCCTCGACGAGGAGATCCTCTCCCCAGGCACGCAACTGAAACTCGTCCGGACGACGGCCCCGGGCGCTGTCGGCGAATCGCTCGCCGGTGCGGACATCCGCAATCGGACTGGCTGCACCGTGGTCGCCGCCGAGCGAAACGGTAACGTCGTCACCAATCCGGAAGCGTCGTTCGTGATCGAAGCCGGGGACGAACTCGTGGTTGCCGGGACTGACGAAAGCATCAGCCGGTTTCAGGCGGCGTTCGTCTGAGGGCTCTCCAGTCGGCCGACGATGAACAGCGGTGCGATCGCGACGAGCGTTCCGGACACACCGTTTCGGGTACGCTCGTTCGCCGTCGGCCCGTCCCACCAGTAGCGAAGACCACACCGCTTGCCGGCGCTTTTATCCGACAGCTGACGCTATCGTTGTCGTATGGCCGAAGAGTCTGCCGACGTCGGGTCCACTGGCGAGAATATCGCCGGCGAGACACCCATCGCGGAACCGGAAGCCGTCACGGACGACACGACAGTCTACGACGACGACGTCGAACTCGAACGAACCATCGGGCTGGTCGGCGGGCTGGCGATCGGGATCGGGACCATGATCGGGGCTGGAATCTTCGTCTTCCCGGGGTTGGCGGCCGATAACGCGGGTCTCGCGGCCACCCTCTCCTTTGCGGTCGGCGGGCTGATCGCGTTGCTCGTGGCGCTGCCGACTTCCGAACTCGCCACGGCGATGCCCCGGAGCGGTGGCGGCTACTACTTCATCTCGCGCGGAATGGGGACGGCCTACGGTGCGATCGTCGGGCTGGGCCTGTGGCTGGGCCTGATGTTCGCCTCCGCGTTCTATCTGGTCGGCCTCGGTCACTACGCGAGCGCCGTGTTCACCGAACTCGGCGTCGGACTTCCGTTCAGTCCCGTCATCGGGATCGGACTCCTGTTCGGCGTTGCACTGACTGCACTGAGTATCGGCGGCACGGAGAACACCGCGAAGATCCAGAACGCCGTGGTGGGGATTCTCCTCGTGGTGCTCACGGGCTTTCTTTCGTACGGTGTCCTCGACGCCGTGGGCGTGTTCGGTGGTGGAACCGTTCCGGAGCAGTTCTTCTCCAGGGGATACTTCCCGGTGTTGACGACCGCGGCACTCGTGTTCACCTCGTATCTGGGGTTCGCCCAGGTCGCGACCGTCGCGGGCGAAATAAAACAGCCGGGCCGGAACCTCCCGCTAGCGATGGTCGGTTCGGTCCTCATCGTCACCATCTTCTACGTCGTGACGATTTTCGTCGCAACCAGCGCGTTCGGTGCGGACCGGTTGGGCCAGTTCGGGGAGACGGCGATGGTCGAAGTTGCCCGTGAGTTCCTCGGGTTGCCCGGTGCAGTCGCGATTCTGGGCGCCGGGTTGTTGGCGACGTTCTCCAGCGCGAACGCGTCGATCCTCAGCGCCTCGCGGGCGGTGTACGCACTGAGCCGCGACGCGTTGCTCCCGCGCAAAGCGAGCGAGGTCAACCTCCGATACGGTACACCACACGTCGCGTTGCTCGCCGCCGGTGGGCCGATCCTCGTCCTCGTCGCGACCGGCCGGGTCGAACTGCTCGCGGAGGTCGCCTCGTTCCTCCACCTGATCATGTACGGGCTGATGTGTGTCGCTCTGATCGTGTTACGGCGCCGAAATCCCGAGTGGTACTCCCCCAGTTACCGGGTGCCGGGCTATCCAGCGGTTCCGGCCGTGGGGGCGCTCGCCAGCTTCGGACTGATCGCCTTCATGCAACCCGCGTCGATTGGCATCGGCATCGTGATCATGATCGTCTCGTACCTCTGGTACCGTTATTACGCTGGGGACGTGACTCTCAAAGGAGACGTCTAATGATGTCAGATCGTCCATCGATACTCGTCCCACTTCGCGTGCTCGAAGGGGAATCGGTCCCGGAGGGTGTCCCCGAACTCCTCGCCGAAGCCAACGTCGTACTGCTGGGGTACCACGTCATTCCAGAACAGACTGCACCGGGACAGGCGCAGATGCAGTTCGAGGAGCGAGCCACGGAACGGCTCGACGAGTACCAGGCGATGTTCGAGGAGGCAGGGGCGACCGTCGAGCGGAGGCTCGTGTTCACTCATGTCGCCCAGAAGACGATCGACCGGATGACGACCGAGCACGACTGTCTGGCCGCGCTCGTCCCGAACGCCACCGGCCCGGTCGAAGACGTACTCGTCGCGGTCCGTGGTGCCGTGGGAATCGACCGCCTCGCCCGTGTCGTCGCAGGCCTGTTCGGCGAAATGGACGTCTCGGTGACGTTGTACCACGTCGCCGAGCCGGACGAGACGGACGAGGATGTCGGGACACTCCTGGAGGGGATGGTGAATCGGCTGGAGGACCAGGGTATGGACGCCTCGAGGATCGAGACGCGCGTCGATCGCGATCAAGAGGCCCTCGACGCGATTGTCGATGCAGCCGATGCGTTCGACGTCGTCGTCATGGGTGAGTCCGATCCCTCACTGGCGACGTTCGTGTTCGGGATGCCGGCCGATCAGGTGGCCGACCGGTTTCTCGGCCCCGTCCTCGTGGTACAGCGCGAACCGCGCCACGAGACGGAAGAATAGGTCTCCCGCTTGGACCGCACCCGTCCGTCGACACTCCCTCGCCGGCAGGCCCGGGAAGCTGTCCGACTCCTCGTGGGTGGCCCCCGACAGGATCCCGCTCCCCGAAGATCGTATTCCGTCGCCTATCGGGCGTTCACACGGCGTGAACTGCTGACACCGTCGGCGTCGGCGTCGTCAACTCGCCTCACACGGGGGCACAGCGAGTTGGGCCAGTCCTACTGGGCCGCCCCACGATACAGGACGTACCCGACGAATACGGCGATATATGCGAGCGCGAGGGTCTCGGTGACGAAAGAGCGATCGAGGACGACGACGAGCCCGATGACGAGTGGCCCCAGCAACAGCAGGGAATCGAAGACTCGGTCGTCTGCCCCGGCCTCGAACACGTCGGAAATGACGGGGAGGTCGCGCGGGTTCACGAGTACAGTCCTCCGCGCTTGAAGATCGTACGCAGCATCACGAGGACCGGGATGATTTCGAGCCGTCCGATCCACATGTGAAAGAGGAACGTGATCTTCCCGAGTGTGGGCAGCGACTCGGGGCCCGTGATCCCCGACGAGAGCCCCACGTTCCCTTGGGCGCTGGCGACCTCGAATACGACGTTGGCGAGCGAATACTCCGCAGACGGAAGTATGAGCAGCAACAGGAACGTGCCGACGACCAGGAACGTACTCCAGAGCACGACGATGATCGCCGCCTCCATGAATTCGCGGCTGGCCGCTTTTTCGTCCAGTCGCCGGCCGTTGATTTCCAGTCGCCGGACTGCAGTCTCGGGATAGAAGACGTCCGCGATTTGATACCGGATTCCCTTCGCGAGCGTCAGCCCGCGGATGAGTTTGATGCCTCCTGCGGTCGAACCAGCTGCTCCACCGACGAACATCCCGAACGCGACCGTGAGCTGGGCGTACGACGGCCACCGGCCGAGTGCGACGTTGGTCGCGTCGACGGCCGTCTGGAATCCCGTACAGGTGGCGGCCGAGACGAACTGGAACAGGCCATAGCGCAAGGCACCGAACGGCGTTTCGTAGGGACCCCCGAAGTACAGGAAGCTCCACAGCAACGCCGATCCGATGCTCATATAGGCGAACACCCACCGCGTCTGGAGGTCCGAATAGAAGTTTCGCAGGTCGCCCTGCAGGATGAGGTAGTGCACCGGAAACGCGATGCTCCCCAGCAGCATGATCGGAATCAACACGAAGTCGATCGCGGCGCTGTCGTAGGTGGCGATCGAGTTGTCCGTAATCGAGAACCCGCCGGTCGCGAGGCCGGTCATGCCGTGATTGATCGCCCCCCAGATCGGCATTCCCGCCAGCCACAGTGCGAGAATCGCGATGAACGTAAAGAGGATGAAGATCCACCAGATCGTCCGGACCGTCGAAACGATGCTCGGGTGGATCTTCTTGGAGCGGGCCTCGCTCTCGTAGAGCGTCAGCGAGCCGCTCCCGGGCCGTGAGAGGATCGCCGTCGTCAAGACGATCACACCGACGCCGCCGACCCATTCGCTGAACGTCCGCCACCACTGGAGCGTGCGCGGCAGCACCTCCTCGTTGTCGGTCATCGTGAGTCCGGTACCGGTGAACCCACTCATGCTCTCGAACACGGCGTTGAGGGGCTCGGTGAACGCGGCGAGTGTCGCCGTCTGCGGGGGCGTCGTGAACCCTGGGACGCCGAGCTGGACGCTCCAGGCGATCAACAGGAACGGGAGCGAGCCGAAGATCCCGACCGAAAACCACCCCGATGCGGCGACGATCATCCCGTGGAACCGCCCCGGGGCTTCGGCGTTCCTGAATCGTCGAGACAGCAACCGTCCGATTCCGAGCGGAATGAGAGCCGAGACGAGTAGCGCGGGGAGCGCAAAGTACTCCCCCCAGACGACCGGTACGATCAGCGAGACGAGCATCAGCCCGCCCAGTGCCGCCAAGATACGTCCGAGGTCTCGGCCGACCGTTGCAACGGAGCCGTTCATGCCTTTCCCGCGGGTACGATCGGATCTGCGGCGGTTGTCCCGGTACTCATCATGGTCGGCTCACTCGCCACTATCTTCATAGTGGCCAAAGATATCCGTGATCTCCGGATCGGCGCCGACACCGGAGTACACCGTGAGTAGATCGCCTTCCTCGATAGTCGTGTTTCCGCGAGGAGTGATCGGCTGGGAATCCCGTTCGCGTTCGATCGCTACCACGAGCATCTCCTCGGTGAGGAGTCCCGACTGTGCGGCCTCCTGAAGCGTCTTCCCTGCGATTGGCGCGTCGTCGGCGACCGTTATCTCGAACACTTCGGCCTCTTTGCCGATGCGCATATAGTCGACGATCGCCGGCCGCGCCACGGCTCGGTACAGATATTCGGCGATGAGTTGCTGTGGGTTCTCCATCGTATTCACCCCAATCTGCTCGAACAGTCCCATGTGCTCGGGGTTGTGGACGACGGAGAGAATCGCAGGTATCTCGAACTCCTTCGCGAGGAGACAGGTCATGACGTTCGTCGCGTCCTGGTCCGTCGTCGAGATGAGCGCGTCGGCCTGCGCGGCACCGGCATCGTCCAACGTCTCTTTCGTGGTCGCGTCGGCGTTCAGTACCAGACAGTCGAACTCGTCGGCGGCCCGGTTCGCTCGTTTGTCGTCGCGTTCGATGACGACCACCTCGTTCCCCGACTTGGTCGCGATATCGATGAGTGGCGTCCCGATATCGCCGGCGCCGATGATGATGATGTACACGGTGATTATCTCTCCATGCTCCGCATTAGAGCTTCACGGATCGACAGCGGCGATTCCCCCGGTCCGCGTTCGCGTGCCGTCACGACGGTCCGACCCGCCTTCGCGTCGACCGTCTCCGGGGGCGACCCGAATACGGCCTGCGAAATCGCTCCGGACTGGGGCGCACCGACGCAGGTCGTGTCGTGTCCTGTGGCGACATCGAGTGTCGCCCGTTCGGTATCCTCGACGTTCACAACTCGCATATCATGCGACATGTATTTTATTCCAGCGCGTCCGACCCGCTCTTCGATCGTCGCTTCACCACGCTCGGTGGGGGGATGCCTCCGCCACCATCGGCCACCGTGGACTGCACGTCAGACAGCGTCAGCGACGGTTCGTCGTCGGCCGTGGAGACGAGTTCAGCAGCACGGCCTGCCGCAGCCGACGCCTGTGGCCCCCGCGAGGACCACGATCCCTCCTTCGTCGCGCCCATCCCCGGGGTCGAGCGTCACGAGCGTCGCGTCACACGGCGTGTGTCCGATAACGGGAATCGATCGTCGGCCCGAGGACCTACTCACGCCGGCTTCGGGATCCCTGCCAGCCGAGAGGGACGTGATTCGCGCGTTCCTCTTCGATCACGGCCGGAATGGCGGGTCCGCCCCCACGACCGACGATTGCCCGCGTCGGAAGGTCGATGTCGAGATCAGCGGCGACATCCCGTGCCGAGTCGAGTAGCGCCCGTTGACGTTGGGGCCGTTCCTCCTCGAAGGCGAGATCCGTCGAGAGACGCCGATGCCTCCGGCGTGTAGCCGACCATCATCCGTTCCCGTCTCCGACTGGACGTGCGATGACCGGTCGGACCGCGTCCGTACCCCGCTCGAGGGTCGTGTCCTTGGATCGAAACTGAACGATCCGCCTCCCGTCTCGTTGGTGGAACGCAATAGCACTGGCCCCCACGTCCGCCGTGACGACTACGATTGCCGCAATCACATCCCCGCGGTAGGCGAGTGTCGCTCCCCGAACCGGGAGGGCTCCGTCCGTCCGACAAGCGAATGTCAACTACTTTGAACTAGGCGCTCGATGGTCGACCAGAGGCCGATTACGATGCGTACCGGCAACGGCGTACCGGCCGACACCGACGATCACTGATGGCACCGGACCTGACAGTCGTTACGATTGCCGTCGCGCTCCCCTTCGTCGCCGCAGTCCTGGCACCGCTCCTCCATCGCGCCCTCGGCGAACTGACGGGTTACGCGGGGGCTTTCGTCGCGGCGGCGAGTTTCGGTCTGCTGGTGACGCAAGTCGACAGTCCGGGAACCGTGGGGGCGTCGTGGGTTCCCGCCCTCGACGTGGGGATCCAGTTCACCGTCGATGGCTGGGGACTCCTCTTCGCGCTTCTGGCTAGCGGCATCGGCGCCCTCGTGTTCACTTACTCGGCGCGGTACATGCGCGGCGGCGACGGCCTGGCGCGCTACTACGCCGCGTTGCTGGCGTTCCTGGGTTCGATACTCGGCGTCGCACTCGCCTCGGACCTCGTGTTCGTCTTCCTGTTCTGGGAGCTGACCAGCCTCTGTTCGTTCGTGCTCATCGGCCACCACACCGCCGATACCGAGTCGCGCTACTCGGCGCGGATGGCCATGGTCGTGACCGTCGGCGGTGGCCTGTGCCTGCTCGCCGGCCTGCTCGTGCTCGCGGTGACAGCGCGGGGTGTCCTCGGCGGCGTGACCTTCGACGTGACCGCGATGATCGCGAACGACGAGGCGATGCGCGCCGCCCTCCGCGAGTCGGGGTTGTTCGTGCCCGCACTCGTCCTGGTCGTCACCGCTGCGGCCGCCAAGTCCGCGCAGGTGCCACTGCACTTCTGGCTCCCGAACGCCATGGTCGCTCCGACCCCCGTCTCCGCCTTCCTCCACTCCGCGACAATGGTCAAGGTCGGCGTCTACTTCCTCGGCCGCCTGCGCCCCCTGTTGATGAGTCCCGAGTGGGTGTTGCTCGTCGCGACGCTAGGGCTCCTGACGATGACCGTCGGGGCGTTGCTGGCGGTGGCCGCGACCGACACCAAGGAGTTGCTCGCCTATTCGACGGCGAGCCACCTCGGGCTGATGGTCGCGGCCTTCGGCTTCGACGTCGTCTACGGCAGCGAGGCGGGCACGTTCCACCTGCTCAACCACGCACTGTTCAAGGCGCCGCTGTTCCTCGTCGCGGGAATCGTCGCCCACGAGGCCGGTACCCGTACTCTCGACAACCTCGGGGGGCTCTGGCGAGAGCTCCCGGTGACGGCCGCCATCACCGGAGTCACCGCGTTGAGCATGGCCGGTATCCCGCCGTTCAACGGCTTCTACTCGAAGGAGCTACTCTTCGAGGCGACCTACGAGGTTGCCCACGAGGCCGGTGGCGTCGCCTGGCTGTACCCCACCGTGGCGACGGCCGCGAGCGTGTTCACCGTCGTCTACTCACTGAAGTTCCTCGCAATCTTCGTCGGCGAGCGGCGGGCGCCAGTCGCGGACGTCCACCGGCCACCGGTCGCGCTGGTCGCACCCCCGGCCGTGCTGGCCGCCGCGGCGGCCGTCGTCAGCGTCGCGCCGCAACTGGCGGTCGACGCCATCGTCCAGTCGGCCGTCGAAGCCACCGCCGTCGACGAGGTTCTCCTCGAGGTTGGGCTGCCGACTCACGTCTCCCCCCCGGTCGCGATGTCCGCCGTCGCTGTCCTCGGCGGGATCGCCACGTATCCGTTTACCGGGCGTCTCGCGGCGGTCATCGGGCGTGGTGTCGATGCCCCGGTCCCCGTGCGACCCCGCGGGTGGTACGACTGGATCGTCTCGACCACGGAGGTGACCAGCGCTCGGTTCGGCCCGTTCGTCCACAGCGGTCTCCTGCGGACGTACGTGACGTGGGTGGCCGCGGCTGCGAGCCTGCTTGCGCTCGCCGGCTTCACAGCAACCGAGGGGACCCCGGAGGTCGGCGGGATCGCCGTGCCGTTGTCCGTCGCCGTCGTGCTGATGATCGCCGTTCTCGCCGGCGTGGCGGTGACGACCGCTCCGTCCCACGTTGCCAGCGTCCTCACGCTGTCCATTCTTGGGTTCATGCTCGCCATCTTTTTCATCCTCGCGAGCGCGCCGGACCTCGCGCTCACGCAACTGGTCGTCGAGACGCTCGTCCTCCTGATCTTCCTGCTCGTCCTCCAGCGGTTGCCGTCCTTTTACTCGGACGTTCGACCGCTCGTGATTGCTCGAGACGCGGGCGTGTCGATTCTGGTGGGTACGATGGCGTTCGTGTCCGTCCTCCTGACGGCACCCACGCCCGACACCGACCCGACGAGCGTCGCCACGTACTACACGGAGCAGGCGGTTCCGGGGGGTGGCGGCACGAACGTCGTCAACGTCATCCTCGTGGACTTCCGGGCGTTCGACACGTTGGGTGAGTTGCTGGTCGTCGCGGTGGCCGCAATCGCCATTCTCGTGCTCGTGACGATGCGGACCCGTGGTGAGGAGGCCGTAACCGAAGGGGACGGGGACGCGGACGGGGACGCGGATCCGGTCCCCGACGGAGGTGACTCGCCGTGACGACCACGACGATCATGCGGACGACGGTCCGGGTGACCGTCCCTATCATCCTCGTCCTCTCGATCTCGCTGTTCCTGCAGGGCCACAACCTGCCCGGCGGTGGATTCATCGGTGGCGTCCTCACCACGACGGCGTTCGTGCTCATCTACGTCGCCTACGACCTCGACTACCTGGAGTCGGGGGTGCTCGACAGACAGATCGAGCCCGGAACCGGGGTGTTCGAGCATCGCACGGTCACCGCCTACCGACGCACGTTGCTCCTCGGTCTGGTGATCGTCCTCGGCAGCGGCGTCGTCGGGATCCTCGTCGGCGACCCGTTCCTGACTCAGACGTACGTCCACGTCGATGGCGTTCCGATCTACAACGAGGTCGAACTCGCGAGTGCGCTCGTGTTCGACCTGGGGGTGTTCCTCGTCGTCGTCGGCGCCATCCTGACGATCGTCTCGGTGGTGAGTGCCGAATGACTCGGAACACGGAGATGCGGTCTGCCCGACGTGAGGATGATGGCCCATGAGTGTCGTCCTGGCAGTTGCGGTCGGCGGGCTGTCCGCCGTCGGGACCTTTCTGCTGTTGCGGCGGGACCTGATGGGTGTCGTCTTGGGGGTTGCCGTCGTCTCGCAGGCCACGTTCGTCTACCTGATCGCGATGGGCGGCGTCGACGAGGGAGCCCACGACCTCGTGCCCGTCCTCGCGGTCCACGGCGGTGAGAGCCCAGAGATCGCCGATCCAGTGGTGCAGGCGCTCGTTCTGACCGCGATCGTTATCAGTTTCGGAACGACCGCGCTCGCGCTCGTCCTGTCGTATCGCGCCTACGAGGAGAACGAAACCATGGACGTCACGGAGTGGGCGAGATGAGCAGCCCAGTCATTACGCCGTTGCTGATCGCACTCGTGACCGCCGTGCTCACGCTCGTACTCGGTCGGCGGCCGCGGATTCAGCGCGCGACGAGCGTGGCTGGCGCTGTCGGCTACGTCGTGGCTGTCTCCAGTGTCGTCTGGGTTGTCGTCCTCGCGCCGGCAGCGCCAGGGGCGGGGGCCTACCAGGTCGGTGACTGGCCCGCTCCATTCGGGATTACGCTCGTCCTCGACGGGCTGTCCGCGTTCATGCTGACTATCGCCGCGGGTGTCGGGCTCGCGTCGATGCTGTTCTCGGTCCGGTACGTGAACCCCGAGAACCAGCGCGTATACTACCACCCGCTGTTCCACCTCCTCTTGGTGGGCGTGACCGGTGCCTTCCTCACCGGCGATCTGTTCAACCTGTTCGTCTGGTTCGAGGTGATGTTGATCGTCAGTTACGTGTTCGTCGCCTTCTACGGCACCGATTACGCCACTGCGGCGTCGTTCCGTTATCTGGTGTTGAACGTCCTCGGGAGCGCGCTCATGCTCGTGGCTATCGGCGGCCTCTACGCCACGACGGGCACGCTCAACATGGCCGACATGGCCCAGCGGTTGGGCAATCCCGCTGCATACGGTGTCGACCCCGCGCCCGTCGTCGGGCTTTCGGCCCTGCTGCTCGCGGTGTTCGCGCTGAAGGCCGGGCTCGTCCCCTTCCAGTTCTGGGTCCCCGCCGCCTACACCGCTGCCCCGGCGCCCGTCACCGCGATGTTCGCCGGCGTCACGAAGAAGGTGGGCGTGTACGCGGTCGTCCGCCTCTACTTCACGGTCTTCGCCGCCGCGCCCGTCGCCATCGACTTGCCCGGTCTCGTCGGTGTGTCGCCGCTCGACTTCCTCGCACCAGTGCTGGCGGCGATGGGGGTGGCGAGCATCGTCGTCGGCGGGTTCGGCGCCGTCGGCCAGAACCGGCTCGAGGGTACGTTCGCGTACTCGAGCGTCGGCCAGATCGGCTTCATCGCCCTCCCCATCGCCATCGCCGCGGCGGCCACCCCGGTCACGGGCGACCCCACCGAGACGCTCCGCGGGGCCGCCATCGCGGCTGCGCTGGTGTTCACGCTCCACCACGCGCTCGCGAAGGGACTCCTCTTCCTCTCGACGGCGGCCGTCGAGGATGCGACCGGGACGGACAGCCTGCGCGACCTCGGCGGCGTCGCCGGGCGCTCGCCGGTGCTCGCGGGAACCGTCTTCGTCGGCCTCCTCTCGCTGATCGGTCTCCCGCCGCTAACGGGATTTTTCGGGAAGTTCCTGGCTTTCGACGCGGCAGTCCGTGGACTCGCGGCCGGCCCCGGCGTGCTGTCGGCACTCGCGTTGATCGCGTTGTTCCTCGGCGCCGTGCTTACGATTCTGTACACGACGCGGGTGTGGGTCGGCGGCTTCTGGGGGCCCGAGACGTCGGCGGTCGAGGCCGCCACCGCCGAGCCGGGACAGGTCGCCGTCCTCGTCGCGCTCGCGGTGGCCGTCGTCCTCGTCGGTGTGGGGTTCGACCCGATCTACCGCTTCGCCGAAACGGCGGCGAGTGCCGCCATCGACAGCGGGGCCTACGTCGACGTCGTGAGTCCGAACGGGGGTGACGGGGTGTGACCCGTAGCTGGCCGGTCGCGGGCGCCCTGTTTGGCGTCCTGTGGGTGTTCGTCCACGGCCCACCGCTCGTCCTCGAACCCCTCGTGGGGTCGCTGCTGGTCGGCCTCACGGTCGGGGTTCCCGTAGCCTACGTCTTCCGCCGCCTGTACGCGGACGCCGTCGATCTCCGGCGGTCACTCCGCAGTCTCCCGTACGCGATCCTGTACGTGCTGACGTTCACTCGGGAGGCGGTCGTCTCCAGTCTCGACGTCACGTACCGGGTGCTCGCGTTCTCCCAACCGATCGACCCCGAGGTGATCCTCATCCCGCTGCGGGTACGGACGGACCTCGGCGTGACCACGATAGCCAACAGCATCACGATGACACCCGGCTCGCTCACGCTCGACTACGATCCCGAGGAGAACGCGCTGTACGTCCACGTCATCGACGGGAGAGCACCCGAAGACATCGTCGACCCGATCCGCGGCTGGGAGGATTACGCGCTCGTCATCTTCGACGAGGAACTGTCGCCGGGCGATCCCGCGCCGGACTTCGCCGTCTACCCGCCCGACCGGACTCACCCCGTCCTCGAACAGGCCGCCCCGGAGACCGACGACGAGACGCAGACGGAGGCCGAACGGCCAGCCGAGGAGCCCACAGGAGGAGCCGACGATGACCGCTGAGGGGACGCTAGTGCTGGTCGTAGACGGCGCAATCGTCCTCGTGGCGGTGCTGAGTCTGCTGTGTGGCTACCGCGCGGTCCGGGGACCGACGGTCCCCGACCGCGTGGTCGCACTGGACGCCATCGCGA
The DNA here is from genome assembly GCF_045690335.1 of Haloplanus litoreus. Lineage (GTDB taxonomy): Archaea > Halobacteriota > Halobacteria > Halobacteriales > Haloferacaceae > Haloplanus > Haloplanus litoreus. The sequence continues at coordinate 2,433,090 of NZ_CP147874.1, read as the reverse complement.
CGAACGTCGTCGCCATCGCCGTCCTGTTCGCGATCAAGACCGACCGGGGTCTCTTCGTGACCGTCAGTCTCGTCCTCGCGATCATCGCGTTCCTCTCGACGGTCGCGGCTGCCAAGTTCGTGACCGAAGGGGACATCATCGTCACACAGGAGTGAACACCGCATGTATCAGGAACACCGAACGCGACAGGCCGTTCCGACGAATCACCAGGTCGACGGGGGTGCCCGCTGATGGTCGACTTCGAAGCGATACGGATCTGGGCTGTCGTTGGCCTGGTCGTCGTTGGGTCGTTTTTCCTCACCGTCGGGACGATCGGCCTGCTGAGACTGCCGAACGTGTACAACCGGATGCACGCGACGAGCAAGCCGGCGACCGTCGGCACGGTCGCGATCTTTCTCGCCGGCTTCGCGTACTTCGGTCCCGGGGGTGCCGGCCTCCCGTCGCTCATCGGTATCCTCTTTCTGTTTTTGACGGTCCCGACCGGCGCACACATGATCTCGCGAGCAGCAGAACGGACCGGCGTCCCGTTCTCGGGCTCCGTGACGTGGCCCGGGAAGTCCGATGACGAGTAGGGGTCGCCTCGTTGGCTGAGTCGGTCCCGGAAAACACCGCCGTCGAGCACTCCACGGCGTCACCGTCGTCCTTCGGACGGAACTCGAAGACGGCGCGTGGCGACTCCTGACCGGCGGTATTGTGGCCGACGCCCAGTCACGTGATGCTGCCTTCGCCGACGCCGACACGCCGTTCGAAGCCGCCAGTGTGCAGGGCAACGTCGGGTCACCCGCTATCGTGTTCTACCCGGTGCCGTCGCCGGCCGTAGACGGGACGTCCGTCCTCGACGTCGACCGTGCCGGAGTGTCTAGGCAGACCCCGTGCCACCCGGAGTGACGGGGGATCGGAGTCGATTTCGGTTCATTCGTCGTCGGTACTCACTTCCCCCATGAACGTCCAGTGGAGGTGTGTTTCGCCCTCGGGGCGGGCTTCTTCACTGACGTGATAGAGATACGGACCGTGTGGGCAGTCGTCACAGCCCTCGACACACGAGAGTTGCTTTACGACCTCCGTGTATCCTTCGTGCTCGGTCACCCGAATGATGTCCTCTCTCGGCCCCGGTTCGATCGGAGACGTCGTCTCTTGGTGAAATTGGAGCAGTTCCTGGGCGTGAACGATCGTGTTTCGGAGTTCCTCGGGTGTGAGTCGGGCGAGTTCCGACGCGAGCGAGTCCGGTAACCCCTCCGGAGGGGTCGGTGCGTCCGAAGAGTCGGTCATGGTGTGCGGTTCGCTCCCGGCACACATAATACGTCGCTCAGCCACGAACGGCGCCACCGGGTCGGAGTCGGTGATGGGGATCGGTTACTCGTTCCAGAACGCGCCGGTGAACATCACGAACACGGGGATGATCTCCAGCCGACCGATCCACATGAGGAATATCATCAGCAGTTTACTGGTGGCCGGGAAGTCGAGGTAGCTTCCGAACGGTCCCAGAAACCCGAATCCGGGACCGATGTTACCGATCGTCGCCAGACTCGCGCTGATCGCTTCCAGCGTCGTCATTTCGAGGCCGACACGGCCCGCATCGAGCAGGAGGATAACCGTCGCCACGCCGAAGGTGAGCAGGTACAGCAGCGTAAACCCGTAGATCGCACTGATGACCTCCTCGTCGACGACGTGGCCTCCGAGACGAACCGGTTTGATCGCGCTCGGATGGGCCGTAGTGAACAACTGCCGGCGAATGGCCTTGATGACGACCAGCCACCGGACGACCTTGACGCCACCTCCGGTCGATCCGGCCGACCCACCGATGAACATCGCGAACAACAGGAGCCCCTGTGCGGTCGTCCCCCACTGTGCGAAGTCACTCGTCGCGTACCCCGTCGAGTTCAGGAGCGAAGCGATCTGGAACGTGGCTTGCCGAAGCGAGTTTTCGATGGCCCCCTGCGTGATGCCCCCGAGCTCCAGCGGCGGTGCCGATCCCGTAACGAGAAACCCCCACAGGACGACGACCAGTCCGGCATTGGCGCCGAGATAGGCCTGTAGCTCGCGGTCACGGAGGAACTCGACGTATTCGTCTTGCACCAGCAGGTAAAACAGCGCGAAGTTCATCCCCGCGATGAGCATGAAAGGAATGACGACCCACTGGACGGCTGGCGAGAACGCCGCGATACTGTCGGCCTGCGGGGAGAACCCCCCCGTCGGCAACGTCGTGAAGGCGTGTGCGACGGCGTTGTAGGCGTCCATGTTCGGTGCCATCCCCGCGTAGTGGAGTCCGAGCAGTATCCCCACGTAGAGAACGGTGAATCCCAGATAGAACAGCCAGAGCAGTCGGGCGGTTTCGGCGATTTTCGGCGTCAACTTCTGGAGCTCCGGTCCGGGCGCTTCCGACTCGATCAACTGCGCGCCGTTGACTGCGGCCTCGGGAAGGATGGCGACCATCAGCACGATGATACCCATGCCGCCGAGCCACTGGGTGAGCTGTCGCCACATCAACAGCGCCCGGGAATGCTGCTCGAAGGAAATCTCGGCCGTGACGGTCGCTCCAGTCGTGGTGAACCCGGACATCGATTCGAACAGCGCGTTGATCGGATGGCGGAGTGCCGACTCGGTGCCGTACCCTGCAACGACGTACGGAATCGCCCCGATGAGTGCAACGGCTCCCCACGCCAAGGCCACCAAGAGGAGGGCCTCGCGAGCGCCGAGCTCCGGGTCGTCGTCGATGCGCTCCAGCGAGAGGCCGACGACGACCGAGATCCCAATAGACAGGAGAAAGACGACGATGTCTTCGCGGTAGAGTAGACTGATCCCGAGCGGGACGAGCATGGCAACGGAGAGATACTTGATCACCGTGCCGGTGAAGGCGACGCTCTGTCGCCAGTTGACTCGAACCGACATCACCGAGTACCGTCCATTACGCTACGCTCTTCCTCCCAGTCCGGAAAAATCTCCCGTTCTCGCTGTAGCCATCGACAGCACGGAGAGCGAAGGGGGCTACAGTTTACCGCTGGCCTCCTCCAGCGAGTCGATTTCGACGAACACGACCACGTGGTCCCCACGCTCGACGACGGTGTCTCCCCGTGGGATAACGAACGTCCCGTCCCGTGTGATCGCTCCGATAACCACGCCAGTCGGGAGGTCCGCGACCGACTCGCGGATCGGCCTGTCCACGAGAACGCTCTCTTCGTCGATTTCGATCTCGAGGACCTCCGCACGATCGGATTCGATGATCGCGACGTTTTCGGCCTGCTGCTCGCGGGTAAATCGCGTTATCTCCTCGGCGGTCGCCTCGCGTGGGTTGACCGCCACGTCGATGCCGACCGCCTCGAACAGGTCGACGTAGCCACCCGAGTCGACGACGGCGACGGCTCGTTTGGCACCGAGCCGCTTGGCGAGCAGGCCGGCGAGTAGATTCTTTTCGTCGTTGTCGAGTGCTGTGACGATGATATCGACGTCTTCGATGTGCTCCTGTTCGAGAAACCCCCGGTCCGTCGCGTCGCTCTCGAGTACTGTGGTGTCACTGAGCGCTTCGGCGATTTCGCGAGCCCTCTCGTGGTCCTGTTCGACGAGCCGTGATTTCAGCCCGCGTTCCTGGAGGAGGCGGGCGGTGTGGTAGCCGATATCGCTGCCACCGACGATGAGGATGTTGGGTGTCCCGTCGGTGTCCGGTTCGAGTTCGTGTGCGAACGTGTGGACGCTATCGGGACTGCCGATGACGATCACACTGTCCCCCGGCTTCAAGACCGTCTCTCCACGAGGGATGACGACGGTGTCCTCACGCAACACGGCGGCGAACGTCAGCGACTCGTAGCGGTCGGCTTCTTCGACGGTCAGATTGGCGACCGGACTCGACTCCGAGATGTCGAATTCGGCCATCTGGACGAGCCCGTCGGCGAACATCTCGACGTCCTGTGCCGCGGGTAAGCCGACGACTTGTGCGATCGTCTCCGCGGCCAGCAGGTTCGTCGCGACCATGTGGTCGATCCCGAACGCCCGTTCGGACCGCTGCCACGTCCGCAGGAACTTTGCGCTCTTGACCCGAGAGATGGTGAACGACTCGGTGACGGTCATCGTGGTGCTACAGGTGACGATGTTCGTCTCGTCGTCGTCCGTGCTGGCGATGAGGATGTCGGCTTCTTCGACGTTGGCCTCCTCGAGTGTCTCGAGGTCGGTTCCATCACCTTCGATACCGAGGATGTCGGTTTCGTACATCAGTCTCTCCACCCGACTGCCGTCGATATCGATGACTGCAACGTCGTGGACGTCGGCAAGGCTCTTGGCGATCGCAGTTCCGACTTCGCCCGCCCCGACGATCACGACGTACATAGGGGTTCCTCCGGGTAACACATGTCCCGTCGGTTCTGCCGGAGCGGTGAAGTGTATTTCCCTACGGTTTGTCGGGCACCTGTCGCAGTCTCACGGGAGGATCGCGGCGGGGAGCCGACCTGACCCGCCACGGGTAGTCGGGTCGTCCTCGGCGCTGGCTATTCGCCTCGTGTCGTCTACCAGGCTCCGAACGGATTCCGGTACTGGTGGGCCTCGTGTTCAGATACGAACGTCACGGAAATCGGAACAGCGTCGAACGTGTCTTTCGCGGGGTACAACGTAGAACTACCAGTTTTTCGAATTGTTTCAGTAACGCTAAAGCAGAAACTGCAAACGAGTGGCTTCGATCGTTCGCCGTCGCATGGAAGCAACTACTCTGAACAGGACCCTTTCGGGACAGCCGAGCCAGTAGCGGGTTTAGCGTGGTTTCTCGGTATCCGACAGGACGAGTCTGCTGTCTACAGAGAGTGCGTTCAGCAGTAGGCCATCGGTGGTTTCACACTGATTTGGATGAATCAGCCGGTCAGTAGAACTGCGAACGTACCGATCCTTGTCGAGAATCCTGCGTCCCACAGGGATTCTCCATGTAAGTCGGGCCGATCCCAATTGTGCCGTTCTCCATATCAGTGAGACTCCCTATTTTGACGATAGCACCGATACAGCCTGGATCCTCTTGCTCGTCATAGTACGTATTGTAGTCCTCTTGTGTGAACGTGTACTCCCAATCCTCGGTTTCCCTATCGCCATCCTCCCCGTAATGGACAGCGAGGACAGTATACTCCCCCTGTGTTTCTGGCCAAGTGGGCTCGATAACTACCCCCGGTGTGCCGTTTTCGGCGTTCACAGCTGGCAACGTAATCATCCGGTCGAGAAGATTCTCATTGTCATCCTCCCGGGTCACGAGTAAGCGGAGCCGATTTGCCACAAGTGAAAAATTGACAACTTCGATTCTCCCAAGAACGGTCGTTTCAGAGCCGAGAACAGATGAACAACCGGAAACAGAGACACTTCCAGCGACTGCCAAGCGTCTGAGTACCTGACGACGGTTCATCGGATACCCCTGCTTGATATCAGACACGCATAAGTCCTGTACATACGGACGTCTACCCTCTGTACTGACCGAATCAGGCGACCCCAGTTCTCGGTGTCCGACGTGCTGCATTCGCGCCCTGTATGCAGCACGGAACAGACAAACTACCCGATAGCCGTCAGTCGAGGCTTGCCCGATACAGCGGATCTATACAGCAGTACCGATGCTGATTTCAGAGCAACAATACTCAAAGTACTGAGTACTGACGTACCTTCTCAAGCGCTTTATTCGTCCGGCTCAACTGCGGATATAGAATTTGATTTCACGCGCTCTGTGGTTCCGCTCGCCGTAATCGTCGCCGTCGCAACGGTCGCGCTCACGGCCGTGATGGCTCCCTCAACGGTCTTCATGATGGTTCTGCCCTCAATGATCGTCTTCTCGATCGTCGCGTTCTTCTTCGGACTGAAACACGGCGAGTTCCGTGCCAGTCCGTAGCGGTCCGGTTCATTTCGGGACGTCCGCGGGGAAGGTCCACTCCCGCTCTGAGTTACGCTGATTCCGAGCAACTTACGCGCAAACGAGGAGGACAGTCTATGGCCAAGGGATCCACAGGATCAACTCACTACTGATAGGAGTCGATCACCCGCGAACCCTGTAGATGGTTTTAGTAAACGGAACGAGATGCATAGCTATGGACACACTACAATCGAACGGCAGTCCGTTCTGGGGATACCGATGGTAAACGTCGCACTCTCAGTGGGACAACTCGTCTTAGCGCTGTTTCTCGTGGTGCTCAACGGCTTTTTTGTCGCTGCAGAGTTCGCCTTCGTTCGGATTCGGGGGACATCGGTTGACCAGCTCGTCGAGGAGGGGCGCCCGGGTTCGGGAACACTCCAAGAAGTGATGACGAATCTCGATAACTACCTCGCCACGACGCAACTCGGCATCACCATCGCCTCGCTCGGGTTGGGGTGGGTCGGCGAACCAGCCGTGGCGGCGCTCATCGAACCCGTACTGGAACCGATTCTCCCGGCGGGTCTCATCCATCTCGTCGCGTTCGCAGTCGGCTTCAGTCTCATCACATTCCTCCACGTCGTCTTCGGTGAACTCGCGCCGAAGACGATCGCAATCGCCCAGACCGAGCGACTCTCGCTGTTTCTCGCCCCGCCAATGAAGTTCTTTTATTACATCCTCTATCCGGGAATTGTGGTCTTCAACGGGGCAGCCAACGCGTTCACGCGGTCGCTCGGTGTGCCGCCCGCTTCCGAAACGGATGAGACACTCGGTGAGCGAGAGCTCCTACGAGTACTAACACGATCGGGCGAGGGAGGGGACATCGACGTTGCGGAAGTGACGATGATCGAGCGGGTCTTCGATCTCGACGACATCGTGGTGCGGGAGGTCATGGTTCCACGACCGGACGTGGTGAGCGTTCCGGCCGATGCCCCCCTCTCCGACCTCCAGTCGATCATCCTCGAGGCTGGTCATACGCGCTATCCAGTTCTCGATGCCGACGACGGCGACCAGGTGATCGGATTCGTGGACGTCAAGGACGTGTTACGAGCCGAGGTGGAGGGCGGGGACGCCGAGGTAGTCGGCGACATCGCCCGCGAGATCGTCATCGCTCCCGAGACGATGGCACTGAGCGATCTCCTGAGACAGTTCAGAGAAGATCAACAGCAAATGGTCGCAGTTATCGACGAGTGGGGGGCATTCGAGGGGATTGCAACGGTTGAAGACGTCGTCGAGGCGCTCGTTGGAGACCTCCGAGATGAGTTTGATGTGGACGAGCGTGAACCCTCGATTCGAAGCCGTGGCGATGAGGGGTACGACATCGACGGCGGCGTCCCGCTGTCGAAAATCAACGACATGATCGAGGGAGAGTTCACAAGTGAAGAGGTCGAAACGATCGGTGGACTGGTACTCGAGCAACTCAACCGTGCGCCAGAACGTGGCGACCGCGTTGAGGTCGCCGGGTACGTCCTTGAGGTGACGAGCGTTGAGGGGACCCGAATTTCGACGGTCAGGGTCCACGAACGCGAAGCGGATGATTCAGGGGTGGACTGATCGGGAGTATGGTAGCCGGTCGGAGGTCCAGAGACCCTCGACCGGCAGAGGTATGATATTCGCATGAACGCGAATCTATGGACTACTGCGATACCAGATACGCGCTGTCTATTCAGCACGGCTTCCACAAGCTATCGATAAGATAAAATTTGCACAGGCACCCGACAAACATCGTTAGCATATCGTTCTCTCTGGACAATCGACACTACTCACACAATTCTGATCACTGACCTTATCCAGAGGTGGTTGGCCGGTCAGTCGTTACGCGAATTTCTCTCCGACAAGGGAATGAAGAGTACGACTTCCGGGGGACCCAGACGCTGTGGGCGAAGCCGATCCTGTACTTCCCCGACAGCGAAACGGTCGTTCCGGATACGGGCCAGCGGTATACGCGCCGGCACTACGGACAGGCGACCGACGCCGATCACGAGCGGGCGAACGACCGGGTGCCTATCAGCGAGTGGTGGGCGTCGATCTACGGCGACGTCGAGACGGGAATGGTCGACGTCGACGAAACACTCCGGCGGGCCCGGGCGATCACCTACGATTTCGAGACGCCTCCGTTCTCGGCTGCCGACTGCTACCGATACTGGGGGATTGCCGACACGGATGCCGCTGTCGCGGCTGACCGGGCGACCAGCCTCGCCGATCCCACGTCCCGACCGACGGTGTTCACCCCCCAGCTGTCGTTGCTGATTGCGCTGCTGGAGGAGTACACCGGGCCGTGGGGCTCGAACACCTATCAGGAGTATCCCGAGACTGCCGGAGAACGCCTCCAGAAGCTAGCGATGATGATTCAACTCGCGATGCATGAGCACGACCGGCAGGTCGAGAACCGGCGTGATCGCGTCCTTCCAGATGGACAGCAGACGCTCTCGGATGCGCTGGAAGACATCGTCCAGATCTCGGGTATCGAGGTCGACACCGAGGCCGCGCTCCCGGACAAGGAAGCCCAGCGGCTCCACGACGAAGTCCAGCGGCACCTAGACGACATCTGAGTATCAACATTACTCAGCACGTGACGAGGAGTCGCTTGCGGCTTCGAGGAACGCGCCCGACGTTGTTACCAGCGGAATGAGGGTTACTGAGCTGTGAGTGCAGTTCAACTCTACTGACGATTGCGTGTCGGCAACTTTACGTCATGCTCTGGATATCTGTGTGGAAAGATCACCTGACGACTCATTCGTACAATAACTGTGGATGTCTGTTCACCTCCTACTTTCCACGGCGAAAGCCGAGGGATCACTCGTAGTAACTCAACCGGTCGACAACCTCGGCAAAAGCGACGTTTTGCCGTACATCGGTAATCTCAATTTTGACTCGCTCACTCTCTTTCGTATCGGGGACGATCACGACGAAGCCACGTTCGACTCGCGTGATGCCATCGCCCTGTTCGCCGATGTCCTCAATCTCGACTTCCCGAGTCTCACCGTCTTCGACTGGTGGTTCCGGTGGGTCGCGTTCCTGCTGTGAGTCCGTTTCAGCTTGGTCGCTCTGTTCTGGCTCGCTCTGTGTCGGGGAAGACACGAGTGCGACGCGATATGTTTCCCCTTGCTGTAGGTCACCGAGTTGCAGTTCGCGCTCGGGGACGTCAATGACATACGACCCGTCCTGTTTCTCAATCGAAGCCGAAAACAAACATTCGAGTTCTTCAGAAATTTCCATCAGTTGATCTCTTGGCAGGGTAATAGAGCAGAACACTTGACTCTGCTGTCGTGCCCGTTGCTGTCAACTACCCTACCCTACTTCGCTCACCCTGACGGGTTCGCTCGTGGAGGGTGAGGCTTGTCCATGAACTCGGCCTCGAACCCGTCTGGGTGGGCGGTAAATCCGCCACTCGGCGTCACTGTTCCAGACTTCAGGGCAAGCTGACTGTTGCCCGTCCGCCGAGACGACTGTTGGCCTCGACGGACGTACCGCATCCCGATGTTTTTCGCCGCGTTGTAGTCCGCGTTCGCTTCCGACTCGCACTTCTGACACTGGAAGTCGTTGCGAGTCGGGCGATTCTCGTCTGCTGTAAAGCCGCACTCGGCGCACCGTTTCGACGTGTACGCCGAACCCACTTGTTTAACCGCAATGCCGACTGCTTCGGCCTTGTATTCCACCTGCTCGTACAGCGTTCGGAACGCCCACTTGTGACCCCACGACGCACTCGTTCGGTCACGGATGTAAGTCAAATCCTCGAACGCGATTACGACGCACCTGTATCGGAGTGCTTCATTCACGATGGCGTTCGATGCTCGGTGGAGTACGTCACGGACGTAGCGACGTTCACGGCCACTCGACTGTTCGAGCGTGCGATGGGCACTTCGCGTTCCGGTCTGTTGGAGTCCGGCGCGTACCTTCTCGAACTCACGGAGGTCGTGGGTCAACTCTCGCCCACTGAAAAAGTAGGCGGTGCTGGTGACGGCGAGGTTTTCGATACCGAGGTCAACCCCGAGAACCGTTCCGTCCTCGGCGGTGTTCCGTTCGGTATCGTTCTTGTGTCGGCGGAAGCCGATATGCAAAAAGTAGTCGCCGTCGCGGGCGGTGAGCGTACTTTCTGTGACACTCCACTCGTCGGAGTCAAGATACTGCCGTTGGTAGCCATCGTCGGCGTCAGGGAGAGCAAGGTCACACCGGACGCGACTCTCCGTTGTAGAGAGTGACACTGTATCGTCGTCGAACAGCGTCATCGTCCGGGTGTCATATTTCACCGTTGGTGCGGTGAATGTGGGCTTGCTAATCTTCTTGCCGTTGGACTTGCGTTCGATACAGCCGGTGATAGCTTGGGCGGCTTGGTGAGTGGCGAGGATCGCGTGTTGGCTTCCGAGGTCGGTTTGCTCGCGCACGTCGTCGTAGGCGAGGGGTTGTACGTCGCTCTTGGCGTTGCAGACGTTCCACGCCATATCCGTAGCGATTTGGCAACCACGCTTCCACGCAGAGATGGTTTCCTCAAGCAACTCGCGTTGCTCGTCATCTACCGAGAGGCGAGTGATTGCCGTCCGACGCACATAGTCGTCCGCCACACTTTCAATGTGTATCAGAGGCAGCTTATAAGCAGGTGATTGTCACTGATACGAACGCGCTCCTCCCCTCCCTACTCGCTCCCTTCGGTCGCACCTTGAGGAAGGGGACTCCGCGCTACCGTTTCAGTTGAATTCACCCAGGACTCACGACAGCGTCGCAGGTGGGACACGCCGTCCAGACCAGTCGGTCTCGTCTTTCTCGTCTTCAACCAAGACGTGTGCGACAGAAATATCCTCATCACACTTCGGGCATCGCCCGTGTTCCGAGTATCGTCGGTCATCAGGGGAAGGAAGGGAGCGTGTGACAATTTCCCTTCCAACTGGTTGTCGAGCTATCTTCCGGTGTAAGCTTTGTGCGGACTAGCGCCTGAGACCAGCGTAGTCGCCAAGACTAACTCACTCGCAACTCGATTCCCGGCGATGAGCATCCGGACAGTACTCACTCGACTACTCGGCGATGCCGGGCCGACTATCATAGTCGAGTGCCGTCACTGTGGGACGGCGGTTACTCCCGAAACCGAAACCTGTCCCGAGTGCGACGCGACCGAATTCTGCTGGTACGAGATTCCAGAGTGAATAGTTCCGGTGAGTCCTTGATAGGTAATAATTTCTCAAAGCCGTGCTACAGTGTACCCCACGTCTCTTGCATAGCGTCAGCTAGGACGGGTAACCGTCTGAAAAATCGAGATTGTTGTCCGTCGCTGTGAACGACAGTTGTGTCTCGGTATTACTCCCGGACATTCTCTGTATCTTGCACGCGCCTGCTGACAGTGACTGAGTAGCTTCCGGTGACCATGCTGAATAGAGGGCGCGAATCTCATGCAAAAGACCATCGGGATGGTCTCGATCCCGTTTGTCTCGACGTCCCACAGAACCAGGCAGTGGGCGATCGAGTCGCTGTACTCGCCGCTGTCGGGATGAAAATACAAAATCGGGAAGAAGGGCGCCGAGGCGTTACGCTTCGACGTTGGTGACAGCCTGCTCCGAGACGTCCTGGACTTGGTTTTGCATCTCCTCGAGCTGGTCTTGGAGTTCCTCGGTCTGCGCACCCAGCTCCTCGATAGAGTCGATCACCGGGGCTTCGAGTTCCTCGTGGGCCTCCAGCACCACGTCGATCTGCTCGCCGAGTGCTTCGACGTAGGTGGCGGTCAGGTCGTCGTAGGTGTCAAACCCGTCGTCGACGGACTCGACGATGTTCTCGAAGGCTTCCTGATGGTTTGCCAGCAGCTCTTCGTACTGCTCGTCGACTGTGTCGCGGAGTTCCTCGACAGTCTGCTCGGAGCCGGGAACGCTGGCCTCGATGGTATCGAGAGCAGCGTGGATTACTGTCTGCTGGATGTCGATGGCCTGCTGCTGGGCCGACTGCTGGCTGTCGATGCCGTCGATGACTGCTTCACCGACGCGTTGCTGGAGGTCGACGGTCCGTTCGAGGGCCTGCTGCCCCTGCTCGATCGACTTCCGCTGCAGTTCGAAGGTCGCTGTGACGGGATTCGTGTAGTCTGTCATCGTCTCTACCCAACCAAACGTCCTCTGAACGGTTAAGTATACCGTCTACTACCATCTGCCACCATTCAATACCATTTCGTGGAAATCTACGGTTCGGGTGTTCTTCAGTCATCAGATTCTGTGTCGCGCTCGATAAAGGTCGTCATCCTCGACGAAGTCGACCAACTGGAGGACCCCAGTGTCATCTACGATCTCCACAGCCTCCCGCAGTTCGCAATCATCTGCATCGCGAACAAGGAAGAGGAGCTGTTCAGCCGCGTCGACGACCGCCTCGTGAGTCGGCTCCGCTCCAGCGAGCACGTCCGAATGGACAAGTACCACGACGAGCAGCTGTACGACATCCTGAGTGCTCGCGCGAAGTGGGGCCTCGACGAGCACGTAATCACCGACGACCAGTTCTACCGGATCGCCGACGCGGCCGCCGGCGACGCCCGCCTCGCGATCGGTATCCTCCGGACGGGGGCCAGCAGGGCCGACCGTGAAAATCAGGATCGGATCACTAATGACATCCTCCTGGACGCCGCCGAGGATGCTCGGGCCCAGATCAAGCAGAAGAGCCTCGACTCACTCACCCCGCACCAGCGGGTCGTCCCCTGGGGTGTGCAATCGATCGGCCGCGAGGACATCGATTTCTGGCAGGGTCGTCTCGCGGACGATCTCGTCGATACCGCAACTACTACTCTCGTTTTTGTGGAACGAGAGGCAACACCGCGGCTGTTGGTGACGCTCAGTATTCAGCTTCACCTTGCTGGACGATCACTTTCGAATACTGTCCCTATTCTTGAGGTATTCGGTGTTGAACGGGCACGATCCACCGTCCACAACTGGGTCCACAAAGCCGATTTACAGCCCGAAGAGGATCGAAGCCCGGGTCACGTTGCGGTTGACGAAACGGTGATCCGACTCAACGACGAGCAGTATTGGCTGTACGCCGCGGTCGATCCGGAGACGAACGAATTCTCCACACAACGCGTGAACCGACGAGAACCAACGTTATCGCTCACGCGTTCTTTCGTGAATTACGCGAGCAACACGACGTCGACGACGCCGTGTTGCTCGTCGATGGCGCGACACCACTGAACGACGCCTGCCGTCGCCACGGCCTCGATTTCAGATACGAACGTCACGGAAATCGGAACAGCGTCGAACGTGTCTTTTGCGAGGTAAAACGAAGAACTACCAGTTTCTCCAACTGTTTTAGCAATGCCGAAGCAGAAACTGCAAACGAGTGGCTTCGATCGTTCGCCGTCGCAGGGAAGCAACTACTCTGAACAGGACCCTGGTGGGGGGTCCCGGTAGTGAGTGGCCAGTGATCGGACGGACGGTTCGTCACTGTCGAGTCGTTCCGGATCAGTCCGTCGGACGCCACTCACCCCCTAGTTCGTGGCGCTGGTAGTCCTCGTACCCGCCATCTTGGAACACAGACATACGTCCGTCCTCCTCGCTGAGTGTGATCGCGGCCACCACTTCCGCACGAACCGAAACCTCGATGGCGCTCAAGTGTTTCGTCCCCATCCAGTCGGCGTAGTCAATCGTCGTGTTATCCTCGACGCTACTCTGACTTTTGACTCGAACCATCTGGCCTTGGATGGTGCCGTCAGTGCTGATGATAACCGCCCCATCGCGTGTGAACCCAACCGTGCGTGCCGCCTCGACGAAACTATCGAGGTCCTCCGACACGACCCGACAGGAGTCGGTCGGCCACGTGTTCTCGCCCAACGAATCAGCGTACGACCCGGAGTGAACACCGGTCACGATCACGAAATACAATCCCGGTCCGCGCACGTACTCTTCGTCCCACCGATCGAAGCCGAGGCTGATACTCTCGACCGCATACTTGAGAAAGTCGATGAGTTTCGTCACTGTCGTGTATTCGACCCGCAGTGGATCCAGATCTGTCATCGGAGTTCTTACTCAACTGTCGTAGTTCCGACGTAATAAGAGCGGACGGTCACGAACTCTCGGCCGAGCGGACGTCTCCCCGTCGCGGATGTGTGGAAGGGTTCCCGCTTCGGTGTCGTCTGCACTTCTACGACGATTCGGGGATCTCGCGCCAACTCCTCGGGTACCAGAGTGCGCCGCGCGGACTCACGTCCCTTGCGACCGGCGTGGTGACGATCACCTGGGCATACGTACCTCCTCGTCGCGCTCGCGGGCTGTGCCGATCAGCGACCGGGCACCGACGATGGTGGGGGTCGTGCGGTGAGGCCCCGCCCGACAGTCACGGCCGAGCCAGGGCAGCCGTCGGTCTCACCACGGGGACCGCGACGATTCGACCAGCACCCGATACGTCGTCGACCAACTGCTGTGCGAGGGTCAATTCCCGGGACCGGAGCTACGCGTTCAGGAAGGAGACGTACTCGGCGTCGACTTGACCAACAGCCGTCGAGAGGAGACGGCGATTCACTGGCACGGAGTCCCCCGTCCCGACTCCGGTCGATGGGGTGCCGAACGGAACACAAGACTCGATCGCCCCCGACGAGACGTTCACGTACACGTTCGTGCCGAACCCGCCTACTGGGACGTACAAACGTCTCCTGGCCTTCCCGAGCGGCTGGTTACTAACGAAAGGACCGCGTTTCGTCTACTCGTCTATTCGGTCAAACCCACGCACTATTCCCCTCCACCCGGTGTCGTCTCCACTCACGAGCGATGGCCGTTTTCTATCGCATCATGCGATTTACGTCTCCTCGGCCCGCGCGACGAGGTCCGTCGCCCGGGCGACGGCTTCGACGGCGCTCCCACCGAGGACGTACGTGATCGGTTCGATGCCGAAGGCTCCCTCGTGGTAGAGGACCTGTGGCACCCCCGATTCGAAGAGCGACGCCAACCGCGCCCGGCGGTCCTCGTAGTCGGCGTCGAACGCTGCCACCTCGAACGGTTCCGGAACTGCGGCGAGGAGGGCGTCGCTCGTAGCGAGGTTGACCCCTCCACGGATCGAGGGATCGGCGGCCGTCGCGGCGAGCAGCGTCGTCGCCACGTGGTGGGAGGCACCGAACTCCGGATTCGCCGGCACGTTGACCCCATCGCGCATGGCGTGGATGCGTCCAGGGACGGCCGCCACGTCCGTCTCCTCGGCCGCCTGTGGGAGCGTCATCGCCACGTTCGTCCCGACGTTGGGCACGTGGGCCGCCACCCCTGGCGCGTTGGCGAAGGTTCTGACCGCCCGTCGGACGTTCGAGAGCACCTCGCGTTCCGCCTGGACTGCACGGTCACGCCCGCGTACACACAGATCACAGCCCATCCCCTCCAGGGCAGGCATCTCCTCCTCGTGGAGCGCACAGATCGGGCCGCGGTCCTCGAAATCCCGCACGAGTTCCAGCAGTTCGGCGAGGGCCTCGTAGTCGTCCATTCGCCCCGTCTCGAATCCTTCGGCGATCCGTTCGACCGTCGCCTGCATCCGCGGATGTTCGGCGAAGCGCTCCTCTCCCCCGCGCTCCCCGGAGAGATACCCGCTCACGGCCGCCTGCGATACGCCGAGACGACTCGCGATTTCGCGCTGGGCGAACCCGCGAGCCGCGAGTTCCGCTGCGAGCATCGACCGAACTGTCGGCAGAAACCGCTCGACGACGATCTGACTCGGTAACTGCACCGTCACGGTTTCACCGTCCGTACGCGTCCCATACGCTCATCTCGGCGTGGCGCGGTTTATATGGTCGTCCTCGGGGTCGGTGGCGTGACCCGAGCCCCCGGAAGGCGGGGGGAGCCGTTCGCCGGCGCCGACGGTGGAGAGCACCCTGTTAGCAGTTCCAAATGTTTTAGATGGCTCCCGCTGAGGGGGATACCATGCACCCCGTCTCGTTCGACGACGCGGAAACCTACGAACCGGACGAAGGCTGGCAGCGCGTGTCCATGGCCGGCAGTGACGCCTTCTCCTTCGAGTGGTTCGAGAAGCCGCCGGGCCACTCCTCGCCGATGCACGATCACGAGAACGAGCAGGTCTGTCTGGTCCTGCAGGGCGAGATGACCGTCTACACCGAGGACGACGAGGTGACCCTCGGGCAGTGGGACTCCGTTCACCTGGAGTCTTGGGAAGCCCACCGCGTCGAGAACACGGGCGACGAGACGGCCGTCGGACTCGACGTCTTCTCCCCGGGTCGCTCGTTCGACTTCTGGACCGACCGCGAGTGAGGGCGCGGTCGTGACCGACAGTTTGCGGTGTTATCGGTGTCGCGAGTCGTCTCCCCGGTCGGCTGGCGCACGCTGTGCCTGCGGCGAAGCGCTCTGGTTCGACGTGGATGCCGACGATTTCGACCCCGGTGGTCACGCCGACCGTTCGGGAATCGGTCGATATCTCGACTTGCTCCCGGTCGACGACCTTCGTGGCTTGGCGAGCGCCGCGGGCGGGACGCCGCTGATCCGCACCGACCGCCTCGACGACTTCGCGGGGTGTCGCACCTGGGTGAAAGACGAGGGCGAACATCCGACCGGGAGTTTCAAGGACCGCGGCAGCGCCGTCGGCGTCGCCGACGCCCTCGCCCGGGGCTGTTCGGCGGTCGGCACCGTCTCTCACGGTAACATGGCGATGAGCGTGGCGGCCCACGCGGCGGCGGTCGACCTGGACTGTGCAGTTCTCGTCCCAGCGGACATCCCGAGCGAACGACTCGCGATCATCGATCAGTACGGTCCGGAGATTCTGCGGATCGACGGCGACTACGGTCGTCTCTACGAGGAGTCGCTCCGGGTCGGCAACGATCTGGGAATCGAGTTCCTCAACTCCGACGTGCCCTTGCGCGTCGCGGGCCAGAAGACGACCACTCTCGAACTCGTCGACGCCTTCCGTCCTTCGGCACCGGACGCCGTCGTGATGCCAATCAGCAGCGGTGGGCACGCCAGCGGCGCGTGGAAGGCGCTCCGGGACCTGCGGGACTGTGGGGCGCTCCCGTCGACGCCGAAGCTCTGTTTCGTTCAGGCGGCGGCGTGTGATCCCGTCGCGACTGCCTTCCGGAACGGATCGGAGACGGTGTCACCGGCCACGGGTGGGGAGACCATCGCGTACTCCATCGCCAACGCCGACCCGCCGAGCGGGACCCGTGCGCTCGCGGCCGCCCGAGCCACCGACGGCGCCGTCGTGAGCGTCGACGACGACGAGATCCGGGACGCGAAGGCGCGACTCGCCCGTGATGCAGGACTCTGCGTCGAGACGGCGTCGGCGACGACACTCGCGGGGACGCGCCGTCTCGTCGCCGAGGGCGTCCTCGCCCCGGACGACCGGGTTGCCCTCGTCGCCACCGGTTCAGGATTCAAGGAGTCGACGGTGACGGGTGGCGAGAGGGCAACGGCAGTGCCACTGGCGGATCTGGACGCGACACTCGCCGCGCGGTTCGGTTACTGGGGTGACGAGAGTTGAGGCCGCTCTTCGCAGTGCATAGGCAACCGGCTGGACATCACACGAACTCTCCCTGTTTCCCCATCTCGAACTCAAATCGTGCTCCACCATCAGTTCCATCGGTTACAGACAGCTCCCAGCCATGGGCTTCCACGATTCGTTTTATGATAGTCAACCCGAAACCAGTACCACCACGTGCCGACGAATGCCCCGGTTCGAACACCGATTCACGCTTTTCGACTGGAATTCCTGTCCCGTCGTCTTCGACGTAGATTCCCTTTTTACCGTGACATCCGACTCGGACGGTCACGTCGGACCCACCGTGTTCAACGGCGTTCCGGAACAGGTTCTCGAAAACGTGCCGTAGCCGGTCGTGGTCGCCTTGGAACGTCATCTCGTCGATGACCTCGATGGTTGCGTCATCCGTATCTACTGTCGCCCAGCACTTCCCGACGAGATCGGTCACGCTGATCGACTCGGTTTCGCTTATCGTGTCGCCTTGGCGAGCAAGCGTCAACGTGTCTTCAACGATCGCTTCCATCCGGTCGAGTGCCTGCAGGAGTGGATCAAGATGATCGCTTTCTGCCTGCTCGGCAAGGAGCGTGGCACGACCCTGTGCGACGTTGAGCGGATTGCGTAAATCGTGCGAAATAACGCTCGCAAACTCTTCGAGGAGTTCGTTCTGCTGATGTAACTGCCGCTCCCGTTCGACGCGATCGGTCACGTTCCGAGTGACTCCAACGAGGCGTGTTATCTCAGCATCGGAGAGTACCGGGGCAAGCTTCGTTTGCCAGAACCGTGCTCCGTCGCCGACTCGGAGTTCCTCTTGGTACGAGATAGGTTCGCCGGCGTTGACACAGCGGTGATAGTTCGCTTCTAACTCGGACCCCTGCTTCTCACCGAACACATCTCGTGGTGTCCGGCCCTGCACATCCTCTGTCGTAATTCCGGTTTGGCGCTCGTAGGAGGGACTGAGGCGTTCAAATCCAAATTGTACACTGTCCCCACCTTCTTCGACATTGACGAGAAAGATGGCATCCTCCACGTTGTTCAAGAGGGCTTCGTACTCTTCGGCGAGCTCCTGGGCTTCGAGCTCGTACTCCTTTCTCTCAGTGATATCCCGACTGCTGAGGAGAATCCCATCGATGATGCCGTCGTCGAGTCGGTTCCGCATTGTGGCCTCGATCCAGCGCCACGAGCCGTCGGCGTGGCGGAATCGGACTTCGACAGTCTCGGGTTCAGAAGGGTCCGATAGAACGGCCTCCAGCGCGTCGGCGTTTCGTTCCCGGTCCTCGGGATGGACGAACTCGTATCCCTCGTGGCCAACCAATTCGTCGGGGTCGTAGCCGAGAACCCGTGTGACGGCCGGACTGACGTAGGTTATCGTCCCGTCAGTCTCGACGACTGTTGCGAGATCGTTTACCTCCTCAACGAGCGTCCGATACAGGTCAGACCCGTATTCGTGCTGCTCCTGGAGAGTCGTATCGTCTCCCATTGGTCGTAAGCTCATGGAAAACGGCTCCGAGCCCAAATAAAGGGTATCGAATCAACCTTATTGGGGCTCGTCAAAATACCACAAGCTGGGTGCCGACTCTCGCCCGCCGTACGGCGAATGAACGGGATTCTCTGCCGTCGTTCGACAGTCCGACCCACGATATCCGGACACTTTCGCAAATCTGGTTCAGACACGACCGTCACGAATCGGTCGCTCTCTTCGTTTGCTCACTCCCGCTCGCGTATTTCAAATCCGCTAAACCCGCTATAGTCTCAACGTCCAAACGCGATATTTTGATATAGCGATATACAGTTTATCTGTTGTGGCGTCGACGGCGATCATGTCATTTTGTATATATTAGTTTCGTAGGTTTCCCGCACGCGGTCCCCCCAGTCGTGAGTGTAGGTGTCGATGACGTCGCTCGCGACGTCGCCACGGAGATACTTGACGATACCACGGTCACCCGTCCGGTCCCGGAGGTGGGTCGTGAAGAAGTGTCTGAAGTAGTGGGGCGTCACGTTCTCTTCGGCGCCGCCACCGTCGCGGTGCCACCCCCGGTTGCTGGCGTGAGTCTCGACGGTGTGGTGAACGATGTGTGGCGTCACGCGCCGTCCCCAGCTATCGCCGGTACTCAAAAACAGGGGGTCGGCGCGGGAGACCGGATCCGGGCGGACGGCTAGCCACCGTACGAGCGCCCGCCGGAGCTCCTCGTCGACCGGAATCACCGTCGCCCGCTTGCGCTTGTTGGCGGCCGTCCGGCGTTCGCCCTCGGTCACGTCGCCGACGGCGCGGTCCGAGGCGACGAACAGAGCGTTTCCGCGGCCGTCGAGTTGCGGCCGGATCGACACGTCGAGTGTCTCGCGAGTCTCCGGGATCGAAAGGTCCCGCAGATCCAGATTACACAGTTCACCAACCCGGATACCGGTCTTCAGCATCGTCACGATGAGGCTCCGGTCGAGGGGATGCTCGATCCCCGCGACGAACTCCCGCATCTCGGGGACAGTGATCTCTCGTCGCGTCGGGTCGGTGTTGATCCGTTCGTCCATCTCCTCGGCGACGAGGGTCATCGGGTTGCTGTCGAACGTGCCAACCTGCGTCATGTACGCGTAGAACCGGTGGAGATAGGCCGCGTAGGTAGCGACGGTGCTCTCGGCGACGGTTCCACGCAACTGGTGAATCCAGGCCATGCAATCCCGGTGCTCGGCCGTTGCGGGGGTGTCGACGCCACGGTCGGTGTCGAGAAACGTCTCGAAGTCCCGCAACACGCGCTCGTAGGCCGTTCGCGTCCGGTCGGTCTTCCCGTGGAACGTCATGTCCTGCAGGAAGTATCCCACGGGGTCGTCGACGTCGCTCACGAGTCCTCCACTAGCGTGTACCCGCCCGCCCGCCCGCTGTACTGGACGACGTTCGCCTCCTGGAGGTCGGCGAGCGTCTCCTCCAACCGGTCTTCCACGTCCTCGGTCACCGCCGCGAGCAGGTCGTCCCACGAACGGTGGTCTTCCGGGTCGAGGGCACCTTTCACCTGGGGTTCGAGTCCCGAACTTACCTCTTCTCCGCCTTTCACGGAATCGGCCGGTTCGGGCACCTCGAAGTCCCGACGACCGGCCTGTACCATCGTCCGGACGAACTCGCTCTGACTCATCCCCAGACGGTCCGCGTGTTCGCGCCAGCGTTCCTTCTGGTACGGCGGGACGTACGTCTTCACCGCGACGCTGTCGGCATCGTCTCCCATACTCCCCCGTGGACTGCCTGCCCCTTCAAAGTGGGGCCATCAGTAGAAATAAAGGCCCTTATTTGTGCTACTGGGCCCTCCACAGCGCCCCAGCTTGCAGATTATCTGTGTTTGTAGGCCCGATATTTGGCCCATGATAGGCCCGTTCCCACAAATACAATTTTTCCGGACGGCGTGTGTTCGCACACGTCACACTACGCCTCTACCGGTTCCACGAGGTCCGCCGAGTCGTTTCGCGGGTCGTTCACTCGGGTCGAGACTGGGTAAGCAGTCATCTCCTCGGCCGGGTACGGCTTCAGTAGTTCCGCGGCGTCCCCGGCGGATCCGTGGAGCCACGTCGACTCCGCCTCCGGGCCGAGGACGACGGCCATACGGTGGTGCAGGTCGGCGACGAGTTCGTTCGGCTCCGTCGTCACGATGGCGAACGACTCGACCGGCTCCGGGTCGGTCGACACGTCTCCGCCGCCGAACTCCCCCAGTCCGGTTTGACGGGATGGCGGCTCCCACCGTGACCAGATGCCGGCCATCGCGAACGGCCGGTCGTCCTCGAAGGCCACCCGGTACGGTTGCTTTCCCGCCGAGCGGTCCACCCACTCGTAGAACCCGTCCGCCGGCACGAGACAGCGGCGCTGCTCGAATGAGTCAACGAAACTCGGCTTCTCGCTCAGCGTCTCCGCACGGGCGTTGATCAGGTCCGTCGACGCCTCGTCGGCCCACGGAGGAATCAGGCCCCACTGCTGACCCTGTAGCTGGTCCGGCTCCGCACCGGTCACGACCGGCAGCGACTGCCCTGGCGTACAGTTGTACCGCGGCTCCAGATCCGGTACCGTCGTCCCGAAGCGCGCCGCCAACTTCTCGGCCGGAGTGAACAGGGTGTACCGTCCGCACATGGCTTCCGATTGGGCCAAGGTGGGCATAAACCGACCGACCGCGGGAACATGACATCCCGCTGACTTTCGCCGGCGCGTTTGTACGGCGACGGATAAACTGTATATCGCTATATAGAGTTGGTCCGGTGCTGTCGTTAGACCGGCTGTCTCAATGCTTACGACTCAAACCCCGTCTGCTCGGTACTTCAGAGTTGGTCGATCGGCTTGTTGATTATCTCGAAGACTTCGCTCGCCCGGTAGAACCGGTTCCGCTTTTTGCCGGTGAGTTCTTCGAGCTGTCCGATCGGTCGGTTGGCCGTACTGTACTCGACATCCAGCCACTCGGCCACCGTATTCACGTCGAGGTACGGCTCTTCGAAGACCCGCATGACTACTTCTAGGACGTTCTCAGACCGCTCGCTCTGGTAGCGCTGTTGATAGTCTACACGGGGATCAATTAGCAAGTTTGCACGCTGGGGGCCTCATCTGCCCGACGTACTCTGAACGTCGTGCATTGACATACGAACTCAGATAGAGATGCGGTTCGGGCAAGAGACCCTCACGTTGCAGGAGGAGACTGATCGACAACCGCCCGAGCCCATTCCCATCGAGAAACGGGTGAATCGTCTCAAACTGATAGTGAATCAGTCCGAGGCCAGCGCGAACTTCTGGGTGGCAACACCATCGGTGGTCCCAGAAAATCAGCGAGATGGTTGATAATACGACAGAACGACCGTTCGTGAGCCAATCTGAATCAGAGTCTGCGTTCTGATTCGTTCGATACCATGCATTAGAGTCCCGATAAACCCGGTGTAGTCTCGACTGCCCGGGCCGGGGTAGCTGTCACCGTTTCGGAACGATCCTCCGTCGACTCGCGGTCGAGGACCGTCTCGACTGTAACGGATTACCCGTCCGTACGGCTCTCAGTCCCGTGTTGACTGCCGGGCGTCACCGGCAAAATCTCCCATTGTCGTGTGAGGGATTCATAGGAGGCGACTGCAGCACACGACTCCCGATGCCTGTACTGATCGGAGTCTTGGTGTCGTCACAGCCCCCAGAAGAACGCGATGCCGGCCGTCGTGACGACGGTCAGGATAAGCTGTAGCGGTGCCCCGACGCGGGCGAAGTCGGTGAACTTGTACCCGCCGGGGCCGTAGACCATGAGATTCGTCTGGTAGCCGACGGGGCTGAGTAGCGGCGTGCTGGCGGCGAACGTCACCGCGAGAGCGAACGCGAAGGTGTTGACACCGAGTTGACCAGCGACCTCCACGGCGATGGGGAGCATCAACACGATACTGGCATTGTTGCTCATCATCTCCGTGATGATCGCGGTCCCCAGGTAAAAGGCCGCGAGCATCGCGAGCGGCGGCAGCACGGTCCCCTCGGTGGCGATTCCCGCCGCGATCAGATCCGCCGTGCCGGACGCTTCGAACGCGATCCCCAAGGGAATGACGCCGGCCAGCAGGAAGATCACGTCCCAGTCGACGGCCTCGTAGGCGTCTGCGGGTCGGAGAATCCCAGAAAAGAGCATCGCGACGACGCCGGTGAGCGCGCTGACCATGATCGGGAGATATTCGAGCGCGGCCAGGCCGACGACGCCGGCGACGATGCCCAGTGCGATGGGAATCCGTGTCCGGTCGAACTCCTCCCAGCGTCCGTCACTGGAGACGACGATGTTGCTGTCATCCCGGAGTCGGTCGAGAACGTCCTCGCTCGTCTGGACGAGCAACACGTCACCGCCCTGCAGGCGCACGTCCCGGAGGCGCTGTCGAATCACTTCGTTCCCCCGGCGGACGGCAAGCACGGTCGCGTCGTAGTCACGCTCGAATCCGGCAACGCCGTTCCGTCTGTTCAACCACGCCCCGGGGAGCAACACGATCTCCGTGAGCGAAATTTCGTCCCCGACGTCACTCGCTTTTTCGGTGCCCTCGTCGCCGTTCGTGTCCGGATCGGACGTCTCACACGGTTGATTCCACGCGTGGTCTTCGGGCAGGAATCCCTCGGGGAGCAGTTCGTCCCCGTCCGCCGCGGTGTCGAGGAGTTCCGGCAGGAAATCGAGGTGTTCGTCCCCGATGACCTGTTCGAGCGTCTCCTGGCTCGCTCTGACCGAGAGGACGTCGCCGGCGCGGATTCGCTCGCTGGAAAGGCCGCGCACGATGCTGCGGCCGTCGCGAACGATCTGGAACACGTCCAAATCGAGCTCGCCGCGTCGTACCTCTCGGACTCGTGAGCCGACGAGATCGGAGTTCTCGGCGACGACGAGGTCGGTGAGGTAGTCGGCCATGCCGAACTGGTCCGTAGGGGTCCCTTCGGCGGTGATCCGGGCTGGCGTGAGATACCGACCGACCGTCAGGAGGTACAGTATACCGACGGCCAGCACCACGGCACCGAGCTGCGTGAACTCGAACAGCGAGAACGGTTCCGCGGTCGGGCCGCCGACCTGCGCCCAGATCTGGCTCGCGAGCAGGTTCGTCGACGTGCCGATGACGGTGAGCATCCCGCCCAGCATCGCGGCGAAGGAGAGCGGGATGAGCAGCTTCGACGGCGAGGTGCCGGTCTTCCGGGCGAGGTCCGTGACGGCGGGGATCAGCACGGCGACGATGGGCGTGTTGTTGACGAAGCCCGCCGACGGGCCAGCCAGCCCGACCGTCGCGAGGAGTTGGCGGAACTCGCTGTCGCCCGCGAACGTCTCCATCTTTCGCGTGAGTATCTGAATGACGCCGGTCTGTCGCACCCCCTCGCTGAGGATGAACATCGCCAGCACCGTGAGTGTCGCGGGATTCGAAAAGCCCGACACCCCCTCCTCGGGGGAGACTCCGGTCCAGGGACCGAGCAGGATCAACACGACCATCAGGGCGATCGCGGTGGTGTCGATCGAAACCGGCTGGAAGATGAACAAAACGAGCGCGACGACGACGACTCCAAGAACCACGAGTACGTCGACGGAAACCGGCAGCTGCACGGGAAGCTGCTGGAGGAGTGCTAGCGGCGCCAGTACGGGGGCGTGCAGTGCGGTCGTCACAACCCAACCGGGAGTAAATTCTTGTGGATCCGACATAGTAGTACGGTTCTCGCCTCCGTTCCTCTGTCGTGGCCGGAGATCGTCGGGTGTGACTCACACCGCCTTTTTTACTGTTATCGACCGTGACTACTCACAGGGATCTCTCCGCTGGAAATGGACGAACACCGGATTCAAGCGCCCTGGGCCACATCGTCTGACGAGATCGTCGCTCATTACGAGGTTTCTGTAGACGAGGGACTGAGCGAGGGCGAAGCCGAAAGACGGCGCGAGCGGGTCGGTCCGAACGCGTTGCGCGAAGCGGAGCAGCGGGACTGGTCGGGAGTTCTGGTCGACCAGTTCAAGAGCTTCATCGTCCTGTTGCTGGCGGTGGCAGGAGTGGCAGCCTTCGCACTGAACGAGAACATCGAGGGGATCGCCATCTTCGTCGTGCTCCTCATCAACGGGCTCATCGGGTTCGTCACCGAGATGCGGGCCATCAAGTCGATGGAGGGTCTCCAGGAGATGACCGAGATCGAGGCTCGCGTTCGCCGGGGTGGAGAGGTCGAGGAAGTGTCCGCCGAAAACCTGGTGCCGGGAGACGTCGTGCTCCTCAACGCCGGGAACGTCGTTCCGGCCGACCTGCGAGTGATCGAGCCCTCCAAGCTCCAGGTCGACGAATCGGCGCTCACCGGCGAGTCCGTTCCCGTCGGAAAGACGAGTGACGTCTTAGGGGAAGACGTGCCCCTCGCCGAGCGAGAGAACATGCTGTATAAGGGCACGAGCGTGACGCGGGGGACTGCTGAAGCGATCGTCGTATCTACCGGGATGGACACGGAACTGGGCAAGATCTCGGCGTCGCTGCAGGGAGAAATCGAGGGGAAGACGCCGCTCCAGCAGAAGCTCGACGACCTCGGGCGGAAGCTCGTTCCGTTCCTGCTCGTCGTGGCCGCGATCGTCCTCGTGTCGGGATGGCTCAGAGGTCAGGATCTGTACCTGATGGTCGAGACGGCCATCGCACTGGCTATCGCAACCATTCCGGAAGGACTGCCGGTCGTCGCCACGCTCGTGCTCGCGCGGGGGATGTGGCGGATGGCGGATCGCAACGCCCTGATCAACAACCTCGCCTCCGTCGAGACACTGGGCTCGACGAATATCATCTGTACCGACAAGACGGGCACGCTGACGGAGAACGAGATGACCGTCGCCGAGTACGAACTGGCGAACGGATCGGTCGCGGTCACCGGGACCGGACTCGACACCGAGGGGACGTTCCAGCACGGTGGCGGAGAGCGAGATGAGCCACGGGATCCAGCCATGCAGGAGGCCCTAGAGGTAGGTGTCCTCTGTAACAACGCCTCCGTGACCGAGGAAGACGACGGGACCACTGTAGCGGGTGATCCGACGGAGGCCGCGCTCCTGATAGCGGGATTGAAGGGCGGCATTGACCGGGATGAACTCCTCGGGTCGATGCCCGAGGCTCGGGAGGTGTCCTTCGACCCGTCCGTCAAAATGATGGCCACCTATCATGATGTGGGTGGGGGATACAAGGTTGCCGTGAAAGGTGCACCGGAAGCGGTCGTCGAGTCGTCAACCCGGCTCGTGACGGGCGACGGCACCGACCCCCTCTCGGAAGATGACAAAGAAGAGTGGATCCAGAAGAGCGAGCGTATGGCCGAAGACGGGTTACGCGTTCTCGCCCTCGCCAGGAAGGACGTAGAGAGTACGGAGGCTCCGCCCTACGAAGATCTCTCGCTGCTCGGGCTCGTTGCGATGATCGACCCACCACGCGAAGAGGTCAAATCGACCATCGAGAACTGCCTGGACGCGGGGTTGCGAATCGTGATGGTGACCGGTGACCACCCCGGGACGGCCAGAAACATCGCCCGGAGCGTCGGGCTGATGGACTCGGAGGACGACGAGGTCATCCAGGGGAGCGAACTCGACGACCCCGAGAACCTGTCCCAGAACGAGATGGAGCGGTTCGTGAACGCGTCGGTCTTCGCGCGGGTCGCCCCGGAGAACAAGCTCGACCTGATCGGAATTCACCAGGCAGCCGGCTCGATCGTGGCCATGACCGGCGACGGGGTCAACGACGCGCCGGCGCTGAAGCGGGCCGACATCGGCGTTGCCATGGGCCAGCGAGGGACGCAAGTGGCTCAGGAGGCGTCGGATATGATCCTGCAGGACGATAACTTCACGAGTATCTATCACGCCATCAGGGAAGGGCGGATTATCTTCCGGAACATTCGGAAGTTCGTGTTGTATCTCATGTCCTGCAACCTCAGCGAACTGCTGGCCATCTTGATCGCTGCGCTACTGGGCTTCCCACTGCCGTTGCTCCCCCTACAGATCCTCTTTCTCAACGTCGTGACCGACATCTTCCCGGCATTCGCCCTTGGGGCGTGTGGGGGAAGCAAGGATATCATGAATACACCGCCGAGGGAGTCCGACGAGCCGATCCTGACTCGAACACACTGGACCGAACTCGGGATATATGGGACGATGATCGCGGTTGCGACGATCGGTGCATTCGTCATCGGGGGCGGTATGTACGCCGACGGTATGGGGGCCGAAGAAGTCGTCACGATGTCGTTCCTCACGCTGGCGTTCGCCCAGCTCTGGCACGTGTTCAACATGCGTGAACTCACGTCGGGAATCGTGCGCAACGAAGTCACCGAGAACGCGTACGTGTGGGGTGCACTCGGCCTGTCGGCCCTGCTGGTGATCGGCACCGTCTATCTGCCCGGGGTCTCGCTGGCACTGAGCACCGCACCGATTGGCCTCGAGAGCTGGCTGGTGGTGCTCGGGATGAGTCTGCTCCCTCTCGGCGCCGGACAGATCGTTCTGGAGTTGCGACGCCGATTTGGCACGCCGAACTGGGGGACAAGGCTCGAAGCTCTGTCGTTCGACTGATTTCGAACGGTTGGTCAGCTGACGTCCCTCTCGTCGATCCGGGACCAGTTGTCCAAGCCGACGCGGAGAGCGGCTTTGAGTGCCCCGAGGACGACGGGACCGAAGAACAGTCCCATAATCCCGAATGCATACGCCCCGCCGAGGATACCGAGGAGGATGACGGCAGGATTGAGTTTGGCGTACCTGTCGACGGCGAATGGACGGAGATAGTCGTCGGTGAGCCCAACCACGATGACGCTGTAGACGAATAATCCGACGGCGAGCAGCGGTTCGTTCGTGAGATACAGGTAGACCACCGCCCCACCCCAGACGGGGATCGTACCGACGAGCGGAACCATCGCGAGAACGATCATGACGGCCGTCCAGAACAGCGCATTGGGAACGCCAGTGGCGACGAGTCCGGTTCCGGCGACGACCCCTTGGACGATGGCGACGAAGACGTGTCCGAAGAGAACGCCCCACATCACGTCGTTGATCTCGGCGGAGAGGTCGCGCTGGATGTCCCTCGGGAGGGGGACCGTTCGGTGAAGCCAGTTGACCAGGTCGTCGCCGTCTTTGAGAAGGTAGTAGACGAGAAAGAGTGCCAACGCGATCCCGATGAGATGGAAAGTGATCGTCCCGAACGCTTGGGTCGACCGTTCGAATACGATCGTCCCGATTTCCCGCCCTGAGCTGACGAGTTCGCCGACGATATCGACCTCTTGTCCGGTGAGTTCCTCGATCCGGGATTCGACCACCTCGATCTGCACCGGATCAGTGTCGAAATTTTGGAGAATCCGGTCAGCACTACCCACGACCGTCGCGAGGATCACCACGAACGGCGCGACGAATCCGGCAACTGCCAGAATTTCGAGCGAGAGTGCGGCGGCCATCGGCGACACGTGCGCTTCGAGACGGATCTGCAGCGGATAGAGCACGTAGGCGAGGAGGACGGCACCGAGGACGTACTGGAGAAACGGCTGGATCAGCATGGTCGATAGTACGAGGAGGGTGACGACGAGGGCGAGGACAAACCCCTTGCTGAGGTTCACAACTGTGAGTTCGTAGAGTGATGACAAAAAGATTCGATATCATCACAGCTGTAGACCACTTTGACTGCCATCGACTGCCAAGGGTATTCGGACCCCACTTATCCGTCTGTGGGTCCTACGAGATATCGTATGCCCGAAGAAGTCCTCTTTCAATCAGAGGGATTCCAGAGTCGAGAAGAGATCGCGTCGTATCTTCGTCGAGTCGCAGACAAACTCGATGCCGGCGGCGACATCACTCTAACCGCCGGCGAGCAGTCAGTGACGATGACACCTTCTGCCCAACCGACGTTCGAGGTGAAAGCCGAGCGCGAAGGACCGACCGATAGTCCTGGTGAGCTGAGTATCGAGTTCGAGATAGAGTGGGCTGAAGATGGCGAAGCCGGAAACGCCGAAAGCGGTGGCGGGTTAGAAATCGAATGAAGGCGGTCCTCTATGGCGAATCGATATTTTGTGGAGGTACTCGGCGAGACTAGAGATGTCCTGTTTTGTATGTAGCATTGTCCTGTTTCCGAGGTAGCACCTCCGCTTGGTGGTATCTCTGTGCGATCTCAATCCGGCAGAGATGTTCTGAGTGGGTCTCCCAGTCGGGTTCAACAACCACGACTGACGAAGCATCCGATCACGATTCGACCTCTCTGATAATTTTGTCGGCTTGCTCACGGGCTTTTTCTTCACCCACGTTTTTCTTGATCAACACAGACTGGACTACCCACTCATCGGTGTCGTCCCGCTTCCCCATCCGCACCTCGCTCCCCTTCGAGACGGAATCGGAGACACGGTCCGCCCAGTCTGGTGTCCGAATTTGATCGAACTGGTCTGGCTCCCGATACCGGACGTGGATGTACTCGTCCTCTGTTGTGATCGACTTGAGATCCGGAATCCGGGGCATCGTTGTCAATACGATGAGGAAATGCAAAAATCAACAGGTCGGTTCGATACTGATGGTTTATCGGAAGTACTCGCCCGCCAGCCAGATCGAGAGCGCTCCCCTCTATCGTTAGGGCTCGTCCTCGGTGGGTCAAGGGAGCCGTAATCGAGTGCTTGATGATGGTCTGTACAGGAGATTTATAACCGAGTGTCAACGTGGGGCCGCTTTACGGAATGATGGTTACAGGTATTTCATCCGCACCGACAACGGTTTTGGCGGCGCTACCCATGATCGCCTGACCGAGACGTCCGGTACCGTGATGACCCATGATGACATGATCGTAGTCTCGATCGGCAGCTACCTCCAGGATTAATGAACCAACTCGGTTAGCATAGCGAGGGGCGGCCATCTGTGTTATCGGGATGATTTCTGGATCGTCTTCGATACCGGCTTCCGCAAGCACGGTCCTCGCCCGGTCCAGGAGGTCCTGCTTTGCCTCCCCATCATAATCGGTGATGTGCATGACGTGAAGCGAGCCCTCAAACCGTGAGGTGAACTCAGTAGCGAACTCCAGTGCGCGAAAACTACATTTTGAGCCGTCAATTGGGACGAGCACTCTCATGCGTGTTCGTTCAACCCTCAATTACAAAATGGTGTCTCGCGAGTGGATTCTCCCCCGGATGTTTGGTATGTTCCACCTGTGGTTCGCCGTTTCAGGGGTGAATCTGGGGGCACAGTTTGCGGTCACCTGACGACAGTCACAGGCACTGATGCACGCTTCATCACCGTTTCAGCGACCGAACCCATGAGCATTCGAGCGACACCCGAGCGTCCGTGGCTTCCGATGACGATCACGTCGATGCCGTGTGTGTCTGCGTACTCGAGGATCTCGTCTGCGGCCTTGCCGACCTCGCTTGCTGTCGTAACCACCCGGTCGTGCTCGGCTGCCTTCGCCTCGGCCTCGGTGAGCAGTTCTGCCGACCGATCTCGGGCCCGTTCCCGGAGCGTTTCGTCCCCGACCAGTGCTTTCGCGGTGTAGCTCTCTTCGATGTAGTCGATGACGTGGAGGACGGTGATCGATGCATCCGAGTACACGTCGAGCGCGTGCGCCAGCGCCTTCTCCGAGAGCGGGGTCCCATCGTACGCAACGAGCACCTCGTCGACGGAGGCCATACGTAGAGATGCGTGTCAAATCCACATATAGGCTCGGGGGCAACTGAGCCTGCGGAATGGGAGGCACCACTCGTATTGGCGGCCCCCTCCCGATAGAACGGACTGTCTCGGCCGCAGAATTAGATCGGGAGCAGGACCAGAAGTATCGGGAGGACAATCAACGAGATGAGAAACCCGGCCAGGTATCGACGATCAGTAACGAGTCGGGTTTGGATTGTCTCGACAGCTTGGAAGTACGTCGAGAATCGAACCAGTGTTCCGACCGTTATGACCGTTCCGACGGCCACGAGTGAGAGCACGATAGCCACGCCCTGTGGGGATTCCAGAAGCACAGCGATGACGATCGTGTCGAAGAAGGTGCCGATATTCGCCCCCAGAACGTAGGGAACGATCTCCTCCCGTTTGATGTAGTTACGATTGTAGAGGGGGACGACGACCCCCAGCGAGAACGCAACGCTGGTCGTCACGCCGGTGATGAGGATACCGAGTCCAAACGAGGTCCATCTGTGTTGAAATCGGCGAAAGAACCGCTTGCGGAGCCATTCGGTGTCGATCCGCTTGAGTACCCGATCGAAGAGCGTGAGGCTGCCGAACAGCACGAAAACGGCCATCACGAGTGCCAGACCCACGCCGACGGTATCGACGACGGCTCCCGTCGCCGGATCGAAGGCCGCCAGCGGGTGAAACGAGAGTTCGATTCGGTTACTGACGGCTCCGAATCCCGTCTGGAGTCTCGGCAACAGGAGATACCCGAGGACGGTCGCCGGCACATACATCGAGTGGGACAGGAGGAAGGTCAGGATCCCCAACTCGGTCGCCTCACCGAACGAATAGCGCCGCTTCTGGAAGTAGTCCAGCATCCCGATCAGGAGTACGATAGCGGCGCCCCCGAGGCGTGAGCCAGCGAGCATCAGGAACAGCTGTGAGGCCGTGAGGATCCCGGTCTTGAACAGCGAGACGGACAGGGCCGCTACTACTGATCCGTTGGTGAGCACGTACGTGGCGAGCCAGCTTGCACCCAGGGCCTGTCCACTCCCGGCGACGTATCGCCTGAAGACCCGTTCGAGCGGAGCGGCCGCGGCCGCTGTGGACGCACCCAGCAACTGAACCGCGAACAGGAACAGGAGCAGAGAGACGAGAGCGCCAGCGACTAACGGACCGGATTCACGCCCTCGTGTCAGTATCTCGTCGACATTCGAATCCACAGTATTCTGTCTCTACAGCCTCATGGCAGGCGTACAAAGGTTACGCCGTGAGGGGGGAATTCCTGCTATGCGGGACGTGTTCGAGCCTGAGTGGCGTTCTGTTGACGTCGCTTCTTCCGAAGCTCCTCGCACTGTTCATGATTGGAACTGGTCTATTGACGGTGATACCGCTCCGTGTGGTCGTAGCACTCACAGCAGTGATACGGTATTTCGACTCTCGTCGAGGCCTCTGATCTGGATCGGAATCTCCTAGCTCGTTGCTCCACTGCTCTTTCCCCCGTCTGGATTCACAGTTGTCGAAGCAGTCATCGAATACGAGGGTCGGGGAACCGGTGACTGGTACTATCGTAGCGTTCGTAAGTCATCGCACACCTGATCGTAGGACAGCGTACGATCAGGTGTGTACACAGTTCCAAACGCTACTATCGGTCGAAAAGCAGCTATCGAACCGCAAAGACTGATCACCGCACGATGTCGGTAGGACGTGAAGTAGTTGCCCCCGCAACGTTGCGAGATGGCGGTCGACGTGATCTCGGTGGGCGTGTGGGTAGTTCACACGACCAAAAAAACCAGACCGCTCAGGACGACGACGCCGAGTACGATCGACACGAGCCGGCCCAATCTGTAGGTGCCGAGAGCCCACGCCAACGCGGCCTTGACGACGGTGTTTGCGATGGCCGCGATGACGATTCCCGTCGTGGCGACCTCCGTCGAGACTGCCCCTTCGGCTGCGAGTCGACTCAACGTGATCGTCATCGCGTCGACGTCGGCGAGCCCGGAGAAGAACGCCGTCGCGTACACTCCCGATGCCCCGAACCACTCGTTGGCGTATTCGGAGACGAGCAACACGGCCGCGAATATGACCCCGAAGAGGAGGGCAGGACGCAGGCGAAACGGATTCTTGAGCTCGTCCGGTTCGACCGTCTCGTCGGACGCAGTCAGCCAGTACAACACCCCGGCAGCAACCGCACCGACGACGGTCATCGCTCCCAGCGGCAGTGCGACACTCGAGAGCAGATCGGGGTTGACGACCGCGATTTCGATGAGTGCTCGGGGGAACATCACGATGGACGCGGTGACGACCGCGAAGGCGCAGACGTGATAGAGCGTCGCGTTCTGGGTCGTCTTCTCCGCCATTGAGACCGTCGTTGCCGTAGACGAGACGAACCCGCCGACGATTCCAGTGAGGGCGATCCCTCGTTCGGGGCCGAGCGTTTGTCCAAGCACGTACGCCACGAATCCGAGACCGGTGACGAAGACGACCATCAACCAGATGAATCTCGGATTGAGGCCATAGAGGGCGTCGAGCGATCGGTTGGGGAGCGCTGGGAGGACGACGAGGACGACGAGGATGAACTTCGCCGACGCCCGCCGTTCGCTTTCTTCGATCCGATTGGCGAACTCGTGTATCGGATCTTTCACCGAGAGCAGTACCGTGACGGCACCGCCGACGATGATCGCGATGAGCGCACCGCGGTCGGAGTGCATGGCTATTGCACCCAGAACGACCGTGAGGAGGGCGGCCACGAGCGTCGTCAGACCGATATCGCTCTCGTACCAGATCTTCCCGACGTACGCGACGGTGAGTGGCACGATGAGCGTTCCCACAGCGAGTGGAAGCACGGACGGAAAGAACCCCTGAACGAGCGCCCCATAGAGCGCGATCAGGGGAAACGTCCGACTCCCGGCGAACGATCCGCCCGACTCGCTCTGTTCCCGTTCCAGACCGATGAGCGCCCCGAGGCCAGCCGCGAGGAGGAGATGTAATATGAGCTCACTGAGAGGCGCAGTCGTTGGATCAACCATTAGGTGACAATTCCCACCATCATCTTTTCCGGCGCGTACGAGTCACTTTCGAACCGGTAGTGATCGTCCTTCGTCGAGACATCATCTCGACGTTTCAAAAGGGTATAGGTCGGACAGTGGCCCGATCATCGAGTTGGTCTTCGAGTTCGCCCATCACCGCCTCGAGGACGCCCGTCGCGGTGAGGGGTGTTCGGTTCTCCTCGACACGCCGTCGCCGACAGTGCACCGAACTCCTCGGTTGGCACCGCGATTTCGCTCGTGGCGAGTTCGTCGACGTCGAGCGTGATGAGCGGTGACAGAAGTCAGTTGAACCAGTAGAGTGGCGGAGGTCCGAATCTCGGAGTCGATACGCACGGAGAGCCGACAGTAACGGGGGCACTCACCGACGCTACTTCGTTCCTCGAACGGTGATGACGGGAACCGGTGCAGCGCGGACAGTCTGCTCCGCGACGCTCCCGAGCAGTATTCGATCAGTCCCGCGTCTCCCCGTCGTTCCCATCACGATAGCGTGGATGTCGTTCGATTCCACGTAGTCGAGAATTCCTTCGACGGGTGTCCCGTGTTCGACGTGCCGTACAGTATTGGTGACGCCGTGTGTCTCTGCCTCCGAGAGAAGGTCATCGACGGCATCGGTTGCGGCTCGTTCGTTCTCCCGTCCCGACGTGGTCGATCGAACGTCCAGACCGAGGACGGAGTCGTCCACGATGGACAGACCGTGGACGGTCGCATCGAGAGCCGCCGCAAGCGAGAGGCCGTGCTCCGCAGCGGTAGTCGCTCCGGCACTCCCGTCCGTTGGAACGAGGACGTTCTCGTAGGGAAAGGTCAGTTGTTCGTCGGGCTGCATCCGGGCCGTGAGAACCGGCACGGAAGACAGGCGAACGACTTTCTCGGAGACACTCCCGACGAAATACCGTGAGACACCCGTTCTACCCTGTGTCGGCATCACGATCAGGTCGTGGTCGTACCGCTCGGCGTACTCGACAATCGTCGGCGCCGGATTCCCCTGGACGACGTCAGAATCGTAGGTTACATCGAGCGTGCGCAGTGTTTTCTCCGCCTCCTCGACGGTGTCCTCGCCTTCTTGGACAAGTGCGTCGACCACCTGCGTTTCCACGACGGTGACACTATCGCGTGTGGTGTCAGCGACGAAGAGGACGTGGATTGTGGCATCGGCCCAGTGCGCGATTTCGGCAGCGTGATGAAGTACCGCCGCAGCCCCGTCACTTCCATCGAACGGAAGGAGGATGTCCTCGTACATACTACGAGAGAGTACGAATACGACTCCCTAATGGTTTGCTACCCGATCCACGGAGAGCTGAGCGTAGCTGACTGCTCCGTCTGGTCCGCGTATTCGTCTCCCCGAAGGACGTCACAGAACGGACGCTTCGAGGGAGACTAGGTGTCCGAATCGTCCTTTGGGGCGTCGTCGGTCTCCGACGCCCATTCGAGCAGCGGTTCGAGACGCTCGCGCAGTTCGTGACCGTCCTCCGTCAGCGCATACTCCACGCGCGGCGGCATCTCGTTGTACTGCGTGCGCGAGACCAGCCCCGCCGCCTCGAATTCGTCTAATCGCTTCGAGATCGTCGAGGTACTGGCACTCGCGAGGTGGGCTTCGATCTCGGCGAAGCGAAGCGAATCGTGGGCGCCGATGATGCTCACCAACTGCATCGCGTACTTTCGACTGAGTGTGGTGATCACGCCCGTCAGTGGACAGTAACACGTCCCGTCCACGTCACACGTCGGCGCCGGTGAGGAAGTAGCGTCTGCCATTACTTCGAGACCTCCAACTTACTCCATAGCTTTGGACTCCGCAGTATAATACCTTCGCGTTACCAACTATCGGCGAGCATGACACCCCCCGATCGTATGATCTCGCGATTCTCGGCGGTGGTGCAGCGGCCTTTGCGGCGATCACGGAGGCCGACCGGCGTGGCCTCTCGACCGCGATGGTGAACACCGGACTGCCACTCGGCGGAACGTGCGTAAACGTCGGCTGTGTCCCGAGCAAGCACCTTCTCGAAGTGGGGAAGACGGCCCACGAGCCGCCGAACAATCCCTTCGGCGCCGTCGACTACGACGACGACCAGCCCGCCACGGATTGGGGAACGGCCATCGACGAGAAGGACGAAATCGTCGCAGCGCTCCGCGAACAGAACTACGTCGACGTAGCGGACCACTTCGGCACGGACATCTACGAGGGATACGGCCGCTTCGTCGACGGCGGGAGACGAAGTCCCTCGGGCAGCCGGACACAGTCCGGCGACGAGGCGGAGCAGAGCTCCACCGGCAGCCGGACACAGTCCGGCGACGATGCCACTATCGAAGTCGTCGACGGCGCCGACGCCGGCACGACGATTGTCGGAGAGAAGGCGCTCGTCGCGACCGGTAGTTCTCCGCGAATCGCGCCCATCGACGGTCTCGACTCGGTGGACTACGAGACAAGCGAGAGCATCCTCGACCGCCGCGACCTCCCCGAGAGCATCGTGATGATCGGTGCTGGATACGTCGCGATGGAGTGGGGCCAGATCCTCCATCACATGGGGACGGACGTGACGATCCTCCAGCGGTCGAGCAACGTCCTGTCCGGGATGGAGAGCCAGCTCGGACGCGAACTCCAGCGGTGCTTCGAGGCGGACGGGATCACCGTCCAGACGGACGTGGACGTCCGGCGCGTCTCCAAGGACGACGAGACGGGAGACGACGTCACCGTCGAGACCACCGTCGCCGGCGACCCGCAGACGTTCACGGCCGCCGACCTCTTCGTCGCCACCGGCGTCACCCCGAACACCGACGATATCGGACTGGACGCGATCCGCGTCGAGACGGACGGATCGGGCGCCGTCGTCGTGGACGACGAGTTCCGGACTGGGAACACAGACGTGTACGCGGCCGGAGACTGCATCGGCGAGCCGATGCTGGAGACCGTCGCCGCCAAGGAGGGCAACCACACCGTCAGGAACGCCTTCGACAGCACGGAGCGACGCACCGCTGGTCGTGCGAGCGGGCGGACCCCGCGAGAAGACGACGGGGGCGCGACCGTCGACTACCACGCCGTCCCGAAGGTGGTGTTCACGAGCCCGGAGGTCGCCGCAGTCGGAACGACGGAACTCGAGTACAGGGACGACCACGGCACCTGCACGTGCCGGACGGTGGCGATGCACGACGTCCCGAAGGCGAAGGCCGTCGAGGACACGCGTGGGTCGGTGCAGGTCGTCACGCACCACGAAACCGACGAAATCGTCGGCGTCCACATGGTCGGGCCGCGGGCCGCCGACATGATCCCCGAGGCGACGCTGGCCGTGAAGTTCGACCTCACCGTCGACGACATCATCGACACGATCCACCCGTTCCCGACGTTCTCAGAGGCGTTCAAGCACGCCTGTCAGGCGTTCCGCCGCGACACGTCGACGATGAGTTGTTGCGTTGAGTAAGACGACGGGGTCCCGGCCCACACTCAGCATCCAACAGCCGCTGCACAGATTTCGACGTTCGCGACTGCGGGGTATCACGACGTCGAGACGACAGTGGAGTCCGCGGGGTCGTGGTGCGTAGGCTCGGTCGACCTGGTGTGCGGCGACGTGCAACGACTACCGACGGTCACCGCCGCCACAGGGTGGACACGAATCGATCCCGAAAGGGGGATCAGCCCTCCGCGTCCGGCACGAAGACGGTCACGTCGCCGTCGCGGATCAGGCCGATTTCGACCGCGGTGTCCAGTCTGTTTCTGGTGGTGTACTCCTCCAGATGGCCGAACAGGTGGGTGTAGAGCTCCGGCCGACAGTAGGCGAGTTTCGTTCCCGTCTCGTCGCCCCGTTCCTACACCCGGTCGACGACGTCGTCGAACGAGGCGCCGGTCGCTACCGTGAACCGGACCGGTGAGCGAATCATCCGGAGCAACTCCAGGGTTCCCTGGGCCTTCTCCACGTTCCCTTCGGCGGCCCGTTCGATGGCACTCACGTTCGAGTCCGTCGTCCCCAACATCTCCGCGACTTCCCGCTGTGTGTGGCCCGCTCCGCGCAGTTCGAGCACCTCCACTTGCCGTTCCGTCAGCGTCGTCGACGCGGCCGTGACTATGGTGGTCGACCGAATCTCTTTGAGATAAGCCTTTATTTCAACCGATACAAGTCAACCTATGGCGTCGAAATCGGTCGACCGTCGCGGTGCACTCGCACTGCTCACCTCGGCGGTCGGCGGCGTCGGCGTCGGCGGCTGTCTCGGGCGGGGCCGCACCAGCGATCCACCACCGTCCGTGACGGTGCTCGCCGCCGGCAGCCTGAACAACGCCTTCGAGAACGGGCTCCGACCGCGGGTGGATGCGCGGTTGCAGGTCGAAGCCCACGGCTCGGCGGAAGTCGCCCGACTCGTCGCCGGGGAGAGCAAGGATCCGGACGTCGTCGCGCTCGCGGACGTCGCCCTCTTCGACGGGCCCCTCCATCCGCCGTGGTACGCTGAGTTCGCGACGAACGCCCTCGTCGTCGCCTACGACGACGACGACGCGGGCGGACGACGACTGGCCGAGGCCGCTCCGGACCGCTGGTATCGCCCGCTCCTCTCGGGCGCAGTGTCGCTCGGCCGCACCGACCCGGATCTGGATCCGCTCGGCTACCGCACCCTGTTCGTCCTCGAACTCGCGAGCGAGTACTACGGGTTGGAGACCGACCTTCGGGAGGCGATCCCCCGCCGCGAACAGATCTACCCCGAGACACAGCTCGTCAGCCAGTTCGAAACGGGGTCGATCGACGCCGCCGTCACCTACCGCAGCATGGCCGAGGAGCGGGGGTACGACTACGTGTCCCTGCCGCCGGAGGTCGACCTGAGCACGCCCCGGTTCGCCGATCGGTACGCGACCGTCCGTTACGAACTCCCGAGCGGGAAGCTGGTGGCCGGTGCCCCGATCAGTTACGGCGGGACGGTCCGTTACGACGCCGCGCCGGTCCGGGGCGTCTTCGATCGGCTGACGAACGGGACGTACCTCGACGAGTTCGGCTTCGTCGTGCCCGACGACTATCCGACGTACACCGGAGACGTCCCCGATGGAATCGCCAACTGAGCGCGTGGCCGGCCGCTTCGACTGGCTCTCCGTCACCCTTCTCCTCGGGGCGGTGTTGCTGTGTTACTACCTCGTGCCGCTGCTCGCACTGGTCGTCGCGCAGCCACCCGGTGCGGTCTTCGCGCGCCTCACCGCACCGGCGGTGATCGGAGCCGCGCGGACCTCGTTGCTGGGCGCGGGCGCGAGTACCCTGTTGGCGACGGCGTTCGGTCTCCCGCTCGCCTACTGGCTCGCGCGGACCGACGGCCGTCTGCCCACCCTGCTCACCGCCGTGGTCGTCCTGCCGCTCGTCCTCCCCCCGGTCGTCAGCGGCATGGTCCTGTTGACCGTCGTCGGTCCGAACACGGTCGTCGGGAGCGCCGCGGCCACCGCGGGGGTGCCGCTGACGCGGTCGCTCGCCGGCGTCGCCCTCGCCCAGACGTTCGTCGCCTCGCCGTTCGTGGTCGTCACGTCGAAGGCGGCCATCGAAGGTGTTGACCGGCGGTTGGAACACGCCGCGCGCTCGCTCGGGAAGCGGCGGTTTACGGCCGTGCGACGCGTGACGCTCCCGCTGGCCTGGCCGGGGATTCTCGCGGGCATCACCCTCGCGTTCGCCCGTGCGATGGGCGAGTTCGGCGCGACGATCATGCTCGCGTACTACCCGCGGACGATGCCGGTCCAAATCTGGGTCTCCTTCACGACGCTCGGCCTCGACGAGGCCTTCCCCATCGCCGTCGTCCTCGTCGGCCTCGCCGTCGCGACGCTGGTCGTCCTCGAAACGCTCGGTACCAACCCCCTCGAATGACCCTCGACGTGACCGGACTTCGGAAGTCCTACGACGGGTTCGACTTCGGCCCGGTCGACCTGTCGGTCGGCGGTGAGACCCTCGCGGTGCTCGGCCCCTCGGGGAGCGGGAAGTCGACGTTTCTCGGCGCCATCGCCGGGACGGTCACCCCCGACGCGGGTCGGGTCTCGCTGGACGGCCGACCGCTCACCGGCCGCCCCATCGAGGAGCGCCGGGCCGGCATCGTGTTTCAGGACGGTGCGTTGTTCCCACACTTGACGGCTCGACAGAACATCTCGTTCACTGGGACGACCGACGAGCGCGTCGAGGAACTCGCGGAACGGTTCGAGATCCGTGACGCCCTCGACCGCCGCCCCGGCGCACTCTCCGGTGGGGAACGCCAGCGGGTCGCCCTCGCTCGCACCCTCGCGGCCGACCCCGACTGCCTCCTCCTCGACGAACCGCTGTCGAGTCTGGACGCACCGACGGCGCGTCGCCTCCGCGACGAACTCCACGACCTGTTTGCCGCCCTCGACCTCCCCGTCGTCTACGTCACCCACGACCGACGCGCCGCGACGGTCCTCGGTGATCGGATCGCCGTCCTGCGTGACGGGCGCGTCGAGCAGGTCGGCCCGCCCGACGAGATTCTGCACCGTCCGCAGTCACCCTTCGTCGCCCGATTTACCGGCACCGACAACGTCCTACCGGCGACGGTACCCGACGGGGACGGTGCGTCGGTCGAACTCCGAATCGGCGACGCGACGGTCGAGGCGCGCGTCGAGGAGGACGTGCCGCCGGACGTGTGGGCCTGCGTCCGTCCCGTCCGGGTCGGGGTGAGCCTCGCGGACTCGGCGACCGAGAACGGCACCGCTCTCCGCGGCACCGTCAGCCGGGTGTTGAACGAGGGCGACGACCGGCGAGTGCTGGTGTCGATTTCGGGTACCGACCACACGCTCGTCGCGTCCGTCCGTGACGGCGTGGATGGGGGACCGCTCGCTCCAGAGACGACGGTTCGGGTATCGATTCCCCCGGCGGCAATCCACGTGATTCCGAATACTAATTGTCCCGACGGGTCCGACGACGTGTTGGAAGACTGAGTACGGCTATCGCCGCCGTTGTAAGTCAGTACAACCCGATCGGCAGGCGGCGTGCGATCGGGCGTGCAAACAGTTCCAAACGCTACGATCGCTCTCGACGAGCGGTCGAACGGACGGGGACGTTCCGGAGGGCCGAAGAGGGGGACCGGCGATTCGGCCCGGTGACGGCTCGTTCCCGGGGTACCGTCTCACTGCGCGAGAGAACGGCGCGAGCGACCACGGGACGAACGTTTTAGGGCACTCGGGCCGGGTGTGTGACACATGTCATCCCTCCGTTCCGGATCGATCACCGTCGCCGTCGTCGGGACGCCGGAGACGGCGGCGGCGTTCCGGTCGGGGGTCGGACCGGCCGACCCCCCCGTCGCCGTCGAGTCCCTCCCGCTGGCGGCCGTCGCCGAGACGCTGGACGAGGGCTCCCCCGACTGCCTGCTCGTCGACGATGGGGTGCCCGACGTCGACGGCGCCGCCGTCGCGGCCGACGTCGGCGACGCCGTTCCGGTCGTCGTTCTGGTCGATGGCGGCTACGACCGGACGACAGCGGCCCTCTCGGCCGGTGCGGCGGACACCCTCCCCCGACGGGTGGTCGAGGACGACCCGCACCTCCTCGCGACGCGACTCGCCTCGCTGGTGGATTGCGAACACGAACGCGCGGCCGCAGAGGGGCGCGAGAAGTACTCGACGCTGGTGGAGCAGAGTTCGGACGGCATCGTCCTCGTCCAGGACGGCGAGTTCACGTTCGTGAACGAGCGGTTCACGGAGATCACCGGCTACGACCGCGAGACGCTTCTCGATGGCCCGTTCTACGAGGTATTCACACCCGAGAGCCGGGAACTGGTCAGGGATCGGTACCGCCGCCGGATCGCCGGCGAGTCGCCGCCGAACCGGTACGACGTACAGGTCGAAACAGCGGTGGGCGAGCGCCGGACGCTCGATCTGGTCGTCTCCCGCATCCAGCACGGCGGCGAACCGGCGACGCTGGTGAACTTCCGAGACGTGACCGAGCGACGACGCCGGGAGCGCGAGTACGAACAGATTTTCGACGGCGTCAACGACACCATCTCGGTCCACGACCCGGGGTCGGGGGAGATGATCGACGCCAACGAGAGCCTCTGTGACCTCCTCGGCTACGAGAAGTCGGAACTACTGGAGTGCGGCGCGGCGGCGGTCAGCGTCGAGCGCGAGGGGTTCACCGAGGAACGCGGCCAGGAGATCATCCGTTCGGTCGTCGAGTCGGGCGAGCCACGACAGATGGAGTGGCAAGTCGAGACCCGTGACGGCGAGCGGCGCTGGCTAGAGGTCAACGGCACGACCGCCCGAATCGGCGGCGAGACGCGATATCTGGCCATCGGCCGCGACGTGACCGAACGGAAGCGCCGCGAACGCGAGTACGAACAGATCTTCAACGGCGTCACCGACATCATCAACGTCTACGACCCGGAGACTGGGGACCTCGTCGCCGTCAACGACACGATGTGTGCGTTGACGGGCTACG
Organism: Haloplanus litoreus; assembly: GCF_045690335.1. Lineage (GTDB taxonomy): Archaea > Halobacteriota > Halobacteria > Halobacteriales > Haloferacaceae > Haloplanus > Haloplanus litoreus. The sequence continues at coordinate 2,391,338 of NZ_CP147874.1, read as the reverse complement.
ACCGCGAGACCATCCTCGACCGGGGGATCGGTGCCCTGAGCGCGACCGAGGAGGGGTACACCCCCGATCGGGCGAGAGAGACGCTGCAGGAGATAATGGAGGCCGACGGGAAACGCGACCTGGAGTGGGCGCTCGAAACCGCCGACGGCGAGGTTCGATGGCTCGACGTGACGGCGACGCCGACGACGATCAACGGCGAGGACCGGTTGTTGACCATCTCGCGGGACGTGACCGAGCGCCGGCGTTCGGAGCAACGACTGCGTGCCGTCCTCGACCGGATCGACGAGGCCGTCTTCCTCGCCCCGGCCCACGAACTCGACCGCGCGTCGCCGAATCCCGACTTCCTGAGCTCCGGCTACGAGGACATCTGGGGGCAACCCCTCTCGACGCTCCACGAGCGCTACCCCGACGGGTTCTTCGGGACGCTCCACGAGGACGACGAGGCGGGCTATCGAGCCTTCGTCGAGAGGATCCAGCGGGACGTCGAGACGGGGACGGCGGCCGACAGCTACGCCCGCGAGTATCGCGTGGAGCGCCCGGACGGCGAGGTCAGGTGGGTTCACTCCGACTTCTATCCCACCGCGTGGACGAACGGCCCGCAACGGATCGTGATCGTCAGCCGGGACGTGACCGGCCGAAAAGCCCGCGAGCGCCGGATGGCGTCGTTCAACGCCGCGACGGAGGATCTCGCCACCGCCGACCGACCCGCCGAGGCGGCGCGGATGGCCGTCGAAGCCGGCGTCGAGACGCTCGACCTGTCGGCCGTCGGCGCCTTCCTCTACGACGGCGACGAGGGCGTTCTCCGGCCAGAGGTGTGTGCCGGTTCGATCCCCGACGACCTCCGCGACCGCACCGTGGACGCCGACGGTGGTCACCTCTGGGACGCCTTCGCCACCGGGACGGTCGTCACGCCGGACGACGACGACCGACTCGCCGCTCTCGACGACTGGCGCGCCCTCGCGCTCGGCAACCACGGCGTCCTGCTGGTCGGGTCGCCGGAGCGCTCGCTCGCCCCCGACACGATTCAGGCGGCCCACGTCCTCGCGGCGACGCTCGAAGCCGCGCTGAACCACCTCCGTGGGCAGCGACGACTCGCCGCCCAGGAGGAGCGCCTCCGGACCCAGACGAAGCGTGCCGAGCGTCTGGACCGTATCGCTACCCTCACTCAACAGGTCGAAGCGGCGATCACCGACGCCTCGGGCGCCGCGGAGGTCGAACGCGCGGTCTGTGATCGACTCGCCGACGCCGGCCCCTACGAACGCGCGTGGATCGGCGGCGTCGAGGTCGGCGCCGATCGATTGACGCCCCGCGTCGCCGTCGGCACGTCGCCGGCGGCCGCGACCGAAACGTCGCTGTCGACGACGGCCGCCGGCCCGGACCCGCACCCCGCCGTCCGGGCCTGGCGCTCCGACGACGTGGCGGTGGCCGACTCGCTGGTCGCCGACGGCCCGAGCGGCGACTGGCGACGCGCAGCCCTCGCCGAGGGAATCCAGTCCGTCTGTGCCGTGCCGCTGACCTACGACGGCATCACGCACGGCGTCCTCACGGTAGCCGCGGCGTCGCCCAACGCCTTCGGCGACCGCGCGCGGGACTTCCTCGACCAACTCGGTACCTCCGTCGGCTACGCCCTCGCGGCCATCGAGCGCCGGCGCGCGCTGGAGTCAGACGAAACGGTCGAACTCGTCTTCCGGGGCGACGACACCTCGGTCGACCTGCCCTTCGCCCGGGCCGCCCGCGCGGCCGACTGCCGGGTGCGCCACGAGCGGACCGTCGCCCGCGACGGGGAGGTGAGCGTCTTCTTCACTTTCGAGACGGGGACGGACGGGGCGGCGAACGTCGCGAAGCGGACGTTCCCCGGCGAGGTGTCGGTGGTGACCGACGACGCGGCGTCGACGCTCGTCGAGGTGCGTACCGACACGTGGTTCGGGTCACCCCTGGCCGAGTACGGCGCCGTCCTCCGGCGGGCGGTGGCGACGCCCGCGGAGACGACCATCGCCGTCGAGGTGTCGGCACAGGCCGACGTGCGTTCTTTCACCGACCGCCTGCGCGAACTCGCGCCGTCGGTCGAACTGGCCGCGAAGCGACAGCACGAGCGACAGGAGCGAACGCCCGGCGAACTCCGCGACCGGGTAACCGAACGTCTCACCGACCGCCAGCGGGACGCGCTCACGACGGCGCTCGCGGCGGGCTACTTCGAGTGGCCCCGCGAACACGACGGCTGCGAGGTGGCCGACCGACTCGGCATCACCCAGCCGACGTTCAACAAACACCTGCGACTCGCGGAGCGCAAGACGTTCTCGTTGCTGTTCGGCGCCGCCGGATTCGACGCGGCGTGACCGGCCGATGCACCTCGACACTACACACGTAGCCTCCCTCGACGACCAGTGTCGACGTTCGTAGACAGCAAGACTGGGGGGATGGCGTGAGACCGCGTACTCGAGACCGATGACGTCCTATACGCCGCCCCCGACCCCGACGACCGACGAACCGGACCCCGACCGAACCGACGAGGTGCTGGCCCTACTGGAGGACGACTACAGTCGTTCAATCCTCGAGGCGGTTCACGCCGAACCCCGGTCGGCCCGCGACCTGGTCGAGGTGTGTGATGCGTCCCGAGCCACCGTCTACCGACGGCTGGACCGCCTCGACGACGTGGGGCTGGTGGAGTCGTGGCTCTCCTACGACGCGGACGGCCACCACCGGACCGTCTTCGAGGCGACGCTCGACGCGGTCACCGTCGGACTCGACGCCGACGGCATCGGCGTCACGATCACGACTGACGACGCCACCGCCGACGGCTCCGTCACCGGGGACTGATCCCCAGTTACCGCCCGGACGTCGACGGGACTTTTTTCTCGGACGCCACGGGTCGTACACACGTCAGTATGTCACTCGACATCTCCGCTGCGATCGAAGACGGCCTCTTCCGCCTCCCGACACGCGTCGCCGCCATCCTCTTCGTGGCTTACGTCGTCGTCGGTGCCCTCTCGACCATCACCGCCCAGACCCTCGGGGTGGCGGTTCAGGAGTGGCTCCAGGGAGTGTTCAGCGCCGCCAGCAACGCGCCGCCCCCTTCCGGTGCGATGCCTCCCGGCCCGACGGGTACGGGGTCGCCGCTGGCACTCGACGTGAGTCTCGCGGCTGCCGCCGTCCTCTTTCTGGCACAGATCGTCCTCGCACAGGCGCTCGGCGTCGTCACTATCCGGACGTTCGTGAGCGAGGCCCGCCGCTCGTTCCCCGACGACGTGGGACGGCGGTTCGGCTGGGTGCTGGTGAACGCCCTCGTCGCCGGCTTCGTGGTCAACGTGGCCATCTTCGTGGGGGCCATCTTCCTGATCGTCCCCGGTATCTACGTCGCCGTCGCGCTGTATTTCGTCCAGTTCGAGGTGATCGCCGAGGACAAGAGCGTCGTCGACGCCCTCCGCGACGGGTGGGCACTGACCGCCGGGGAGCGACTCTCCCTCTTTTTCCTCCTGGTCGTGGTCTTCGCCATCGGCCTGGCCGGGGGCGTCCCGAGTTATCTCCTCGGGTTCGTCGGCGCGCCGCCGCTGGTCACCGGCGCCGTCAGCGTGGTCCTCGGCGCCGCCACGGGGCTGCTCGCCACCGCCATCGGCGCCCGCGCGTACGTGCAGTTGAAGCCCGACGGGTGGGCGCCGACCGGCGAGGCGTCGCCGTTCACGTACTAGCGACCGCGTGGCGCGAGGTTTTTGACGCCCCACGCGACAGTACCACTCGTGCGCATCGAGAACAGTTTCATCCCGATTCGGGGCGTGGGCGAGACGACCGAGCGCCGCCTCTGGGAGGCGGGCATCACTCACTGGGAGGAGTTCGACGGCTCCGTCGTCGGATCGACGACGGCCGACCGCATCCGTTCGTTCGTCGACGTGGCGACCGACCACCTCCGGCGCGACGACGCTCGCTTCTTCGACGAGTCCTTTCCCTCGGGCGAACGCTGGCGCCTCTACGAGAACTTCAGCGACGACGCCCTCTTTTTCGACATCGAGACGACGGGACTCGACGCGGCCCGCAACGACGTCACGACGGTGAGCTGTTACCGCGGCGGCGACACCACCACGCTCGTCCGGGGCGACGACCTGACCGCCGGGGCGCTCCGCGAGCAGTTCGCCGACGCGCCGCTGATCGTCTCCTTCAACGGCGCCCGCTTCGACGTGCCCTTCCTCGAAGGGTCCTTCGACCTCTCCATCGACGCCCCACACCTCGACCTGATGTACCCCTGTCGCCGCCTCGACCTGACGGGCGGCCTCAAACGCATCGAACGGGACGTGGGCATCGACCGTGACCGCCCGGACATCTCGGGCGAGGACGCCGTCCGCCTCTGGCGCGAGTACGAACGCGGCGACGACGCCGCCCTCGACACGCTCGTCTCGTACAACCGCGAGGACACCGAGAACCTCGAACGCCTCGCCGACCACGTCACCACGCGCCTCCACGAGGCCGTCTGCCCCGCCGCCGCGACGTTTTAGGCAAACCTAAAAGTTCAAGTGCGGACGATTCCTGCACCCCGTATGAACGATTACACCTTCGACGACGTGGCCGTCGTCATGGGCACCTACAACGAGGAGGAGGCCATCGGTGGCGTCCTCGCCGACATCGAGCGAGTGACCGACGGACGGGCCGAGGTGGTCTGTGTCGACGGGTCGAGCGATCGGACGCCCGAGATCGCCCGTGGGATGGGCGCTCGCGTCGTCGAACAGGAGCCACGGGGCTACGGCGTCGCCGTCCGGGAGGCGGTGCTCACGCCGGACCGGCCGGTGGTCGTCACGACCGACTGCGACGACACCTACCCGATGGAGCGGCTGCCCGACTTCCTCGACGCCATCAACGAGGGCAACGACGTGGTGAGCGGCGACCGCATCACGCCCGGCGCGGAGACGATGCCGGCACTGAACCGGCTCGGCAACCGCGCGTTCGCGGCGCTCGCGAGCCTCCTCCTCGGTCGTCGGCTCCACGACGTGACGACGGGGATGCGCGCCTACCGGCGCGACCTCTTGCACCGCATCGAGTGGACGGAGAACACGGGGCTGTCGGCGGAGCTCCTGATGCGGCCCGTCGCCCGCGGCTACCGGGTGACGGAACTGCCCATCGGCTACGACGAGCGGGCAGGTGAGACGAAACTCGACCCCCTCCGCGGGGGGGCCGCCATCGCGAAGTCGATCCTCCGAGTCGGCGTCGCCGAGCGGCTGGGCCGACAGCTCGACCGCTCGTCCGAGACGGTCGACCGCGCCTAGTGGAGGATGTCGCCGATTCGCCGCGGTTCGCCGTCGAGGGTCGGCTCCTTCTCCACTATCTGCAACACCTCGTGGTCGGTCACGTCGGGGTAGGTCTTGCCGACTGCGTCCTCGATCAGGGACTTCTCCAGTCGGAACTCGGTTCCCTCGTAGACTACGTCGACGCCGTCGTCGTCGAAGGAGAGTACGGTCATATCCGGCCGTAGTCGATGCGTGCTGAAAACCCTGCCTTTCCGCGCGTCGGACGGCCGTCTGACGGCCGTTTTAATAACAGCAGTGTCTATTCACGCGCGTGTCACTCGGGAGGGACCCGCTCGATGCGCTGAAGATCCCCGACGGGACGACCGTCGAGGAACACGACCTCGTGACCGTCGGGGACGTCATCGTCGGCGGTCAGAGCACCGTCGAGTTCGGCGTCCGCGGGCGGAACCTCGTCGCGGGCGAACGCGTCCGCTTCGGCGGCGACATCGAAGCCGAGGGCGACTGCCGCCTCGACATGTGGTGTGACGTGGCCGGGAACGTCCTCGTCGGCGACGACGCCTATCTCGGCGAACGCGTCCACGTCGGCGGCCAGCTCATGGTCTCCGGCGACCTCGACATCGGCGACGACGTGGAGATCGACGAGGGCTTCGAGGCCAACGGCTGGATCGTCATCAGAAACCCCGTCCCGACGCTCGTCTTCTACTTCATCGTCCTCTCGCAACTGCTCCGGGTGGGCGAACAGGGCGCCGCCGAGGAAATCGCGGAGGCCCTCTCGGGCGACGCTCCGGAGGCCCCCCTCGTGATCCCCCGCGGAAGCGACGTCTCCGACGACTCGTGGCAGGTTTCGACTCCCGCCCACGTCGGCGACGACTGCCGCCTCCACGGCAACGTCCGGGCGACGGAAATCGAAATCGGCGCCGACAACAACGTCTTCGGTAGCCTGCGCGCCCGCGGCGACGTGACCGTCGACGAGGGGACCCGCATCCACGGCGACGTGACCACTCGCGGCGGGACGGTCCGCCTCGAACCGGGGGTTCGAGTGCTCGGCGACGTCTCGTGTGCCGACCTCGAACTCCACGAGGACGCCGTCGTCGACGGCTCGATCCGCTCGCGCGGCGAGATGCGCATCGTCCGCGCCGAGGCGAGCCGAGAGATCGAATGAGCCGGCATCGCCCGAGTCCGGAGTTCCCAAACCTGATACGACTGCGGAGCACAGCCCACGCATGACCGACTCGGACCCGACCGGTCCCTCCCTCGACGATTCCGCGGCCGCGTCGAGCGAGGACCGGCGGTACAGGGACCTCCGAGCGGACTTCGACGAACTCGGTGCCGGCCACCACGTCGCGCTGTTCTACGAGTCCCTCGCCGCCCAGCGACGCGTCGCCGCGGCGTTCGTCGCCAGCGCCCTCGAGCGTAATCAGCGCTGTCTGTACCTGACCGACCGGAACGAGGCCGCGGCAGTCCGGGGGACGTTCCGTCGCGACGGCATCGACGTGGCCCGCCGAATCGACGCCGGCGACCTGCGGATCCGCTCCGCCACCGACGTGTACCTCGACGAGGGGTTCGACCCCGACCGCATCATCGAGACGCTCGGGAACGCCTCGGCGGAGAGCCACGCGGACGGATACGACGGGTTCGTCGCCGTCGGCGAGAACTCGTGGTCGTTTCGGACCGACGAGGATCTCGACGACGTCGTGGAGTTCGAAGCCGCGTTCGACGCTCACGAGGCCGATCACCCGGTGACGACGCTCTGTCAGTACGGCCTCGACGACTTCGACGAGACGGCCATCGCCAAGGCGCTTCGCACGCACGAACACGTGGTCTACCGCGACACGCTCTGTCGGAACCCCTACTACCTGCCGCCGGAGCGGTACGCGGACGCCGCCAGCGAGGGGTTGAACGCGACGCTGATGCTCGAACAGACCCACGGTCTGGCCCGGAGCCGACGGGCCCTCGAGCGCCAGGAACAACGCCTCGCCGTCGTCAATCGCATCCTCCGTCACGACATCCGCAACGACCTCAACGTCGTCATCGGCACCCTCTCACAGGTGCGGGAGACCGACGCGCTCGACGGGCCGTCCCGGGCGCGACTCGACCGGGTCGACAGGGTGGCGAACCGACTGGTCGACCGGGCGGAGAAGGCGCGGTACGTCCAGCAGACGCTCACGGATGGGTCGGTCGAACGGTTCGATCTGGACGCCCTCGTCGCGGACGCCGTGGCCACGGTTCGCGACCGGCATCCCGACGCGACGGTCGACGTCGACGGATCGGCGGGCGTGGCCGTCCTCGCCGACGGTCACCTGAAGACGGCCGTCGTCGAACTGCTCACGAACGCCGTGGTCCACGGCACCGCAGACCCGCCGTCGGCGACGGTTCGGGTCGCTCGCGACGGCGCCACCGCGACTATCGACGTCGCCAATCCCGGTCCGTCCGTCCCGGTGGCGGACCGCCGCGCCCTGGATCGGGGGACCGAGACCCCGCTGGAACACGCCGGTGGACTGGGGCTCTGGCTGGTGAAATGGATCGTCGACAACTCCCGCGGGTCGCTTCGCTTCCCCGAAACCGATCCCGAGACGTGTCGGATCGCCCTCGAACTCCGGGCCGTCGAGTAGCGCCCCGACCGAAAGTAAATTGCCGCCGACTCGCCACCGTCCGGTATGCTCTCTCTCGCGCTCGCGGGCAAACCCAACGCGGGCAAGTCCACGTTCTACAAGGCCGCCACGCGGGCGGAGGTGGACGTAGGGAACTACCCCTTCACCACCATCGACGCCAACCGCGGGGTGACCCACGCACGCACCGACTGCCCCTGTCTCGCACTCGACGAGCGCTGTGGCAACGAGCGCTGTCACGACGGCAAGCGCTACGTCCCCGTCGAACTGCTGGACGTGGCCGGACTGGTCCCGGGCGCACACGAGGGGAAAGGCCTCGGCAACCAGTTCCTCGACGAACTCACGAACGCCGACGCCATCCTCGACGTCGTCGACGCCTCGGGCGGGACCAACGCCGAGGGCGAACCCGTCGAAGTGGGCACTTACGACCCGGTCGAGGAGGTGGATTTCGTCGAACACGAGATGGACCAGTGGCTCGCGGGCATCGTCGCCCGCAACTGGGAGGGCGTCGAACGGAAGTCCCGCTCCCCCGAGTTCGACCTCGACGACGTCCTGACCGACATGCTCACCGGGTTCGGCGCGACGGTTGCCGACGTGGCCGCCAGTCTCCGCGACCTGGAGTATCCCGAGGACCCGATCCAGTGGACCGACGAGGACCGCGCCGCCCTCGCCCGTGAGATTCGGGACCGCACCAAACCCCTCGTCGTCGTCGCCAACAAAGTCGACGTGGCGCCGCCGGAGAACGTCGAGCGACTCCGTGCGACGGAGAAACCGGTGATTCCGGCGACGGCGGACGGCGAACTCGCCCTGCGGACGGCCGCCGAGGCGGGCGTCGTCGCCTACGACCCCGGTGACCCGGATTTCACCATCGCGGGCGACGTGACCGACGCCCAACGCGAGGGGCTGAACCGCATCCGCGAGGTGATGGCGACCCACGGCGGTACCGGCGTGCAGGAGGCCATCGACACGGCGGTGTACGACCTGCTCGACCGCATCACCGTGTATCCCGTCCAGAACGAGACGAGGTGGACCGACGGGTCCGGGACGGTTCTGCCCGACGCCGTTCTCCTCCCGCGAGGGTCGACGCCGCGGGACCTCGCCTACGCCATCCACACCGACATCGGAGAGGGCTACCTCCACGCCGTCGACGCCCGCTCGGACCGCCGGATCGGCGAGGATCACGAACTCGACGAGGGCGACGTCATCAAAATCGTCAGCACCGCCAACTGAGACGGTTCGTTGTGACTGTTCACCGGCCGTCGCCGTCACGATGAACCGCGACGGTCGGTGATGACGTACGACTGCCCGTCTGAAACTGTGGGAACTGTTCGGTGAGACGAGCGAGAGCGTACCGCGCTCGTCCCATCCAACCAGGGTGGACGGAGGGGACGGTCCGAGTCGCCAACGGGGAGTGAACTTACGTCACGTGGATAGTTTAATGTAGCGTTGATGCCACTCGGACCAGTTTATTCGAGTTTATTCCACGGCCCGTGGGGCGTGGGGCGACCGTCCGTATCGGCGGTTCGGTTGCCCACCACGGCGAATCGGCGGGACGCGGTCGCGACGAACCAGTCTCACCGCAGGTCCGCGACGACGTCGGCCATCACGTCCAGTGCCTCGTCGAGCGTCTCGGCGTCGTTGGCGTAGGAGATGCGGGCGTGGCCCGCCCCGTTCGCGCCGAAGGCGTCGCCGGGGACGACGATGACGCCGCGGTCGATGCAGGCGTCGACGAACCCGTCGGGCACCCGGGGCATGGCGTAGAATGCGCCCTGGGGAGTGGGGACCTCGACGCCCATCTCGTCGAAGCGGGAGAGTACCAGGTCGCGGCGCTCCTCGAACGTCTCTCGCATCTCGTCGACGACGCTCTGCGGGCCACTGAGAGCCTCTTCGGCGGCGTACTGGGCCGGCGCGGAGGCACAGGCCTGGATGTACTGGTGGACGCGGAGCATGCGCTCGATGCGGCGGGTCGAGGCCGTGACCCATCCGAGTCGCCATCCGGTCATGGAGTAGGTCTTCGAACAGCCGTTGACGACGACCACGCTGTCGGTGTCGGCGTAGGTGAGCGGCGAGTGGTGGTCGCCGTCGAAGACGAAGTGCTCGTACACCTCGTCCGAGACACAGACCACGTCGTGTTCGTCGGCGAGACGGGCGAACGCCCGGACGTCCGCCTCGGACGAGACGGCGCCGGTCGGGTTACCGGGGCTGTTGACGACGAAGGCCGCGGTGTCGTCGGTGATGGCCTCCTCGACGGCCGCGGGGTCGAGCGTCAGGTCGTCGCGCAGCGGGACGGGTACCGGCTCCCCGCCCGCGAGTTTCGTCAGCGCGTCGTAGGAGACGAAGCCCGGATCGGGGATCAACACTTCCTGACCGACGTCGACGTGGGCCTCTAACGCGAGGTGGAGCGCCTCGCTCCCGCCCGCCGTCGCGATGACGTCGTCCGGGTCGACGGCGACGCCCTGATCGCGTTCGTGTTTGGCCGCGATGGCCTCCCGGAGGGGGCGGATTCCCTTGTTCCCGGTGTAGGCGTCCGCCTCGCCGGCTTGGATGGCCTCGACGGCCGCGGCGCGAGCGTTCTCCGGCGCCGGGAAGTCCGGTTGGCCGAGACCGAGGTTGATGGCGTCCTCGCCGGCCGCCTCGAACACCTCGCGGATGCCGCTGATCGATATCGCCTCCACACGCGGGGCGAACTCGGACATCACTCCCCCTCGTAGGCGTCGCGGAGGGTCGAGACGTGATCACCGAGCTGTGACAGCGCGGTGTCGGCGTCGACGTAGCCGTCGTCGTACTCGTCGTAGACGCGTTCGGCGGCGTCGAGGAAGTCCGCCACCTCGGCGTCGAGGTCGTCTGGTGCCATACCGAACCGGGGGTGCGGAGGGCATATATTTCCACCCCTCCAAGCTCGGTCCCGTGACTCTCGTCGCTCGATTCGAGGACGGCACGATCAGACTCGACGGCGACCCCGATCCCGCCCTCGTCGAGGCCCTTCCCGTCGAGTTCGACGACCGAAGCCGAACGTACCGGGCGCCCGCCCACCGGTACGCCGCCCTTCGTCGCGCCCTCGACGACGCCGGCGCCACTTACGAGGACCGCGTGCTGGACTCGTCCACGCTCGATCTGACGACGACGTACGACCTCCGCGACTACCAGCGGGAGGCCCTCGACGCGTGGACGGCCAACGACCGCCGGGGAGTCCTCGAACTCCCGACGGGGAGCGGAAAGACCGTCGTCGCCGTCGCCGCGATGGCCGCGCTGTCGACGCCGACGCTGGTGGTCGTCCCCACCGTCGACCTGCTGACCCAGTGGCGCCGCGAACTGGCGACGGAGTTCGACGTTCCGGTCGGCCAACTCGGCGGCGGCGAGCAGACGGTGGCGGACCTCACCGTCTCGACGTACGACTCCGCGTACCTCCGTGCCGGCGAACTCGGCGACCGCTTCGGCTTCCTCGTCTTCGACGAGGCCCACCACCTCGGCGGTGAGGGGTACCGCGACGTCGCACGACTGTTCGCCGCTCCCGCTCGCCTGGGCCTGACCGCGACGTTCGAGCGACCGGACGGCGCCCACACGGTCGTCGCGGACCTGATCGGCCCCGTGGTGTACGACCGCTCCGTCGACGAGTTGGCCGGCGAACACCTCGCCGACTACGAACTCCGGCGGGTGGAAGTGACGCTCACACCCGACGAGCGCGAAGCCTACGAGGCGGCACAGGGGACGTTCGTCGACTACCTCAAGACCTCGGGACTCACGCTATCGAGCGGGAGCGACTACCAGGAACTCGTCAAGCGGTCGGGGAGCGACCCGCGCGCCCGGGAGGCGCTGCTGGCCAAAGGGGAGGCCCGCAGCATCATGATGAACTCGGACGCGAAGGTGGCGGCGCTTTCCCGCATCCTCGACCGCCACCCGGACGACCGGATCATCGTCTTCACCGCCCACACCGACCTCGTCTACCGCCTCGCGGATCGGTTCCTCCTCCCTCCCATCACCGCCGAGACGGGGGCCACGGAGCGGCGGTCGATCCTCGACCGGTTCCGCGAGGGGACCTACTCCCGCGTCGTCGCCGCGAACGTCCTCGACGAGGGGGTGGACGTGCCCGACGCGAGCGTCGCCGTCGTCCTCTCCGGAAGCGGGAGCGAACGCGAGTTCACACAGCGTCTGGGGCGGGTGCTACGCCCCAAACGCGACGGCCGGACGGCCATCTGTTACGAAGTCGTGAGCGCCGAAACGGCCGAGGAACGGGTGGCCGAACGCAGACGGTAACGACTCCTCCCGTGTCGAGGGAGAGGTCGGTCCTCTCGGGCGGCGGACGTGTCGGGATGACCGGATCGGTCGAACTGCGGGGACCGTCTCGAACGGGGTGATCCGTGCAACGTCCGTACTGACGAGTGTCGTGACAGCCTGCGAAAACTATAAGATCGGGGAATTTATCGACTCGTCCATGCCGACCGCAACCTGGGACGAGTGGTTCGTCACCGACGAAATCGAGGGCACGACACCCGACAGTGTCGCCATCTGGTATCTGGGCTGTAACGGGTTCGTCCTCCGGTCCGCCGAGACCACCATCTACATCGACCCGTACTTCGGGACCGGCGTGCCGAAGTACGTCACCCGGATGATCCCGGTGCCGGTCGACCCCGAGGTGGTGACGGAGTGCGATGCCGTCCTGGTCTCCCACGAACATCTGGATCACATGCACCCGCCTTCTTTCGAACCCTTGCTGAGTGACGGAGTCTCCGTCTACGGGGCAGCGGCTTGCTTCGAGACTCCGGAGTACGACGGTGCTCTGCCGGCCGAGGAGAAGCGGCATCCGGTGTCGCCCGGCGACGCGTTCGCTATCGGCGACTTCGACGTCCACGTCCGCGGTGCGAACGACACCGACGCCGAGGGCGACGTCTCCTACGTCGTCGAACACGAGGCGGGGACGTTCTTCCACGCCGGCGACAGTGGCCCGGCCGCGGAGTTCCACGACGTCGGCGAGGAGTTCGACATCGACGTCGGTGCGCTCGCCATGGGGACGACCGGAAACATCTACTGGCCCGCGGCGGACGAGGCCCGGCCGACGTCGTGGTACATGTCCGAGAACGAAGTCGTCGAAGTCGCGAACGCGCTCCAGCTCGACCGGCTCCTGCCGACCCACTACGACATGTGGAAAGGCGTGGGCGCCGACCCGACCGTCCTGCACAACCACGCCGCCTCCTTCCGGTACCCTCGGAGCATCGAACCCGTCGAAATCGGTGACCGCGTCGACGTCGACAGCCCCGGTATCGTCCCGCCCCACCACCTCCGCTGAACCGCGGATGGGGCCAGCGGCAGTCACTGCCAGGAAAGATTTTTGTGTCAGGTCACTAACAGGGGTGCATGGTCGTCCCCGAGAAGTTCTCACACGTCGGCCTTCGGACCGACGACGTCGACGAGACGGTCGGCTTCCTCGACGGACACCTCGGCGCCGAGGTCGTCGACCGGGGAACGATCGCTCGCGACGACTGGGAGTGCGAGGTGACCGTCGCCGTCCTATCGATCGCCGACACGGAGGTGTTCGTCGTCGACCCGACGCCGTACGAAGCGGCGGGAGTCGTGGAGTCGGTCCAGCCGGGGATCGCTCACTACGGATTCGTCGTCGCGGACGCGGACGCGGCGGTGGCGGACTGGATCGCGGCGGACGGACGGGTCCTCATGGAACCGTTTACCCTCGGTGACACCCGCTACGCGTTCTGTCACGGTCCGGATGGGGCCCGAATCGAGTTCGTCGAGCACCCGTCGGAGACGTCGTAGACGGGTCGGCGCGGCCGGCCCCACCGACCGGGTGGCCGGCGGTCCAGCGGACGAGCGGGGATGCGCCCTCGAATCTTCGGACTGTGGCGGTGTTCACCGTTCGTGCGGTACGAAAACGTCCCCGTCCCCGCGGCCGTTCTCCCGGCCCGTCGCCACACCGCCGATGGAGCCTCCTGACGAGTGGGAACCACTACCAAATTATATATATATGTATCAATTGAGGGGAACTAGGCATGGCAGACGATAGCGAGTCGATCGTCGATAGAGGAGAACGGAGAGCGTATCTCAAGGGCGTTGGGGGGCTGCTCGGTGCGTCGGCAGTCACGTCGCTGGCCGGTTGTAGCGGTGGCGGTGGCGGTGGCGGCGGTGGCGGTGGCTCCGGCGGATCCGACGGTGGCGGTTCCGGCGACACCACGACCACGCAGGGCGGCTACGACCGCGAGATCGACAAGGCGTTCATGTCCCCGGACAGCCTGAAGATCGACCTCTGGAAGGCCTTCCGAAACGGCATGAAGGAGGCGGCGAACGACTTCGGCATGACGGCCAACGCCCAGGACCACGGTGGGCAACTGAGCAAGCAGATTTCCCAGATCCAAGGCGCCATCACCAGCGGCGCCGACATGGTCGCTGCGACTGCGCCGAGCGACTCGGGCGTCAAGTCGCTCGCGGAGACCGCTGCGTCAAACGGCGTGCCGTTCTTCGAGTACTGGTCGATGGGCAAGTGGCTGGTGCCGTCGTCGGTCGGCCCGGAGTTCGTCCAGTACCAGATTCCGGAGACGTACCACGCCGGCGCGATTCCCGCCAAAGTCCTCTTCGAGGAGATGGGCGGGTCGGGCAACGTCGTCGTCATCCTGGGACCGAAGGGCCACATCGGGTCGTATCGCTACGAGGGCTTCAAGCAGGCGGCGGAGGAGTACTCCGACATCGAGGTGCTCGACACCATCTACTCCGGGGGCTGGACCCGCAAGAAGGGCCGCGAGGTCATGTCGTCGTTCGTCTCGAACTACGGCGACGACATCGACGGCGTGTACTGCAACAACGGGACGCTCGGCCTCGGCGCGGCGTCCATCCTCTCTGAGAACGACATGGCGATTCCGTTCTCCGGGTTCGACGGCGCGCTCTCGAACATCGAGTATCTCCGGGAGAACGGCCCGGACTCCGGCGAGCCCTACCAGGTGCAGGAGCAGGCCGCGCCGCCGTTCTGGCAGGGTGGGTGGGCCGTCGCCAAGGCGTGGGACTGGCTCCACGGCTGGCGGCCCGAGACTCCCGAGCGGATGATGTGGGTCCGGACCACCACCATCCTTAACCCCGGACTCGACCAGTCGAAGTTCAGCGATCTGGACACCCGCTTTGCGACGCCGGAGAAGTACATGTCCGTGGCGTACAGCGACGGACACTCCCCGTACGACTGGAAGAAGATGTCGGTCCACGAGAGCGGCGACGACTGGGACCCCCAGCACCGCCTCGTTCCCATCCGCAAGTCGGAGTGGGAACAGCTCAAATGGACGGAGGACAACAGGCCGAACAATCTGGAGATCCCGGACGCGTACGACGATACGGCGCTCTTCGATCAGGTCGACGAGGACTACAGGCAGCGCAACCAGAACGGCGCGAACCCGTACCTGTAATCGGCCCTGTCGCGATTTAGTTCGACTTCAGTATGACAATCAGCTCACCCCCGTTCGAACACGGACCAGTACCGTTCGTACAATGAGTGCAGATATCGACGCCGCCGAACGAGACGCCGTCGAGGACTCCGAGTCGAGCGTTCGCTTCCGGGTCGAGGATATCCGGAAGGAGTTCACGAACGTCGTCGCACTCGACGACGTCAACTTCGAGTTGCGGACCGGTGAAGTCGTCGGACTCGTTGGCGAGAACGGTGCCGGCAAGTCCACCCTCCTGAACGTACTGAGCGGCATCTACCAGCAAGACAAGGGCCGCATCTACGTCGACGGCGAGGAAGTCACCATCACCGACCCGCTCGACGCCTCCCGCCACGGGATCGCCATCGTCCACCAGGAACACAACGTCATCCCGAACCTCTCGGGCTACGAGAACCTGTTTCTGGAGCAGTTCCCGAACTACTCGACTGCCGGCGTCCTGGACACGAACCGGCTGAAACGGGAGGGAAAGGACGTCCTCGACACCCTCGGTATCGACCTCGACCTCGAGAAGCGGGTCGCGAACTACTCGTTCAGCGACCGGCAGATGCTGAGCATCGCGAAGGCGTTCACCGAGACGGTCCACACCGACCACCCCATCATCCTGCTCGACGAGCCGACCGCCGGCCTCGAGGAGGACGGGCGCGACCTGCTGTTCGACCGAATCGACGTCCTTCGTGACCACGCCTCGTTCGTCTTCGTCTCCCACGAACTCGACGAGGTCCTCGAGATCAGCGACCGCATCTACGTCCTGCGTGACGGCGAGGTGGTCGACCATCTCCTCGTCGAGGACGCGACCGAGGACAAACTCCAACAGAGCATGGTCGGTCGCGAAGTCTCGGAGGGCTACTACCAGGTCTCCGAGCAACACGACGTGACGGGCGCAAACACCGCCCTCTCGGTGTCGAACCTCTCGATGGACGGGCGCTTCGACTCCGTCTCCTTCGACGTCCACGAGGGCGAGATATTCGGCATCTGTGGCGTGATGGGCAGCGGCAAGAGCGCACTCGGCCGCGTCCTGAGTGGGGTCGACGACCCCGATACCGGCGACATCTCCGTCGCTGGGGAGACGGTCGAGCCCGGGTCAGTCCACCGGATGGTCGCGAACGGCGTGGGCTACGTCCCCAAGGAGCGCCAGTCGGAGGGGACGTTGCTCTACCAGCCGTTGCGCGTCAACGTCTCGCTGCCGAGCCTCGGCACCGACCTCGTGGCCGACGAGGTTCCCGGCCTCGGTCCGGTCCCGTGGCTCATCGACTTCGACAAGGAAGACGAGATGGCCGAGGGCGTCGTCGACCGGCTCAACGTCAAGACGCCAAGCATCGAATCGCCGCTCATCCAGCTCAGCGGCGGCAACCAGCAGAAAGTCGTCCTCGGGAAGAACCTCCAGCGCGAGGTGTCGGTCCTCGTCATGGACAACGTGACCCGCGGTATCGACGTCGGGGCCAAAGAGGAAGTCTACCGCATCCTCCGCCAACTCGCCCGCGACGGCGTCGCGATGGTCTTCATCGCCGACGAACTCCCCGAACTCATCGGGATGAGCAACCGCATCGGGGTGATGCACGAGGGCGAGATGGTCGACGTCCTCGACGCGCCGCCCGGTGACAAACCGACGGAGTCGGAAATCATCAAGGAAATGATCTAACCATGTCAGGAAGTACTTCAGGCAATCCGGTCGTCGATTGGCTCGGCGAGTATCAGGAGAACCGCTCGGTCACGGACATCCTCATCGACCTCGGTCCGTTCCTGATGTTGGTGATACTGATGGCCGTCTTCACGACGACATCGGACGTGTTCCTGACCTACGACAACTTGGTCGGGAACGTGATGATGAACAGCATGATTCTGCTGTTCGTGGCGCTGGCCGGCACGTTCCCCATCCTCCAGCAGAGCATCGACCTGTCCGTTGCCTCTATCGTCTCGCTGTCCGGCGTCCTCACGGCGATGCTCATCAACGACTTCAACCTCGGTCTCCTCGCGCTCTTGCTCGGCGTCCTCGCCGGAACCGGCGTGGGCCTGCTAAACGGCGTGGTGTTCGCGAAGGGCAAGATTCCCTCCTTCCTGGTCACGCTCGGCTCGCTGTCCGTGTTCAGCGGGTCGGCGCTCCTGTTGACCGGCGGCTACTCGGTCCCGTTTAACAATCCCGGAATCCGACAGATCGCCATCGGGCAGACCATCCCGAACGTGCCGAACCTCGTCGTCTGGGGGCTGGTCTTCTACGTGCTCGCCTCGCTGCTCGCCTGGAAGACGACGTTCGGGCGCTACACGGACGCGCTCGGCGAGAACGAGCGGGTGGCCGACTTCTCGGGCGTCAAAGTCGACCGGTACAAGATCGGTGCGTTCGTCGTCTCCGGGACGCTCTGTGGTCTGGCCGGCGTCCTGCTGACGGCTCGCATCACCTCCGCGACGCCGGGTATGGGCGAGGGCCTGCTCCTCCAGTCCATCGCGGCCATCGTGATGGGCGGCACCGCGCTGACCGGCGGCGTCGGTGGCCCTCACCGGACGATCCTCGGTGTCCTCGTCATCGGCGTGCTCACCAACGGGATGAATCTGCTCGGCATTCAGTCGTTCGTCCAGGAGATCATCCTCGGGTTCGTCGTCATCTTCGCCGTCGCCCTGTCGATGGACCGCGACAAGATCGACGTCGTGAAGTAATCGACGGAAGCCGGTCCTCGTCTCGCGATTCTCCGCGGGGCGCCGCCCCAAGCTTTATTTTTTGAGGCGGTTCGTGTCACCTATGCAATCGGTACCAGTCCAGTGCGACACGTTCGGCCGACCACAGGAACGTGGGGTAGCCCATGTCTGACGGCGACTCCGTCGTGGAGGCGTTCGCGTCCCTCGCGGACGCCGACTGGGTGGACCTCACCCACACCCTGGAAGAGGATATCCCCTCGGTGCCGACCCACGCCCGGTACGGTCACACCCTCTATCAGTCCTACGAGTACGGCGACCCCGCGTGTCACTACCGGATCTCGATGGGCGAACACAGCGGGACGCACATGGACGCGCCCCTCCACTTCGTCCCGGACGGGGAGGCCCACTACGACATCGCGTCCGTCCCCTTGGATCGCCTCGTCGGACGAACGGCCACCATCGAGGTGACCGACCTCGGTCCGGACGACAGGCTCACGGTCGACCACGTCACCGAGTGGGAGGCCGAACACGGCGACGTCGAGGCCGGCGATCGCGTCCTCTTCCGGTTCGGCTGGGACGAACGTTGGGACACCGGCAAAGCGGGGCAGGCCTTCTACGAGGACTGGCCGGGCCTGTCCCGAGAGGCGGCGGAGTACCTCACGGATCGGGACGTCACGATGGTCGGGACCGACGCCTTCGCCATCGACGCCGCACGGGCCGAGGGGTTCCCCGCCCACTACGAACTGCTGGGCAACGAGACCTACATCCTCGAGAACCTGGCGAATCTCTCGGCGCTACCGCCGTTCTCGTTGCTGTTTACTTTCCCGCTGAAGATAGCTGCGGGATCGGGGTCGCCCATCCGCGCGGTCGCACTCGTCGAGTGACTGGGGCGATGTCGGGCGACGAGTGACTGACGTCCGAGGAGCGGGTCCCGAACGGCGACGCTAGACGACGGACGACTGCAGCGATCCGTTGCCCGAGAAGTCCTCGTAGGCGACGGATTCGAAGTCGAGGGTGACCGTCCGCTCCCCACCGCCGGCGACGGTCACCTCGCGGGTGCGTTCGGTCCGGTCCTCTCCGATAGTGACCCGGATCCGGACCGTGCCGGTCCGTTCGGCGTCGGCCCGGTTGACGACCGTCGCGTGGACGCGCAGGTGTCCCGCTTCGGCCTCTTCGACCCGCAGGTCGGTCACACCCATCGACGTCCCGTCGCCCGACACGGCGGTCGGTTCGCCGGGTGTCGGCGGGGTTCGTGGTCCGGTCGCGGGCACTGAGGCACAGCCTGCGGAGAGGGCGAGTCCGAGGAGGGCGAGGGCGCGACGCCTGTCCATATCCGAACCACCCCCGCGACCGACAAGAGCGTTGTCCATCGGCGGCCGCCGTCGGTCCGGGCACGGCCGTCGCCGTCGCAGTCACGGGGCGGCGGTTTTTATTCGCGCGGCGCCGAGTCGGGGACGTGCTCCGGAAGGACCTGCTCCGGGTGTCGCGGGCCGGCGGCGGCTACCACCCGCAGTTCGCCGAGCGCGCCGACCGTCCACTGGCGGCACGCGTCGTCGGCACCTTCGCCGACCACGTCGGGGAGCCGCGGTCGGCCCTCGACGCGGCGCTCGCGGACCTGGAGGCCGACGCCGACGATTTCAAACTCGTCCGCGGGTTCGCGGCGCTCTGTGAGCGCGACGCCACGTTCGAGACGCGGGCCGCGGTACCCCCGGAGCGGGCACGCCGCGCCGCGTTCGAGGCAGCGGAGTCGGTGGGCGTCGTGAGCGAGACGGACCGGGACCGGGCGCTCGCCCGCGCAGGCGACCGTCTCGGCGTCGCGGCCGACGCCGTCGCCGACTCGTTGTTCGCCGACCGGGACGCTCGGCAGGTGCTCGCCGACTTCGACCCCCGGTGGACGCCGGACGAACTCCTCGACCAGTACGACCTGTCACTGGCCCAGACGGCGCTGTTCGACGCCGTCGAGGTGCGGGTTCGGTGTGCCGATCCGAAGGCACTGATCTCCGCGGTCAAGCGCCTCGGTCTCATGTACGAGATCCGGCGGACCGACGACGGCCGCGAAGTCGTGGTCACCGGCCCGGACCGTCTCTTTCGACGGGGACGCCGGTACGGTACCGCCTTCGCCCGCTTGCTCAGATCGGTCGCGACGACGGCCGACTGGCGGCTCACGGCGACCATCGACGACCGGGGGACCGAGCGCGAACTCACGCTCACCGACGACGACGTGGGCGTTCCCGGGGTGGCACCCCTCGCCGAACCCACCTACGACAGCGGCGTCGAGTCGGACTTCGCCGCCCGATTCGCGGCGCTGTCCCTCGACTGGGACCTCGTGCGCGAACCCGAACCCCTCGCGGTCGGCGCGCGGGTGATGATCCCAGATTTCGCCTTCGACTACCGGTACGCCGACTTCCGCGTGTTCTTCGAGATCATGGGCTTTTGGACCCCCGAGTACGTCGAAAAGAAACTCGGCCAACTCGCCGACGTCGAGGACGTCGAGATGCTCGTCGCCGTCGACGAGAGCCTCGGCGTCAGCGAGGAAATCGAGGCACGGGACCACCGTGCGATCACCTACTCCGGGTCGGTCCGGGTGAAGGACGTCGTCGACGCCCTCCGTCGGTACGAGTCCGACCTCGTCGCCGAGACGCGGGCCGCCCTGCCCGACGAACTCCGGCCCGACGCGGACGTGGTTTCGCTCGCCGACCTCGCGGAGACCCACGGCGTCAGCGAGGACGCACTGGCCGACGTGACCTTCCCCGACCACGAGCGGGTGGGCCGGACGCTGGTTCGGCCGGTCGTCCTCGGCGACTTGGCGGACGCCATCGAACCCGGAACGACCCTTGACGCCGTTGAGGAGCGACTGGCCGAGTACGGCCTCTCCGAGACGAGCGCCGTCCTCTCGCGACTCGGGTACGAGGTGGTCTGGGAGGGGCTGAGCGGTGGGTCGATCCGCGAGAAGCAGCGATAAACTGCGTCCCGCGATATCGAATCCGGGCGTCTGGACGTTGAGACTACACCGAGTTTAGCGGGCCTGACCGCGTGGGTATCTCTCCCTTGACGGCGTGAGTGGGTGCCCGCTTCGATTAGTGGTGGGTGTTCGTACTCACCGGTCAACTCGACCCGCACGAGCGAAGCGACTGCACGGGGTGGTGTGGAAGACCAAAGACGGAAGCGTGCGAACCAGACGAGGGAGTCCCGAGATCGGCCCCGCCGCTCGGCTAACAGAAATTTAAGCCCTCGCTTGACACATACTGGCACATGACTACGGCACGGTGGTCCTCCGGATTCGGATTCCTTCTCGCGACGGTAGGGGCGGCCGTCGGCCTCGGGAACATCTGGCGGTTCTCCGCTGTCGTCGGCCGGAACGGCGGCGGTGCCTATCTCGTCCCCTATTTGATCGCTGCTTTCGTGTGTGCGGTGCCGATGCTCGTCCTAGAGCTCGCCGTCGGCCGACGGCTCCGGACGGACGTCGTCTCCGCGTTCCGATCGGTAAAGACGGAGTACACGGCGCTCGGCTGGCTCATTCTGGGCGGGGTACTCCTCATCCTGAGCTACTACCTCGTCCTCACCGGATGGGTGCTCGGCTTCTTCGTCTCCTGGCTCGCCGGCTCACAGACGACGTTCGCACCGTTCTCCGCGAGCTGGCTCCCCCTCGGATTCTTCGTCGTTGCGACGGTGGTGACCGGGGGTGTCGTCTCGATGGGGGTTCGCGGCGGCATCGAACGAATGGCGAAAGTCGTGATGCCGACCGTGTTCGTCCTCCTCGTCGTGCTTGCGCTGTACGCAGTGACGCTGTCGGAGTGGGAACAGGCCGCTGCCTTCCTGTTCACCCCGGAGTTCTCGGTACTCACGGACCTCGGCCTCTGGAGTGCGGCCTTCGGGCAGGTCTTCTTCTCGATGTCCGTCGGCCAGGGGATTATGCTCACCTACGGGAGTTACGTCGAGGAGGAGACGGATCTGTTCAAATCGTCGTTCGTCATCACGGTCGCGGACATCGGGGCGGCCATCGTCGCCGGGCTCGTCATCTTCCCGATCGTGTTCAGTTTCGGTCTCCAGCCGACCCTCGGGACGGAACTCGCGTTCACGACGTTGCCGACCGCGTTCGCGGCGATGCCGTTCGGGCAGGCTATCGCGATCGGCTTCTTCGGGCTCCTCTTTTTCGCCGCGCTGTCGTCGTCCGTGGCGCTCCTCGAGGTCGGCGTCGCCGCCGCGGAGAACACGACGCGACTCTCCCGTCGACGTGCGACACTGCTGTTGACGGGTGGGGTGTTCGTGGCCGGCGTTCCGTCTGCGTTGAGCTACAGTCCGACCAACTTGGCCATCGCAGGGCGGCCGGTTCTGGACTTGGTCGACGAGTCGGTCGGGACGTTCGCACTACCGATCTCGGCGCTCTGTATCGTGTTCGTCTTCGTCTGGGCAGCGGATCTCGGGACCGTCCGCGAGGAACTCGGACCGCTCTACCCGTTCGTTCGCTATCTGATCCCGGTCGTGCTCGTCGTCGTCACCGCCGCCCGAACTGTCGGCATCGCTCGCCCGGCGTGGCGACTCGTCGTCGATCACACTCGAAACGGACCGCTCGGCCTCCTCGTCGCTGCCGCCCTCCTACTCGTCGTTGCGGTGTTGGGGTGGGGACTCCGGAATCGACTCCCCGCGCCTCCCCGTCTTCGGGGTCGACGACGCTAGCCGGGGTCCCGTCCGGACAGAGCTATTCGGGGGCGAACGCACCGTGTTCCTCGCGGAGAGCCGTGCGGCGTTCGCTGCCCTCCCCTCGGGTGATTTCGTCCCGTGCCGGAGGCAGTCCGGAGTTCCTCGAGGGTCGAGTCGGCGTGACTCGGTACGACGCTCCGAGCGACCTAGAACGGTCGTCGGGCCGTCTCACGACAGTCGTTCGTCCCTACACTCAGCCCCGGATACTGGCTCACGGACATCCCCGGCTTCGGTCTCCACCACGTCGGAGCCGAAGACACCCTCGCCGATGACGGGGCTCCGTATCCCAGCGTGACCTCGCCAAAGATCCCTTGCAGGGGAGTCACGAACCCTCCGTGATGGTTCTCGTGGAACGGGATTGATGCTCTCACGTGACCAATCGGACGGCATGTACTCCGATATCCTGCTCCCTACAGATGGAAGCCCGGGGGCACAGGCGGCCATCGAACACGGACTCGAAATCGCACAACAGTACGAGGCCACGGTTCATGCCCTGTACGTGGTCGATACGCGACTGTCGCGATCCGGTCCGCTTCTCGAATCGCTCCAGCGCGACGGACGAGAAACCGTACGTGAACTCGAGGTGGCTGGAACTCGAGTCGGTCTCTCCGTCGTCACGGAAGTCGTCGAGGGGGTTCCAGCTCAAGAGATTCTGGAGTATCGTGCGACGCAGGGGATCGATCTCATCGTGATGGGGACGCAGGGCCGGACTGGCGTTGCTCGCTTCGTGATCGGAAGTGTCGCTGAACGTGTCGTCCGCCACTCTCCAGTCCCCGTTCTCACGGTGCGAAGAGACTGACTAGTCCTCAAAACCGACGTGGATCGCCACCCCGGAGAGAACACTACTCCCGAGCGCGGTCGGTCGCAACTCCAGGCCCGGGCTAGCAGAACGGATCCTGGAACGATGCATCGAGCGCAGCAGTCTCAACGTCCACGTGCGTCGCTCTCCGCGGAGGAGCGCACGTCTCCCGGTGACGTCCAGTGGTCACGGCGTGTAGCTGCTCCCGGCGATTCTCGGTATCCCCCGCCGACTCGACGCGCTGCGCGGCCGTACGGATACACTACTGACTAGCAAACATTTAAATTAGACGCATCTAATTCTATACTATGGTATATTCGAATTCGTGGGCGAACTCGTCGACGCGGTGTGTGGCGAGGGGTGGGAGGAGCAACCGATGCCGTCGTTGAACTATCCGGACGCCGCGGCGCTCACGGAGCGACTGGAGGGGCGCCTGACCGAGAGTCTCCGGGCGGAACTCACCGCCACGCGGCGGTCCGTCCTCGGTGGCCTCGGCCTGGCGGGCGGAGCAGCCCTCGCCGGCGTCGGCCGGGCGGACGACGGCGACGGTGGTCACGCCGGACACGACGGCGGGTCACACGGCAACTTCGGCGCCGTCGGCGAGTACCGTGACCTGAACTTCGACCCACACGACTACCTGCGACGGTTCAACACGGGGCGTGGCGAGAGCGAGAACGTCCCACAGGCCGTCTACGAGGAGGACGGGCGGACCGTCCGGGAGTTCACCCTCACCGCCGTCGACACGACGGTCACCATCGCGCCGGGGGTCGAATTCTCGGCGTGGGCCTACAACGGGCAGGTTCCCGGACCGACGCTCCGGGCCGTCGAGGGCGACCTGATCCGCGTCCACTTCGAGAACCTGGGACGACACGCCCACACGATCCATCCCCACCTCCGCAACCTCGATCCGTCGATGGACGGCGTGCCGACGAACGGTCCGGGTGTCCTCGACACCGGCGAGTCCTACACCTACGAGTGGATCGCTCAACCGGCAGGGTGTCACTTCTATCACTGCCACTCCCTCCCGCTGAAAGAGCACATCCACCGGGGCCTGTACGGCGCCATCGTCGTCGACCCGGACCCCGAACGCGTCGCCGAACGCCCCGAGGAGTACTGCGACTTCCACCCCAGTCAGGTCACCGAGGACCTCCGCGCGGCCCTCGTCGCCGAGGCGGAGAGCCGGAACCACGCTCACGCCGCCAACGACGCCGTCGACGAGATGGTGATGCTGATGAACGGCTTCGACACGAACTTCGACGGCGACAACGAAGTGTACGCCGTCAACACCCGCGCGTTCTGCTACGGCGTCGGCGACACCGACGGCGAGGGAAACTGGGAGTCCGGCGAGACGAAGCGCCCGATCCAGGTGGACCGGACGCGCCGTCAGCGCGTGTACCTGATCAACGCCATCGAGTTCGACCCCATCAACTCCTTTCACACTCACTCGCAGTTCTTCGACTACTACGACCACGGTACGTCCCTTCGACCGACGTCGAAGACGGTGGACACGGTCATGCAGTGTCAGGCACAGCGGGGGATCATCGAACTCGACTACTCGACTCACGACCCGGGGCTGTACATGTTCCACGCCCACCAGTCCGAGTTCGCCGAGCTCGGGTGGATGAGCTTCTTCGAGGTGATCTGAATGGCTGAATCGACCGACAGTGGCACGACCGTATCCCGGACCGACCGACCGCTTGGTCTCCCCCGGTGGGTGGCAGCCGTCCTGCCCGTCGTCCTGCTGGTGCTCTTCGCCGGCGGCTTCTTCGCCGCGACGCCGTTCGCGTCCCTGGATACCGGCGGCGACCCCCTCCCCGACGTGTCGGTGACTCACACCACCTTGCCGGACGACGAGACGTTGGTCCTCCACGCCACGAACAACGGGCCGGACGCGGTGACCGTCTCACAGGTGCTCGTCGACGACGCCTACTGGAACTTCGAGGTGCGGGGCGCGGGCGGAGACGCCACGCTCGCACCGCGGGAGAGCGCCCGAATCGTCGTCCCCTACCACTGGAATCCGGGATGGGATCTGGGCGTCTCGCTGATCCTCTCTGACGGGAGCACGGTCCACCACACCGTCGTCGCCCCGAACGAGTCGCCGGGGCTGACGACCGACCTCCTGCTCACGATGGTCCTCGTCGGCCTGTTCGTCGGCGTGATTCCCGTCGCCCTCGGTATGCTCTGGTTCCCGTTCCTGCAGACGATGAGCGACCGGTGGCTCCACGCCATCCTCGCGTTCTCGGCCGGTATCCTCGTCTTCCTCGCCATCGACGCCGGGTTCGAGGCGTTCGAGCTCGGTGAGCGGGTGCCCGGCGCGTTCGAGGGACCGGCCCTCGTCGCCCTCGGTATCCTCGGGTCGCTCCTCGCGGTGCAGTCGGTCAGCGCGTGGCGCGAGGGGCGGGCGGCCGACGGCGACACCCGTGCGTCGAGCGGTCTCTGGGTCGCCTACCTCGTCGCCCTCGGCATCGGCCTGCACAACCTCGCGGAGGGCCTCGCCATCGGGAGTTCGTTCGCGCTCGGACGCGTCTCGCTCGGCGCCTTCCTCGTAGTCGGGTTCATGCTCCACAACGTGACTGAGGGACCGGCGGTCGTCACCCCGGTGGCCCGCGGCGAGCGACCGCCGCTCCGCCACTTCGCCGCGATGGGCATCCTCGCGGGCGCGCCGGTGATCCTCGGCGGGTGGCTCGGTAGCCTCGCGTACTCGCCGACGCTCGGCGCCCTCTTTCTCGCCGTCGGCGTCGGCGCTATCCTGCAGGTGGTCTGGGAACTCCGGGGGATGATCGGTCGCGGCGGGGAGTCGTCGACGGCGCTCAACCTCGTCACGTTCCTCGTCGGATTGGTCGTGATGTACGCCACCGATCTCCTCGTCGCCATATGAATCGGCGACGCCTCCTTCGCCTCGGCGGCGCGGCCCTGTTCGGCGGTCTGACCGGCTGTTCGGCCGGCGGACGCGATGGGCGGCGCGTGGCCATGACCGACGACTTCGACTACGAACCGGCGCGGCTCACCGTCGCAACCGGCACCACGGTTCGGTGGGAGAACGCGGGTGCGATTGCCCACACGGTGACGGCGGACGGCGACGGGATTCCGGCGGACGCCGACTACTTCGCCAGCGGCGGCTTCGGGAGCGAGCGGGCCGCACGCGCCGACCTGCGCGGCGGACTGATCGGCGGCGGGGAGGGCTACGAACACGCGTTCGGGACGCCGGGGACCTACGACTACGTCTGTCTCCCCCACGAGGGGTCGGGGATGACCGGGACCGTCGTCGTCCAGCCCTAACCGTCGACGAAGGCGGCGACTTCCTCGTTGAACCGGTCGGGCTCCTCCCAGAACGGACAGTGACCGCTCTCCTCGAAGGGCACGTGGGTCGCGTCCGGAATCTCCCCCTCCAGCCACGCCCCGACGTCCGTCGGGAAGATGTCACTCCGCTCGCCGTAGAGCAACAGGACGGGAACGTCGACGTCGCCGAGGACCGGCCGAAGGTCCGAGTACGTCATGTCGAGGAAGATATCGCGTGTGACGCTCGTGGGCGTCTTCGTCGTCTCGGCGTACATCTCGTCGACCGTCCCGTCGTCGACGGTGTCGGCGAACATCGACTGAATGAACGGCTTGGCGGCCGACGGGCGGTTGTACTCCAGGTTCGTCGCGAGTTCCGCCGCCGCCTCGCCGGAGAACTCCCCGAGCAAGCCGTGTGTCCACTCCCCGTCGGTGTGGAACTTCGGACTCTGGTCGACGAACACCGCCCCGGAGAGCCGGTCGGTGCCGAACTGGTCGACGTAGTTCAGGAGGACTGCCGTCCCCATCGACCAGCCGACCGGCGTCACGCCGGTCAGATCGAGGTGGTCGAGCAGGTCACGCACGTCGCGGGCGTACTGGGCCAGCGTGTGGCCCGCGTCCGTCTTCCCCGACTGCCCGTGCCCCCGCAGGTCCATCGCGACGACGCGGTGGTCCGCAGCGAGGGCGTCGACGTTGTGTTGCCACCAGTACGTCGAGTTCATCGTCCAGCCGTGGATCAGGAGGATCGGCTCCCCCTCGCCGTGGTCCTCGTAGTAGATCGGGACGCCGTCACCGGTCTCGAAGTGTGTCATGTGCGAACACCGTCCCCATTCTCGATGTGGAGGCGGTTATACGTGTGGGGCCGCCTCACTCCCGCGCCGACAGCGACGCGCGCCGTCCCTTCGGGACCACCGACCGCAACTCGTCGTGGACGTAGAGACCGACGCCGACGGGTTCCCGTTCGCCCGCCACCTCGTGGGCGGCGATCAGGTAGCCCCAGTCGCCGTCCCACTCCGGTTCGAGGTCCTCGCCGGCGAGAAAGCGCGCCGCCTCGTCGGGCGCGAGTTCGATCACGTTCTTCGTCGCCGCACCGCCGAACCGCTGGACGGCGTTCGTCGTCGGCTTCCAGTGTTCCTGGCGTGTCCGCAGGAACGTCATGCCGACCCCCTCGACGGCGACGGGGGTGGGGAGATCCGACGCGAAGATCCAGATCTTTCCGGCGCCTTTCTCCCAGAACGTGTAGTCGTCGAACGTCGTCGGCGACAGGCCGAAGCGATCCACCCACCACTCGATCACTTCGGCGCGGGTCGCTCGTCCGGCAACCTCGCGCTCCGCGGCCGTCGCCGGCAGGCGGTCGAACCGCTGTCCGTCGTTCTCGCTCACGTCCCTACCTCCAGTTTCGCACAGAAGAAGCCGCCCGTGTCGTTGTGGTGTGGGTAGATGCGGAGCGCCTTCTCGACGCTCGGGTCGTACGCCTCACCCGCCCACTCGGTGACGCCGGGGACGCCGTCGAGGGGGGCGTCGAAGTCGACGAGTCGACAGTCCTCGGCGCCGAGGACGTGATCCAGCACCGCCTCGTTCTCCTCGGGCGCGAAGGTACAGGTGGAGTAGACGACGGTCCCACCGGGGCGGGTCGCCTGCACCGCCCGCCGGAGGATGCCCTTCTGGACGCCGGCGACGCTGTGGACGTGGTCCAGCGTCCACGTATCGAAGGCGTCGGGGTTCTTGCGGATCGTTCCTTCGCAGGAACAGGGTGCGTCGACGAGGACGCGGTCGAAGGCGTCGACGCCGCGTGGGTCGTCCCCGTCCCCGCCACCGCCACCGCCGAGCGGTTTCAACGAGAAGTTTCGCGCGTCCTGGTTCGTCACGACGAGGTTCGTCACGCCGAGGCGTTCGGCGTTGTGTCGCAGCGCCGAGAGCCGACCGAGGTTGTTGTCGTTGCCGACGAGGAGCCCCCGGTCGTCCATCAGGGCCGCCAGTTGCGTGGTCTTGCTGCCCGGGGCGGCGCAGGCGTCCCACACCCGGTCGCCCGGGTCGGGGTCGAGCACCAGCGCCGGGAGGTTCGACACCTCCTCTTGACCGTGGATCCAGCCGTGTGCGTGCGGCCAGTTCCGGCCGGGCGAGTCGTCGGGCAGGCGGAACACGCCGGGGTGCCAGTCGGTCCGTTCGTAGGCGACGCCCTCGGCGTCGAGGGCGGTCCGCACCCGGTCGACGGTCGCCTTGATCGTGTTGACGCGGACGACGGCGGGCAGCGGACGGTCACAGGCCGCCCGGAACGCCTCGACGTCGTCGACGAGCGATTCGTACCGCTCCAGCGGAGTCATCGCCGGCCCTTCGGGGGGGTGGGGTTAGTGGGTTTCGACCCGCGAGTGGCCGGCCGGCGTGTCACTGCCGGTCGGAGCGGGGTCGTCGAGGACGCCGACGTCGAAGTCCGCTTCGAGGAGCCGCGAACCACAGCCGGCACAGGAGACGGCGATCACGTCGTAGTTCCGACAGCAGGACGTCACGACGTCCTGTTCGAGGGTGACCGCGCCGTCACAGGCGGGACAGCGCTCGAGGAACAGGCGGAGCGAGCCGAGCAGTTCGCTCCGCGCCGCGAGCGGGTACGACCGCCACCGCGGGACCCAATCGTCCAGTTCGCGGGCCGCGGCCAGGTCGGCGACGAAGGCCGCACGGGACTCCCAGCGGCCGATCCGCTCGGTTCCGACGTTGGCGACGACTGCGTCGCCGTACCGCTGGACGACGAGCGACTCGGGGTCGAGATCCGTCAACGCGGCGAGTTCAACCGCACCGACGGCCGCGCCGTCCGCACGGGACGTGATCGACTCGTCGTCCAGTCCGACGCGTTCGGCGTCCATCCCGCGGAGCCGTTCGTTCCACGCCGCCGCGAACGCCGGCGAGAGTTCGAGGTCCGCGGGGCCGTCGATCAGGACGCCCGCCGAGACGAGCACCTCGACCACGTCCACGTTCGCGGGCACGGGTTCCACCTTGTCGAAGACGGCCAGGAGCCAGTCGGGGAAGTACCGGCGGGTGAACGCCGGCGTGCCGGGGACGAGGTAGCCCCGCAGGTAGATGGCGAGGAGGCCGCCGATGAGGAAGGCCACGCCGAGCGGGACGGCAAACAGGGAGAGTGCGGCCCCGCCGACGGCAGCGATGGCCACGTTGGTGATCGTACACGGGACACACCGGTTCGAGCCGGTGTACTCGGGGTTTCGGAGGTCGTCGATGGCTGTGAACATGGTATCGTACTCTCGGCTCTCCCGAGGGAGAGTCGGTAGTCCGAACGTCGGAGTCGGGGATAGGTATGGACCGCCTGCCTCGTCAGCGCCGACGGATCGACTTCCAGAGAGTTCGGCGGAGTCGCCACCGATGGTCCCAGAGCTGGAGCGCGCCCGAGACGGCGAAGACGACGAGGGTGCCGCTGGCCCACAGCAACGGGTCGAGTCGCTCGACGACCGGCAGGCCGGCGAGCGCGCCGACCACCAGCAGGAGGCCGAACACGCCGAGGCTCCGGTAGTAGCCGCCCCAGGTGACACCGAGCCCGTTCACCACGTCCATGTGGCGGTCGACTTGCCTGACGGCGGGGCGGAGGTGGACCAGACTCCGCTCTCGGTCGTACTCGACGACACCAGCGTCGTGGAGCTTGGGCAAGTGCGTCTGGTGCAGCGACGTGTAGACGCTGTCGCGGACGCGCACCGGTGGCGGCGACTGGTCCGCCTCGGTTTCGGCGACCCACGTCGACAGCTCGCGCACGGTGACGGTACCCGTCGAGGCGTCCAGACGTTCGATCACGGCTCGGCGGCGTTCGTTGGCGAGCAGTTGATGGATCTGGCACTCCGTCATCGGCCGGCCAGTCGTCTCCGCGAGCAACGCTGACACGTCTCCCCGAGGTCCGAGACACCTATAGGTATGATCGGCTCACCACGGCGTGCGATTCCGGTCGTCGGAGTACAGGGTCGTCCTGCCTCCGCTGGAGACGGTTCAGGGTCGGCCTTCACCCGCGCTAACGAAGCCGTAGAATCCAGTAACCGAGCCGTAGGAACCCCTACGAAGACGTTTGGCGAACGGGTCGGTGTGATTACCTATATCGGTCGCCGTCGGAGGTGGTGTTGTCCCGAACCGATGGCCGACTCGGCCGCGGCGGGCACTCACCAACAATGAACGACGACCGACAATTCAGCGTTTCCCGGCGCAAGGTGCTCGCCGGGCTCGGCACGATTGGCATCGCCTCCGCGGGCGCAGGACTCGGCACGACTGCGTACTTCTCGGATCAGGAAACCTTCGAGAACAACCAGCTGACCGCCGGCACCCTCGACTTGCTCGTGGACTGGGAAGAACACTACTACAACGGCACGGCCGGCCGTGACCTGGTCGAGTACGTCGACCCCACGGACCAGGACGCCTACGTCCTCCCGGCGGTGGAGAACCCCGACGCCCGCGCCATCGCGGTGCGGTTCGTGGGTGAGGGGACGGACCAGGAGAACAAGGACGACTTCTGGGACGCGACCGCCATCGAGGCGCTCCCGGACGCCGACGGCGACGGGCTTCAGGACTCCCTCGACAACGTCGACGTGTGCGCGCTCGGTCCGGAGGACGACCTCCGATTGGCCAACGTCGGCAACGAGGACGCCGAGGAACGGAGCGAGGGGCTCTACCAGTCCAACCGCACCAGCAACGACCACACCAGCGCGGGCGACCCGCTCATCAACCTGGGCGACGTCAAGCCCGGCGACTTCGGCGAGGTCACCTTCAGCTTCCACCTCTGTGACAACCCCGGCTACGTCTGGGTCAACGGCATGCTCGACGAGGAACTGACGAGTGAAGGGATCATCACCGAACCCGAGCGCAACGACCCCCAAGAGATCGACGGCGTCGTCGAACTCCTCGACGAACTGCAGGTGCGCATGTGGTACGACCCGGACTGTGACAACCAGGCCGAGCGGACCGGCGACGTGGACGTCATGCTCGCCATCGACACCTCCGGCTCGATCCAGGGGCAGGAACGGACCGACCTCGAGAACGGTATCATGGAGTTCGTCGACGCGCTCCCGACCGACGGCTCCGCTCAGGTCGGCGCCGTGAGCTTCGGGGGCGGCGACGTGACCGGCCTCTCGGGTCTCGTGGCGCCCGGCGCCTTCAGCCTGCCCGGCCTGAGCTACGGCGGCAACACGCCCCTGCCCGCGGCCATCGACATCGCGGACCAGGTGCTCGACGCACAGGGTCGTCCCGACGCCCTGCCCGTCATCGTCGTCATCTCCGACGGCGGCCCGAACTACAGCGAGGACACCACCCTGACCTACACGGCATCGGTCGGCGGCTCTTCGTACACGGCCCCGCGCAGCGACTCCGGCTTCTCGGCCGACGACGGCACCGTCGGCTACGACGGCGGTTCCACCGACTCCTCGGTCAACGCGGCCGAACAGGACGAGACCGCCGCCGTCGCGGACCTCGTCAAGGCCGGCGCCGACGGGTCCCGGATCGCCGTCCTCAACATCGGCGACGACCCGAACGCCGACCTGGGCGACGGCACGGACCTGAGCGTCTACCTGCAGACCGAAATCGCCAGCTCCGGGTTCTACCGCGAGACGCCCGTCAGCAACTTCCCGGACGTCGCCGACGACATCGCCAACGAAGTCACCGTCGAGGAGGAAGTCTTCTTCAACGGCAACCTCCGGGCGGCACTCGACGCGATGATGGCCAACGACGGCCGCGGCATCCCGCTCGATGGCGACCGAACGACCACCTTCGACGAGGTGTCCGACCCCGAGAACGACCCAGACCGCGACCCGTTCACGGGCGCGGGTGTGACCCACTGCCTGGGCTTCCAGTGGTGGCTCCCCGTCAACCACGCGAACCAGATCCAGGGCGACACTGTCGCCTTCGACGTCGGGTTCTACGCGGAACAGAGCCGGCACAACGACGGCGCCGGCCAGACCCCCGAGAACGAGACGGCGGAGGGGAACGGTGACGTCGAGGAGCCGCTCCTCACGTAATCCGCTCGATCCGGTGGGCGCCCCCGACGTCGTTCGCTGACCGCGCTCACCCCGCCCACCCGGACCGTCCTCGCGACGGCGGCCACCCGGCGGTTCGATTCCGCCGGTGGGCATCCCTCCGTGGGAGTTGACGATCACATGACCAGCAGATTCACCATCACTCGACGCCGACTGCTCGCCGGACTGGGTACCGTCGGCGTCGCCTCCGCCGGGGCCGGTCTCGGGACGACCGCGTACTTCTCGGACCAGGAGACGGTCGAGAACAACGAACTCACCGCCGGCCAGTTCGACCTCATGGTCGACTGGCAGGTCACCTACACCGGGCCGAACGGCTTCGAGTACGTCGCCGCGTATCCCGACGACTACGAGAACGAGGATCCCGACACCATCGCGACCAACCTCTTCGGCGACCGGATCACGGTCCCCGACGACGTGCGTGACCCGCTCTTCACGCGCGACGAAATCGCGCTCAACCGGTTCGACGCCCCGTACGCCGACCTGCCGGACGCCGAGCGCGAACTCGTCGAGGCGGCGTTCAGAACGCAGTTCGCGGACGTACCTCGGGATCTGGACGGACCGATCCTCGACATCGACGACGTGAAACCCGGCGACAGCGGGGCCATCTCGTTCAGCCTCCACCTGTTCGACAACCCCGGATACGTCTGGCTGAACGGCGGTCTGGTCGAGGCCCGGGAGAACGGCGTGACCGAACCCGAACGAACCGATGGCGGGGAGGCTGGTTCCCCGTCGGAGGTCGCGTCGACGCTCGACAACGACGTCGAACTGCTCGACGAGATTCGCGTCACCGTCTGGTACGACTCCGACGGGGACGCCGAAATCGACGCCGACGAAGCGATCCTCCTCGGCGGCAACGAGGACCCCACGGCCGACCCCTCGCTCCGAGAGGTACTCGACCTGTTCTCGACCGGCTACGGCGTTCCGCTCGACGGGACCGGCGCCGTCGACGTCGGCGCCGCGGGCCGGGCCTGTTTCGAGAACTCGACGACCGACTACGTCGGGTTCCGCTGGGAACTCCCGGTCGACCACGCCAACGAGGTCCAGTCGGACGGCGTTCGATTCGACGTGGGCTTTTACGCCGAACAGTGCCGGCACAACGACGGCAGCGGCGGTGAAGCGTCCGTCCGCCTCTCGAACGCGACGGCGATCGAGACGCCCAACCCCGGACCGGTCGGACTCGGCTTCGACGTCGAGAACGGCTTCGACGAACCGACGGCGATCACGTCCATCGGCGTCGCGCCCGCCGATCCGGCCCTGACGCTGCTGAGCGACGACGTGGCCGACACCGGGAGTCGCTACGGCTACGAGGTGTACGTCGACGCGTCGACGCCGGGCTACACCGACGTCGCTGGCGGCGTGTCTCTCCCCGGCACGGTCGCCCTCGGCAGCGACGGCTACGACGACGGCGCCGACCAGGAGCCGATCCTCGCGCCCGGTGAAGTCGGGTACGCTACCGTCGTCGCCTTCCGCGACGCCGACGGCGACGGCGTGGACATGAACGGACGGTCGGTCACGCTCACGCTCACCTACCGCGGCGAGACGAGCGGACACACCGGCACGGAGGTCGTGACCGTCGTCGGGTGATCGACGCCCTGCGTCGATCGCTCGCCTTCGATCCGGAGACGAACACATGGACACACCTGCACCCCTCGGACTGTCACGACGGCGGAT
The DNA here is from genome assembly GCF_045690335.1 of Haloplanus litoreus. Taxonomy (GTDB): domain Archaea; phylum Halobacteriota; class Halobacteria; order Halobacteriales; family Haloferacaceae; genus Haloplanus; species Haloplanus litoreus. The sequence continues at coordinate 2,356,982 of NZ_CP147874.1, read as the reverse complement.
CCTACTCGGCGTCGGTGCCGTCGGCGTCGCCGCCGCGGGCGCCGGCGTCGGTTCGCTCGGCTACCTCACCGACGACGAACGCTTCCGAAGCACCGTCGCAGCCGGCAGTCTCGACCTCAAACTCGGCTACCGTTCGACGTACAACGGCGACCTGACCGACGGGACGCCCGGCATCGATGCCGCCGACTGCGAGACGCCCGGCCTCGTCGACGGGGCGAGCGTCCCCGTCGTCGAACTCGACGACGTGAAACCAGGCGATTGCGGGTCGGTCGACGTCGATCTCTACGTCTGTGAGAACCCCTCGAGACTGTGGTTTGCGGCCGGTCTCATCGAGGCCGCGGAGAACACACACCGGCCCGAGGAGATCGCCGCCGGCGACGACACGCCCGCAGTCGGCGAACTGGGCGACTTCGTCGAGGTGACCTGCTGGGTCGATTCCGACGGCGACGGCGCCGTCGGCGACGACGAGTGGGTCCTCTACGAAGGCACGCTCGCGGGGCTGACCACCGACGCGGCGGGCGGCCTGCCGGTGACGGTCGACGACGACGGCACCCCGGTCTGCGTCGACGGCGCGGCCGGACCGGTTCCGGTCGCGCTCTCGTGGTGTCTCCCGCTCGACGGCCCGGGGCACAACCGGGCGATCACCGACACCGTACGGTTCGACCTGCGGTTCGAGGCGGTCCAGTGCCGCCACGACGCCGTCGGCCGAAACCCCTTCGCGACCGCGCTGCCGGCGACCGAACCGTCCGGTACGGCCACCGAACCGGTCGAGTAGGGCCGCCCATCCCGGCACGGGAACGGGGTACGGGAGCTATACCTAACTCTCACTCCCGCGCATACGGGGTACGGCGAAACGGCGACAACCCACGTCGGCGAACGGGCGGCCGCATCCGGTGCGGTTCGCTTCGGCGGTTCGACTCCGCCGGTGGGTCTCCCCCCGGGGGGATTTCCATGACACACGGCTCATCACTCTCACGGCGGCGACTCCTGACCGCTATCGGCGGCGTTGGACTCCTCGCGGCCGCGCCGCGGGTAGCCGGCCGCCTACGCGAGGACCCGTCGTTCACGCGGTACACGTACGCCCAGTCCGCCGACGGCGGGCCGAATCTCCGGGTCGCTTGGTACGAGCGGTACAACGGGACCGTCCTCGAGGAGAGCAACCGCTTCGGTGATCGAGCGCCGCTGACGAACTCGTCGGCCGCGTTCAACGACTCGGCCGAGGCCGGCGCCTTCGTCGACGTGACCGGTCCCGACGCCGTCCCGGCCGGGCCCGTCCTCGACATCCCGAACGCCCACCCGGGCGACGAGGGACTGTTGTTGATCGGCCTCCGCGCCGAGGACGCCGACGCGCGCGCCTGGCTCCAGGTCACCGCCAGCGAGTTCGCCGAAAACTCGCTGGTCGAACCCGAGCGAACCGACGGCGACACCTCGGTCGACGATGGGGAACTCCAGGACTACGTCGACGTAGAACTCTGGTACGACACCGGTCGCCTCGGCGTCGGCGGCTGTAACGGGCGCCGTGACTTCACCGAGGAGGCCGTGATCGGAAGCGGCACGTTGGCGACGGTCGGCGGCGACCTCGACGCGGGCGTCCTCCTCGATTTCGGTATCGTCGAGGCGGCCTGCATCCCCGCGGGGGCACAGCGCTGTCTCGCCATCCGTTGGACCATCGATCCGTCCGTGAACAACGTGATCCAGAGCGACTCCGCGCGTCTCGACATCGCCTTCGCGGTCACCGCCTGCGACGACACGACGAACCCGTTCGGAGCGAGCACATGAGCGACGGCGGTCTCGGCCCGCGCATGAATCGCCGGACGCTGCTCGCGGCCATGTCGACCGTCGGGACGGTCGGTGCGCTCACCGGGCGGGGTGCGGCCGCCTACCTCGCCGACCGCGAGACGCTCGGACCCAACGAGGTGACTGCCGGGGCCGTGACGCTCTCGCTCGACGGCACCGACACCGGTCGGGCGTCCGTGGGCTTCACCGTCGACGCCTACGGCTACACCAACCGCGACGAGCGGACGATCTGTCTGGGCCTCGGCGCGGAGTCGAACCCCGGATGGGTCTGGGTCCGCTCGTGCCCCCGGTACCCCAGCGTCGAGGACGACCTCTCGGCCCGGGTGACCGTCGACGGCGCCATCGCCTTCTCGGGGACGTTCGGCGACTTGCTCGCCGAACTCTCCGGCGGCGACGGCGGCGGCGTCCTGCTCACGGCCTTCGCGGCCGGCGAGGAGGCGCCTCTGTCGCCCGGCCCGGACGGCACGGTCTGTCTGACGGTCGCCGTCTGGGCGCCGACGGGCCTCCGCGACGACCCCGACGCGGTGCGGGCGCTACGAGCGGCGTCACCGCTCGCGTTCACGCTCGACGTGTACGCCGAGCAGTCCCGTCACGTCCCGACGCCGCGGCGTCCGGGTGACGGCGTGAACCCGTCATTCGCGTTCCCTGCGTGCGCGGAGCCGGGGGATCCGCCGGCGGTGACGGATCTGGGGCACGGCATCAGCAACGTCTCGCTGTGTACCGGGACCCCAGCCGACCCCGGGGCGATCACCTGGACCGTCCGTGACCCGGAGACCGACGCCGACGTGACCGGCGTGCCGGGCGAGGCCTCCGTCCTCGAACTCACGTCGCCCGTCCCGATCACCGACGTCGTCGTGAAGGCGGGCGCCGAGCACCGACGCTTCGACGCCGGCGGCGCGACGACCGTTACCGTCGACTCGACGGGTGGCACGCCCCTCGACGTTCCGGGCAACTTCTCGAAGTGTGCCTGCGAGGGCGCGGGCGTCAAACTCGACGACTGGAGCGACGCGGCCGGCACCTTCACCGCTCTCGAAACGCTGTCCTGTGGGTCGACCGGATCGCAGTCGAGCGGTCCTGCCACCCCGGACGTGGACGACGAGGCGACCGAACCGGCCGGTTCCCCCGCGGGGAGTCCGGCCCGAGACGACCGGGGGCGCGTTCCCCCAACCGGAGACACCGAATGAACCTCACTACCCATCCCCGAAGCCGGACGGTCGGCCGAGCGTTGCTCGCCGTCGGCCTCCTGGCGTTGATCGCCCCCTTCGTCGTCTACGCGGTGCCGGGCACCGTCGGCGCCGAGGCGAGTTACATCGTCCTGACCGCGAGTATGACACCGGCCATCGCGCCCGGCGACGTCGTCATCGTCGACGACGTGCCGGCCCGCCTGGTCGAGGTCGACGACGTGATCGTCTTCGAACAGCAGGCCGGCGCGACGGTGCCGGTGACTCACCGCGTCATCGACATCGAACGGGCCGCGGACGGCACCCCCTCGTTCGCCACCAAAGGTGACGCCAACGAGGACGCCGACCTGACGCCGGTGACGCCGGACCGTCTGGTCGGTCGGGTGCTGTTCACCATCCCCCTCATCGGGCACGTGATCCAGTTCGTCGACACCCCGACCGGGTTCGTCGCCCTCGTCGTGCTCCCACTCGGCCTGTTGATCGCCTCGGAGGTTGCCGACTTGCTCCGGTCCGGCCGAACGCCCGAGCCAGCGGTGTCGGAAGTCGACGGCGACGACGGGGACGGCGACGGCGTGACCGTCCCGCCCGCGAGCGGCCGCGCCGACACGTCTTCGACCGGCGGAACACCGGACGATCGGCTCACGTTCACGCCCGCCGATCTGACGCTCTCCAGCGCCGTCCTCGGGATCTTCGCGGTCTACGCCGGTTACGCGGCATACACGCGTCCCTCCGGAGTCACCGTGGGTATCGCCGTCGCCGTGGGCGCGGGGTTCGCCCTCGTGGTCGGTCTGCGCTCGTTCGTGCCGCCCGCGCCGGTCGTGGCCGACGACGGTCCTCCCGTCACCGCCCCCGAGGTTAGCGTCGACCCCGGCACGACGGCCGGTCCCAGCGTCGTGGTGGGGACCCCCGCCGATCTGGGGCGCATCGCCGACGCCGTCGGGCGTCCGCTTCTGCGTGCGGACGCCGACCGCTACGTGGTCTTCGACGGTACCGTGACCTACTCCTGTACGATTCCGGCCGCGGCCGAGGAGACTCCCGACGTGGTGGCGACCGCCACGGACGACGGGACGACCGACGGCACCGACGTCGAGGACCGAACTGTCGATGCGGGCACCGAGGGGCCCGTCTACGGTCCGACGCCTCCAGCCGCACCCACGCCGACGGAGGACGAACCGGCCCGGGCGCTCACCCCTGACGGGGGTGATCGTCCGTGACCGCCGCGACCGGGCGGGCGATCCTACCCCTGTTCGCGGTGTCCTGTGTCGTGTTCGCCGCGACGCTCGGCGGCGGTTACACGCTCGCGGTGTTCAGCGACACCGGCGGTGTCGACGCCGCCGTCGACGTCTCCGGCCTCCCCGTGATCGAACCACGGGTCGAACCCCCCGCGGTCGATTCCGGCGCCAACGCGTCCGGCGGTGGCGGCCCCGGCCCCGGCCTCGCCGGGACGTCGCTCGCCAGCGGCGGTTCGGCTCCCGGGCCGAGGAGCGCACCCGCCGCATCCCGGCCCGGCGCCGACGGTGACACCGACGAGCGCGACGCGTCCACGGATCCGAACGGCGGTGACGGTGCCGACGAGACCGGACCCGACGCCGACGACGGCGTCGCCGCACCGACGGACGACGACACCGCGGACGGACCGGACGACACCGGCGACGCCTCGGGTGCGGGCACCGGTGCTACCGACCGCCCGGACGATACGTCCGGCGACGCCTCGGATAGCGGGGCCGACGGGTCGGACTCCGACGACGCCGACGGCACCGGCCCTGACGGATCGGACTCCCACGGCGCCGACGCGAGTGATTCGGATAGCGGATCGGCCGACGGTTCGGGTAGCGGGTCGGATGCCAGTAGCTCCGATAGTGGCGGTGCGGACGGGGGGTCGGACGCTGGCGATTCGAGCGGCGAGTCGGACGCCGATAGCTCGGACGGTGGCGATAGCGGACGCGACGCGGGCGGTAGCGACAGCAGTAGCGATTCGAACGGCAGTGAGGGCGGCAGCGACTCGGGTAGCGATTCGACTAGTAGCGACGGTGGCAGTGATTCGGGCGGGAGCGACGGTGGCAGTGACGGCGGAAGTGATTCGGGCGGGAGCGACGGCGGAAGTGATTCGGGCGGGAGCGACGGCGGCAGTGACGGCGGAAGTGATTCGGGCGGGAGCGACGGCGGAAGTGATTCGGGCGGGAGCGACGGCGGCAGTGACTCCGGTGGCGACACGTCGGCCTGAACTCAGAGCGGCGCGATATCGTCACGTCGGCCGTCGAGGACGGCGAACCGCTCGCCACGACGGCGTTCGAGCCATTCGAGCAATCGCTCGGCCCAGCCCAGTTTTTTGCGTTTCGTCGCGTCGACGGACGGATCGTCGAAGTCCCAGCCCGAGAACCGCAGGCTCGCGGCGCCGAAGGCATCGGCGAGGAAGGCGGCCCGGTCGCCGTCGGTGAAGCCGCCGTAGTTCGCCACCGGCCCGCGGGGTTCGGCCTGTGTCGTCGGGAGGACGTGTTCGCCGTCGAGTCGGGGGACCCACTCCTCCACCGCGGGGACGTTGTCGCCGTGGGCGTGGACGGCGACGGGGACGTGCTCGCGGGTCAGGGTACGGGCGGTGGCGGGCGTCTTGTCGAGGTCGGTCACCATCAGGTCCACGTCGACGCCGGCGTCGCGGAGCGTCTTCGCGGCGGTGGAGGCGGCGAACACGAGGTCGGCGTCGGCCGCGACGCCCGTCTCGTCGGCGAGCGACGGTCCCGCACCGGCGACGGCGACGGTCGCACCCGCCACGGGGTCGAAACGCGACTCGTCGAAGGGGTCGACGAGCGTCGCGAGCGTGTCCCGTGCCCGTTCGTCGGCCACGCGTGAGTAGCCGAAGTCCGCGAGGATACGCTCGTAGACGGAAACCCACGTCTGGTAGTCCATTATACAATAAGGTCACAGTAGCCGGAACGACACCAAGTACCCCTACCCGTGTGTCGCCCCGGCTTCCACGCCTGCGTTTTCGAAGCGTTTGGCATAAGCTTTCTCTTAGTCGTCGACCGATTCGATGGCGGCGAGTGCGCGGTCGAGTGCGTCTGACCGCCCGGTAGCGGCCTCGGCGAGGGCGGACAGGTCGACCGGTGTCCCCGCAACCAGTCGTCGATCGGTCTCCCCGCCCGCGACGGTCACGGGCGTCCCCCGGGCGGCGTCCAGGAGCGTTTCGCGCTCCGTCGGCGAGAGACCGGCGAGTTCGAACACGCGGGTGACGCCACGGCTGACGGCCGACCTGTCCCCGCCGACGCCGTCGAGGTGGCGGCCCATCTCCCGGGTAGTCGTCACGTCGAGTTGTTCGACGGTCACGTCGCCGTCGCTCTCGCGCAGTCGGTCACGGGCGAAGGCGTCGCCGACGAGGGCGGCATCGCGCGTCTCGGCCACGTCGTGGGTGCGGATCACGTGCGCGCCGCGTTCGACGGCCATCGCGGTGGCGGCGAGGCTCACGGGCAGGGCCTCCTCCGTCGGCCGCCCGGCGAGGTCACGCAGGAAGTTCTTGCGGTTGATCGAGACGAGGATGGGGCGGTCGAGGGCGCGGAACTCCCGGAGGCGGTGGAAGGTCTCGCGGTCGTCTTCGAGCGTCTTCGCCTCGCTCCACCCGCCGAACGCGGGGTCGACGATGGTCTTGTCGGTGAGTCCCTCGCGCTGTAGCGCGTCGTAGATGTCGTCGACCGCCTCGACGGCGCCGGGGCGGGTCAGATCCGGTGGACTGGCCATCTTCACGACCGCCACGTCACGGTCCGCACAGATCCGCGGCATCTCGGGGTCGGCGAAGCCGCAGATGTCGTTCACCATGTCGAAGCCGGCGTCGAGGGCCGCGGCGGCGACTTCGTGATAGCGCGTCTCGATGGAGAAGATGGCGTCGCCGGAGACGCTCTCCATGGCCTGCACCGCGGTGTCGAGGCGGTCGAGTTCCTCCGTCGCCGAGAGCACTTCGAAGCGCTTGTTCGCGGATTCGAGACCCACGTCGACGATGTCGGCGCCCTCGCCGATCAACTCCGCGTCGACGTACGCGGCCGCCTCGCCGGGGTCGTCGAAGACGCTCGGCTCGTAGGGGGATTCCTCGCTGACGTTCAACACCCCCATGAGTCGGGGCGGGTAGTCGTCGCCGATGCCGAGGCCCGCGGCGTCCACGTTTCGCATGGGCATCCTTCGGGACCCGACCACCATATGCGGACCGGTGGGCTATCGAAGACACGCTCTTTTTATTCGCCCGTCCGCTACCTCCGAACGATGGCAAAGGTCAGTATCGGGCTTCGCGGCTGGCGCTTCGAGGAGTCCGACGTGTTCACCGACGAGGGGGAGTTCAAGCCCCTCGACGAGATCCCTCCGGAGCCGAGGGAGCGCCTCGTTCGGCTCACGTATCTCGTCGACCAGCCCTGTGACGCCTGTTACCTGGTTCACGGCGAGTCGGAGCTAAAGCAGTGTTCTTCCGCCGCCATCGTCTACGGCGAACCCGGCGAGGAGGTCCTGCTCTGTGAGCCACACGAGGCCGACTTCCTCTACTGGTATCGCGAAGCGGGGGGGAAGGCCCACCGCGGCGAGGCGACGTTCCGCGACGAGTTCCACGAGTGGTTCCACGCCGGCGGCCGCGCCCCCGACGGTTACGGGGGGCTCGAACACGTCGAGACTGGCCGTGCGGACCTCCCCTCGCCGCCCGATCCGGAGGAGATCCACCGCCGTCTCAACGAGGACTTCGAGGGTCGGCGGATCGACCTGCACGAGGGATACGAGGAGGAGGACGACGACGAGGACACTGCCGACCTCGACCTCGACGACGTCGACCTCGGCACCGACTACCCGTCCCGATGAGCGCGCAGCGACCGGTCGTCGTCGTCGTCGACGCCGAGACTCCGGGTAACGTCGGGACCATCGCCCGCGCGATGAAGAACTTTGGGCTGACGGATCTGAAACTGGTGAATCCGCCGAAACTCGACCCCGACGGCGAGGCCTACGGCTTCGCCGGTCACGCCCGCGAGGACGTCCTCCCGAACGCCGACGAGGTGACTTTCGACGAGGTCGTGGCGAACTACCACACCGTCGGCTGTACGGCGATCACCGGCGAGGACAGCCGTCGACACGTGCGCTTCCCGTTCAAGACGCCGCGGGAACTCGCCGAGAGCCTGGCGACGGTCGACGCGCCGACCGCGTTGGTGTTCGGCCGGGAGGGGCGTGGCCTCGACAACGAGGAACTCGGCCGACTCGACGAGGTGTGTTCCATCCCCGCGAGCGCGGACTATCCCGTGTTGAACCTCGGGCAGGCGGCGACCATCCTGCTCTACGAACTGCGCGACCTGACCGTCGAGGAGACACAACTTCCGGACGTGGAGCGCGAACGGGCCGACGAGGACGACGTCGAACGCTTCCACGACTTCGTCGCGGAGTTCCTCGACGCCAGCGGCTACAAGGCGGTCAAACGGGACAAAACGCGGCGACTGGTGCGGCGGCTGGTGGGGCGCGCCCACCCGACGGACCGGGAGATACACACCCTTCTCGGCGTGTTGCGCCGTGCCACCGGCCAGTTGAACCACCGCCAGGAACTCCTCGTGGAGTACGACGAACCCGACCGGTGGTAGTTGGGGGCGCGAACGGGGGCGGGTGAGCCACGCAGCCGGAGCCCGGCACTCACGCTCGTTTGACCAGTACCAGCGCCTCGAGTGCGAGCACCGTCTTCTCGCCGGCCGTCGTCTCGACACCCCAGCGAACGACACCGTAGTCGTCGGTGCCGTCCGACTCGTCGACGCCGTGGACCGTCGAGTGGAGGGTGAGTTCGTCGCCGGGGACGACCGGCGCGGGCCAGCGGAGGTGGTCGAGTCCCTTCGCGCCGAGGACCGCCGTCTCCTCGAGGAAGCCGTCGACGAACAGGCGCATCGACATCGAGGCGGTGTGCCAGCCGCTGGCGATCAGGTCGCCGTAGATGGAGTCGGCCGCCCGGTCTGGATCGGTGTGGAACCACTGCGGGTCGTACCGCTCGGCGAACTCCACGATTTCTGCCTCGGTCACCGCGTAGGTCCCGTGTGATTCGCCGTCCCAGCGGTCGATATCGTCGAGAAAGACCGTCATCGGTTGGTCGTCGGCGGCGGGGGTGAAGTGCGTTTCTGCTTCCCGACGGGACGACGGTGACACTGCCGGCGGTACGTCGATACAGACCGTCACCACTCCGGGGTGGCGACTATCTTGAACCAGATACAGCCGACGGTACGAGCCCCGACAGGCGTGACGCCCCGCACCCGACGCCGACGAATCGCGGGCGCAGGCGGACGTCCGGTTCTACGACGTGGCGCCACTCAGGACGTCGATTTCACGAGTGATACTCCACACGTAAGGAATTAGTGGCGGCGCCGACATCGGCCGCCAATGGCAGATTCGGTCGGCGATGGAATTTGCGTGCTGTACGCGGACGACGACGCTGACGCGGCCGAGTCGACGGCGGCCGTTCTCGAACGCGAGGCGGGGTTCACCGTCGAGACGGTGGGCGACGCCAGGACGGGACTCGCTCGTCTCGACGCCCGCGACATCGACTGTGTCGTCTCGGACTACGAGTTGTCGGATCGGACCGGTACCGAGTTCCTCCGCGCCGTTCGCGACCGATCACCTGATCTCCCGTTCGTGCTGTACACGGGAGCGGGGAGCGAGGCAGTAGCCAGCGAGGCCATCTCCGCGGGCGTCACGGACTACCTCCGGAGGGACGGTCACGCGGACGAACACGCGATTCTGGCGAATCGAATCCACAACGCAGTCGAACGATACCGGAGGGAACGTGAACGGCGACACCACCTCGACGCCATCGAGACGGCACAGGAAGGCATCGCCATCCTGAACGACGGCGAGTTCGTCTACGCCAACGAGGCCTACGCGGCGCTGTACGGCTACGACCCCGAGGACCTGGTCGGCGAGGGCTGGGAACGGCTCTACCCCGACGACGAGATGGATCGGATCCGTGAGGAGGTGCTTCCGCGGGTCGAAGCGGAGGGGCGGTGGCACGGCGAGACGACCGGCCTCCGCGCCGATGGGAGCACGTTCGCCGAGGACCACCGCCTCGCGACCACGGACCGGGGCGGACTCGTCTGCTCGGTCCGGGACGTGAGTAACCGACTGAAACTGGATCGGCAGTTCGAGGCCGTCTTCGAGGATCCCCAGATGCTCGTCGGGGTGCTCTCGCCCGACGGCCGACTGCGCAAGGCCAACCGGACCGCGATGGAGTTCGTCGACGCGGACCACGAGGATCTGGTCGGACGACCGTTCTCGGAGACGCCGTGGTGGCCCGAGGAGAGGCGGTCGGAGGTCGAGGCGTGGATCGAGCGCGCGGCTGACGGCGAGTACGTGGAGTACGACGCCACCCACGTCCGCTCCGAGACCGGTCGGCGGAGCGTGAACGGGACCATCCGGCCGGTCACCGACGCGTCCGGAACCATCGTCTCGCTGATCGTGTCGGCGCGCGACATCACCGAGCGCCGCGACCACGAGCGGGAACTCCAGCGACGGAACGATCGGCTGAACGAGTTTACGAGCGTCGTGTCCCACGACCTGCGGAACCCGCTGAACGTGGCGACCGGACACCTGTCAGTGGCTCGTCGGGACGCCGAGTGCGACCATCTCGACGAGACGGCCCACGCTCTCGACCGGATGGGCGACCTGATCGAGGATCTGCTGACGCTCGCCCGGGCTGGCGAACGAGTGAGCGACTTCGAGACGGTGGATCTCGCGGAGACGGTTCGGGAGTGCTGGCGCAACGTCTCGACGACGGGGACCGCCATCGACGTCGAGACGGCGCGGTCGATCCGTGCGGATCGGAGCCAACTCCAGCACCTACTGGAGAATCTCTTCCGGAACAGCGTCGAACACGGCTCGACGGGCAGTCGGAACACAGCCGACGACAGCGTCGAACACGGCTCGACGGGCAGTCGGAACACAGCCGACGACAGCGTCGAACACGGCTCGACGGGCAGTCGGAACACAGCCGACGACAGCGTCGAACACGGCTCGACGGGCAGTCGGAACACAGCCGACGACAGCGTCGAACACGGCTCGACGGGCAGTCGGAACACAGCCGACGACAGCGTCGAACACGGCTCGACCGAAGCGGGGACGGCGGCCAACGGGGTGTCGATCACCGTTGGCGAGTGTGAGGGCGGTTTCTACATCGCGGACGACGGGCCGGGCATCCCCGAAGCCGACCGCGACGCGGTGTTCGAGTCGGGGTTCTCGACGTCGAACGAGGGAACCGGCTTCGGGCTGTCCATCGTGGCGGAAATCGCGGACGCCCACGATTGGGTGATCACCATCACCGAGAGCGCGGCCGGCGGGACTCGCTTCGAAATCACGGGCGTCGTGTCCCCGGCCGACCCTCCCCCGGCCGATTGATCACTCGTCCTCTTCGAGCGTCTGTCGCCGCCGTTCGTACTCCTCGTCGGTCAGGTCGCCACGAGCGTAGGCCATTCGCAGTTCCTCGACGGCCTGATCGGCGCCGTCCCCCCGCCCCGTCAGCGCGCGATAGCCGAGGTATCCGGCGCCGACCAGAACGAGGAGGGTGAGCAGCCGGGAGAGAAGGCCGGCGATCAACACCCAACCCGTCGCCGTCTCCCCGCCCCACGTACCGCCGCCCCACATACCGCCGCCCATCATCGGGCCGCCCATCGGGCCGCCCATCGTGCCGCCGCCCCACAGTGTCATCGTCAGGAGCGGCAGGACGAGCAAGGCACCGAGCACCAGGACGACGATGGTCGTGGCGTCGAGTTCGGTGGACGCCATCGCGCTCACCTCCCCCCCGTGGCCGGTCGCTCGGTGTCGGTGCTCCGCTCCGTCCGTCCGCCGGTCGTCGCTGGCGATTCGCCCCGATTCCTCCGTCCCCGTGTGGTGTATAGTATCATGGCTTGGGTCGGTCGGTGGCGCCGCGTCGTCCCCGACGCCGCCTCGACTGAACATACGGGGTGCCGATTCACGCCGCTTGTTGTTTCTGATCGACAGTTTTCGAGAAAGTTGGGTTCGGAATCGAAGGTTGCCGGTCCTCAGGTCCGCTTGCCGATCTCTTCGCGGAGGACGGTGCTAACGATTTCGCCGTCGGCCTTCCCGCGGAGGGCACCCATACACTCGCCCATGAGCGCGGAGAACGCTCCCATTCCCTCGCTCTCGACCTGGTCGGCGTTGCGTTCGACCACCTCGGCGACGGCCGCTCGCACTTCGCTCTCGGAGACGCCGGAGAGTCCGGCCTCCTCGACGGCAGCCTCGGGGTCGAGGGAGGGGTCCTTCGCGAGGGTCGTCAGCACCTCGTCGACGCCTTCCTTCGCCAGGTCGCCGTCCTCGACGAGGCGGAGCACCCCGAGGAGGTGGTCGTCGGTGAGGCGGTCGACCGGGACGTCGTCGCGGCGGAGTTCGGTCAGCGTCCCCTCCAGCACGCCCGCGGCGAAGGTGGCGTCGACGCCCGCGTCGACCGCTGTCTCGAACAGGGGCATCCGGCGGCCGTAGGCCACCTGTTCGGCCAGGCCGGCGCCGAGGCCGTGGTCGTTCTGATAACGCTCGACCTTCTCCGTCAGGAGCTCCGGCCGCTCGACGTCGCTCGGATCGAGTTCGACCGGCGGCACGTCCGTCTCGGGGTACATCCGCGCCGCACCGGGCAGGGGGCGGAGGTAGCGAGTCGTTCCCTCCTGAGTGGCGTCACGAGTCTCCTCGGGGACGCCTTCGATCCCCGTCCGGGCGCGGTCGGCGACGGCGTCGATGGCCAACGCGGCCGTCCCGGGGTCGTCGGCGACGATGGCGACGGCGTCGTCGGGGCCGGCACCGACCGCCTCACGAAGCGCCGCGACTTCGTCGGCGGTGACGCCGTAGGCGGGGAGTTCGTCCGTGTGGAAGATACCCCCGGCGCCGTGGCGCTTGGCGTGATCGGAGAGTTCGGTGCCGAACCGACGGTCGGGCTGGAGTTCGCGGCCGACGAGGCCGTCGAAGCCGTAGAGGGGGACGGCGGTGACGCGGCCGCCGGAATCCAGGGCACCCCGGATGACGCCGCTGTCGGTGTCTTCGAACACCCCGGTCACGTCCTGCGTGTCGCCGACCGAGGCTCCGCGGTCGGCGAGTTCGGCCGCGATGTCGAGGAGTTCGACCTGACGTTGCACCTCGAGCCGGACGATTTCGTCGATCCGATCGAGCGCCTGGACGCCCTTGATCTCGACGCGGGCGCCGTCGGCGATGGAGACGTTCACGTCCTGGCGGATGGTGCCGAGGCCGCGTTTGACCGCGCCGGTAGAGCGGAGGAGCATCCCGATACGCTCGGCGGCCTCGCGGGCCTGTTCGGGCGTGCTGATGTCGGGACGGGTGCCGATTTCGACCAGAGGGATACCCAGGCGATCGAGGCTGTAGCGGACGCCCGCCTCGGTCCCTTCGACCCGACCGGCGCTCTCCTCTTCGAGGAGGAGGTCCTCGACGCCGACGGGGCCCTCACTGGTCTCGATCCGACCGTCCTGTCCCACCAGCGCCGTTCGCTGGAAGCCGGAGGTGTTCGAGCCGTCGACGACGATCTTACGCATGACGTGGGCCTGATCGACCGCCGTCATGTCCAGTAGGTCGGCGATCTGAAGGGCCACGGAAAGCGCCTCGTCGTCGATCCGGCCCGGCGGTTCGTCGTCCTCCTCGACGAGACAGGTGGTGTCGAAGGCCAGATACTCGAACTCGCGGTCGACACGGCTCTCCTCCACCGCGGCGTCGTCGAGTTCGCCGAGTTCGCTCTTCGTCGGGTGGAGATATCGTGAAAAGGTCCGCGTCGCCTCCTCGGGTTCCCGACGCTCGGTCGGGCACGCACAGAACAGTTTCGTCGCGGTGTCGAGTTGCTGGTGGATCTCCAGCCCCGCGACCAGCCCGAGCGTCTCGTAATCGTACTCGCTCATCGTCGGTATCTCCACCCGGCGAGCCTAAAAGCGTTCAGTCTGCGCGCCGCCGGAGTCGACGGTCGATTCGCACACTCGACAACGGACGAAAACCCGTTCGTCAGACTGCGAAAATACGGCGACTAAGGAATCTTTATCTGGGCGCGAGCGGCTTTTATGGGTGGTGGAAAAATGTCTGAAGACGTAGAACTCCGGCGCACGCAGCTTGCGACGCCGGCTAGCGACCCCGACTTCATGGAGAGCGCCTCGCGGAGCGACGCCGACGAAGTCTTCCTCGACCTGGAGGACTCCGTGGCGCCGAACGCGAAGGCCGACGCCCGAGAACCGCTCATCGAGGCGGCCCAGGAGCACGACTGGTCCGACAAGATCCTGTCGTTCCGCATGAACGGCATCGACACCAAGTGGTGGTACGACGACATCATCGAAGTCGTCGGCCGTGCCGGTGAGTACATCGACGACATCATCGTCCCGAAGGTCGCGGGACCGAGCGACATCCACACGGTCGAGAACCTCCTCGCGCAGGTCGAGGAGAACAACGGCCTGGAGGTTGGCGGCATCGGTCTGGAGCCCCAGATCGAGGACGGCGAGGGGATGCACAACGTCCACGAGATCGCGCACGCCTCCGACCGCCTCAGTTCGATCATCTTCGGGCCGGGCGACTACTCCGCCGCGATGGGGACGCCCGGACTGGACATCGGCCAGTTCCCCGAGTACCCCGGCCACTACTGGCACCACGCGCTCTCGGAGTGTAACTCCGCCGCGAAGAGTGCCGGTCTGCCCTGCATGGACGGCCCGTACGCCGACATCGACGACCCCGAAGGCTTCCGCGAGTCCGCGGAACGCGCCAACATGATCGGCTGCGACGGCAAGTGGGCCATCCACCCGAGCCAGATCGAACTCGGCAACGAAGTGTTCGCCCCCGATCCGGACGTCGCGGAACGCGCCGAACGCATCGTCGAGGCCTACGCCGAGGCGATGGAGGAAGGCAAGGGCGCCGTCTCCGTCGACGGCCAGATGGTCGACGAGGCCACCAACAAGATGGCACAGGACATCGTCGACAAGGCGCAGGCCGCCGGCATCCTCTAGATCGGTCTTCGTTCTTTCGACTCCCGTTATTTTTTCACTTCTACCGGACAACCGCGAATCTCGCCGCCGCGCATCCCGTCCGACAGCCAGTAGATCGAGAGCACCAGTGCCACCAGTGCCAGGGCGGCGAACTCCAGACCGTCGAGGGGCAGGAGCGTCACCAACCCCGCCGCGCCGAAAAGCGACAGGAGGCCGGCGATGACGGCCGACCCACAGGCCGCACAGCCCGCCCCCAGCGTTCCGAGGAGCACGCCGAGCAGGCTCCCGCTGCTCCCGCCCGCCGAGAGTCGGTGTTCGCGCACGTGGTAGGTCACCAGCGCGATGTCGACGCCGACGAGGAGGGCGACCAGGACGACGACCGATCCCGTCACCGGACCGTAGGAGAGGCCGACGAACGGGAACAGTTCGGGCAGAATCGAGGCGGGAATCCGTCCAGCGAGGACGTCACCGACGGTCGCGAGATTCTGGGAGAGGACGAACCCGGTGAGGGCGACGGTGGCGGCGACGAGGGCGACGAGGGCGTAGACGGGAACGCCGAGGACGAGACGGGTCGTCCGTCCCATCAGCCGCCAGTCGTCGCGGCACAGGGGGAGCCGAACCGCCATGCTCACAGATCCAGTGCGCCGGTCACGAAGTCGAAACTGACCGACCCCGTGGCCCGGGTACGGTACGCCCCGTCGCGGAAGAGAAAGACGGTCGGCGTACCGCTCACGTCCGCGCTCTCGCTCGCCGAACGATCAGCCTCAACCGCGTCGGCGTAGGCCTCGTTTTCGGCGTCGGCGACGACGTCCGCGGCGTCGACGCCCGCCTCGGCGGCGAGGAACGATTCGGTCCGGTCGAGGACGTTGTCCGGGCCGAAGGCATCCTGTTCGTCGAAGTAGTGGCCGGCGAGCGCCCAGAACGCGTCCGCGTCGCGCGCGAACGTGGCTTCGAGCGCGTGGATCGCCGGCTCTCCCCACGGGTAGACGACGGGGATCGTTCGGACGACGAACGTCGCGTCGCCGGCGGCGACGAGTTCCGACCGGATCTTCGGGACCGTCTGTCGCTCGAAGGTGGCACACCGAGGACAGGAGGGGTCCTCGAAGGCGACGATGGTGGCCGTCGCCTCGCCGGGAGCGGGACCAAGGGTGGGCTGGGCGTCCAGATTCGTTCCGACGGGGTGGGACGCGAGCGACTGGGCGTCGCTCTCGCCACCACCGCCGTTGCCGCCGCGACTCGACCCCAGACATCCCGCACCGAGCAGGGACAGTCCACCGGCGAGGACCCCGCGACGCGTCGCTCGCCTCGGGGTCGGCTCGTCGTTCATGCAGGGACGGACAGCCCGCGGGGAAAAGACGTTTCGCCGGGTGTGAGTCGTGAGCGCACGACCCCCGTTCCTCACTCCAGCGGTTCGACGAGTTCGACGACGTGGCCGTCGGGATCCTCGATGAAGGCAGTTCGCGCGCCGGCGGCGGGCTGATCGCCCGGTTCCTCGACGACGCCGTAGTGATCGACGTCCTCGAAGACGGCGTCCACGTCGTCGACACCGAGAGCGAGATGGTCCCACGCCGTGCCCTGGTCGAACTCGGTTTCGCCCGCCGTCTCGGAGAGCTGAATCTCGACGCCGTCCGGATCGGCGACGTAGCGGTTCTCCGTCTCGCCGTCGGGCGTCTCGAAGGACCACGACTCCTCGAATCCGAACTGTTCGTAGAACTCGATCGACTCGTCCGCGTCGGCGACGTTCAGACAGACGTGAATCAGGTTCATTCCGTTCGAGAGACGCCTCGCCGCCGACAAAAAGATGGCTGAACGGATCAGACCGCGAGGTAGTCGGCGACGGCGTCGGTGTCCTCGAGGTCGGTGCTGTCGAGTTCCGCCTCGATGCGTCCGTTGTCGACGACATAACACCGTTCCGAGAGTTCGCGGACGACCTGCAGGTTCTGTTCGACGAACAGCACCGTCACGCCGAACTCCTCGCCCATGCGGCCGATGTCCTCGGTTATCTGCTGGACGATGGACGGCTGGATGCCCTCCGAGGGTTCGTCGAGCAACAGGAGGTCGGGGTTGCCGGCGAGCGCCCGCCCGATGGCGAGCATCTGCTGTTCGCCGCCGCTCATCGTCCCCGCCTTCTGTTCGCGCCGCTCGTCGAGTCGGGGGAAGTACTCGTAGACGCGGTCGACGAGTTTCTCCGACTTGTGGTCGCTGATGGAGAGCCCCATCCGGACGTTCTGGTGGACCGTGAGATCCGGGAACACGTCCCGACCCTGTGGGATGTATCCCATACCGAGACGGGCCCGTCGGTTGGCCGGGAGGTCGGTCACGTCCTCCCCGTGGAAGCTGACGGTTCCCTCGTTCGGGGACAGCAGACCGATGACCGTCTTCATCAGCGTGGTCTTGCCGACGCCGTTGCGGCCCATGATGCCGACCGTTTCACCCTCCTCGACCCGGAGGTCGATGTCGCGGAGGATGGGCGTGGTGCCGTAGGAGACGTGGACACCGTCGAACGTGAGTATGGTGTCGCTCATCAGTGTCCCTCCCCGAGGTAGATGCGGCGGACGTCCGGATCGTCCTCGATTTCGTCGATGGTCCCTTCGGCGAACACCTCGCCTTGGTGGAGCACGGTCACCGACTGGGCGATAGCCCGGACGAAGTCGATGTCGTGTTCGATGACCAACAGCGTCACGCCTTGGTCGTTCAGCCGATGGACGTAGTCCGCCGTCCGCTCGGTCTCCTGCACCGACATGCCAGCCGCGGGCTCGTCGAGCAGGAGCAAGTCGGGATCGAGCGCCGACGCCATCGCGATTTCGAGCCACTGCTGCTGGCCGTGGGCCAGGTCGTCCGCGCGGGTGCCGGCCTCGTCCAAGAGCCCGAACGACTCCAGCGTGCTGTCGATTTCGGCGTCGATGTTGTGGTCGACCTCCCGCTGGAGCGGAATGTGGACGTTCTGCCGGACGCTCAGGTCGCCGTACACCGCGGGCACCTGGAACTTCATGCTCATTCCGTTTCGAGCCCGGTCGTGCTGTGAGAGATCGGTGATGTCCTCTCCCCGGTAGAACACCTGTCCTGCCGACGGGGAGAGCTGGCCGACGAGGAGCTTCAGCAGGGTGCTCTTGCCGGCACCGTTCGGACCGATGAGACACCGAATTTCGCCGCTCTCGACGCGCAGGGTCACGTCGTCGACGGCGACGAGGCCGCCGAATTGCTTGGTCAGGCCCTCCGTCCGGAGCAACGCCTCGCCGGTGGCGTCGGCGTTCGTGGTCGTCTCGCTCGTCGTCACGACGAGTCACCCCCGTTCGGAAGCCGGTCCAGCAACCAGGGGAGTCGTGCGTGAATCTGCGGGACGAACCCCTCGGGCAGGCCGAGGATGACGACCAGTAGTAGCCCCCCGAGGATGACCTGTGAGAACCCGCCACCGAAGACGGACAGTTTCTGGGAGATGAAACTGACGACGTATGTGCCGATTACCGCGCCGCTGAGCCACTTACGACCGCCGGTCGCCACCCAGATGATGGGTAGTGCGGCGAAGGTCAGCCCGAACACGCTGGGGTCGATATAGTTCCCCCAGGAGGCGTAGACGACGCCGCCGAAGCCGGCCAGCGCTCCCCCGAGCGTGAACGTGCCCAGCTTGACTCGCTGGGTGTCGTAGCCGAACAGTTCGGTCCGTTCCTCGTTCTCGCGGATGCCGACCATCACGTACCCGATGTCGCTGTTGACCAGGACGCGCAGGCCGAGATACGTCAGGAGGAGCGTCCCGACGACGAAGTAGTAGTACGGCACGTCGGCGATTCTGACGGCGGTCCCGCCGACGCCGAGCGCGAGGCTTGGAATCTCGGTCATGCCGTTGAATCCGCCGAGGCGCGCCGCCCCGATGGCCCACTCGTCGCCCGCGGTCTGTCCCATGAAGGTGTTCAACACGAGGGTGACCGCCAGCGTGATGATTGCGACGTACACGTCGCTTACGCCCCCGTAGAACATGAAGTAGCCGATGAGGAACGCGAAGGCGGCGGCGACGAAGACGGCGACGGCCATCCCGGCGACGGTGCCGAGCGGGCCGGTGATGTTGATGCTGACGACACCGAAGGTGTAGCCAGCGACGCCGTAGAACGCCACCTGGCCGAAGCTGAAGATGCCGGCGTAGCCCCAGACGAGCCCGAGGCTCAGGCCGAGGAACGCCGATGCCAGCAGGAACGCAGTGTTGGAGACGTAGTACGTCGTCCGGAGTGCCGGGTACACGAACAGGAAGCCGACGAGAGCCACGAAGGCGACCCAGAACGCGCGGCTGTTGCCGAGCGTGTTCGGCCCCTCGAGGGCGTTTCGGATCCTGGCGATCGGACCCTCGGGTGTGTCGGCCGTCGACGGCTCGACGCCCGTGGTGGTTTCACCCGCCATCTCAGGCCTCCTCCCCCCGGACCCGGTTCAGCAATCCGGTGATACCCTGCGGGAGGATCCGAATGATCAGGATGGTCGTTATGAGCAGTGCCATCCGCCCCGCGAACGTCCCGAAGAGGTTGGAGAACAGGGCGTTGATCGCACCGAGGAACACGCCGGCTCCGGTCGTCCCGACGAGCACCGACGCGCCGCCGACGACGACGGTGACGAACGCCTCGACGAGGAACGTCGACCCCATGCCAGGGACGAGGGTCATCGTCGGAGCGTACAGCGCACCGGTCAGCCCCGCAAGCGCCGACCCGATGCCGAACGTCAGCAGGTACATCCGGTTGGTGTCGACGCCGAGCGCACGGCTCATCTCCTCGTCCTGAATCGTCGCGCGGGCGCGCGTTCCGAACTCGGTCGCGGTGAACATCCAGTAGAGGACGCCGAGTATCGCGAGGCTGGCTCCCGCCAGCACGAGGCGGTAACTCGAGTAGGAGAACGTGCCGTATCGGACGCTCCCGAGTGGGGTGCCGATGCTGTCCAGCGAGGATCCGAACACGATGCGCAACCCCTGGATCATGATGATGCTGATTCCCCAAGTGGCGACCATCGAGTCGAGCAGGCGTCCGTACAGTCGTCGGATGATGGTGAACTCGAGGATGAGGCCGAAGACGGTGGTGGTGACGACACCGACGACCATCGCGGCCACGAGTGGCAGTCCGGCGTGGTAACTGAGCGCCGTGCCGTAGGCACCGACGGTGATGAACTCCCCGTGGGCCAGGTTGATGACGCCCATCATTCCGAAGATGACCGCCAGACCGATAGCCGCCAGGATGAGAAAGCCGAAGCTGTCCACGAACTGGAGGACGAGATTGAGCAGTTGTGGGAGTATCGCTGCCATCGTGCCCGATTAGACTCCTTCGGGCTCGTACTGGGTCATCTCTTCGTCCTCGCTGGCGCCGATGGTCTCCGTGAGGTCACAGCCCGGGTACGGCGTCTCGCGCAGCCAGTAGGGTTCGACGGCCTGCTGATTCTGGAACGAGATTTCGTGGTCCTCGTCGGCGCGGGCCAGCCGAATCTGGTGGGTGACGTGGTGGGTCTGGGGGTCGGTGGTCACCGTTCCTTCGGGAGCCTCGACCGTGATCGGTTCCTCGTCGAGCGTCGCCAGCACCTCCTCTTGATCGGTCGTCCCCGCCCGCTCGACGGCCTGCTTGTACAGGTACGTCGTGAAGTAGGAGTTCTGGGCCATCTGTCCGACGTACTCGGCGTCCGGGAACCGCTCGTAGAACCGGTCGACGAAGCTCCGGTTCTGGTCGGTAGGAATCTCCTGCATGTAGTTGACGCCGACGTACATGTTGGCGAGTGCCGGCGGGTCGAACCGCAGGTGTTCGTACCCCTGTGCCATGTTGACCGTCGTGGACATGGGAACGTCGAGGCCGGCGGCGTTCTTTTGATCGTAGAACGAGGCGTGGTTCGATCCAACCAGAAGCGTCACCAGCAGGTCCGGGTCCGCCTCTTGGATGCGGTTGATGGTGGAGCCGAACTGGGAGACGTCGAGGGGGATGAACTCCTCGTTCACGATGTTCGCACCGACTTCGTCGGCGATCTTCCGGTACCAAGCGGCGGTGATCTGCCCGAAGTTGTAGTCGGCGGCGATGGTGTAGATGTCGTTCCCGAACTCGTCGGTCAGAAACTCCATCGTCGTTGAAATCTGCTGTTCCGGGACCGCACCCGTACACCAGGTGTAGGTGTCACAGACACCGCCCTCGTACTGGTTGGTGTAGAAGTACAGCTGTTCGTTCTCGTCGACGATGGGTCGGATGGCCTCCCGGGAACTACTCGCGAAGCCGCCGAACAGCACGTCGACGTTGTCACGGTTGATGAGCCGCCGCGCCAGTTCCTGGTAGCGTTGGTTGTCCGACTGTGGGTCGGGATCGATCAGCTCTATCTCCTGCCCGTTGATGCCACCGTCGGCGTTTATCTCCTCGACGGCTAGCCGCTGGGCGTTGTGCTTCTGGATGCCCGTCAGCGCGAAGTTGCCCGACTGGTCCTCCAGTACGCCCATCTTGAGGGTATCCGACCCGCTGCCGCCACCGGTGATCCCCGAACAGCCCGCGGTGAGTGCGATGGTGCCGGCCGCACCGGAAGCCTTCAAAAATCTCCGGCGCGTCGATCGGGACGACGATCGTTCAGACACAACCCGGTTCGTGCCGCTTTCGTTTGATCTAGACACGAATAGCCCCACAGTAGCGGGGTAATTAATAGCTTTGCATAATGGGAAGATATTTGGCATTTATTTCGATCATTCGAAAACAGGACGATTATAATTAAATATATACATAAGAATAGCCGCAAACGATGGCCCTTGCTGAAAATAATTTGCCGTTTCTCGATGTCAGTAGTTTACATCTCAGAAAAGTAGTCCCGACTAGTTGGGGGATCGCACATAATCGAGCCTGAATGACTCGAATGCTGTTAATATCGATCAAATTGGCTATTATTTGGATATATGTGGACTTATTTACAGAATATCAAAAAGAATTATCTGTCTGGCACCAGGACGTACGGCCGATCATCGTGACGACACATCAGCTCACGGAAGAGACACAGGACGGCTTCCACTACACGGTCGGTCCCTACTTCGACCCGGTACTCGAAATCGAGCCGGGAGACACCGTCGAAGTCGAGACCGAAGACGCCTTCGAGGGCGCCATCGAGACGGAGGACGACCTGCCCAGTGAAGTACTCGGCGACTACCTCAACCCGCAGAACGGCCCCATCTACGTCGAGGGGGCCGAGCCGGGCGACGCGCTGGCGATCACCATCGAACACATCGAACCGCGGGGACCACAGCCCCGCGGGACGACCTGTACGGTTCCTCACTTCGGGGGGCTCTCCGCGACGGATCGGACGGCGATGCTTCACGACCCGCTGCCGGAAATCGTCAAGAAACTCGAGGTCACCACGGAGGGGACCGTCTGGAACGACGACATCACCATCCCGTACGAGCCCTTCGTCGGAACGATCAGCACGTCGCCGAAGATCGACTCGGTCAATGCCCTGACGCCGTTCAAACACGGCGGCAACATGGACCTCCCGGACGTGTGCCCCGGGAACACTATCTACCTCCCGGTGGAGGTCGACGGTGGGTACGTCTACCTCGGTGACTGTCACGCCGCCCAGGGGGACGGTGAACTCTGTGGGGTCGCCCTCGAACATCCCACCACGACGACCATCACGGTCGATCTTATCGAGGACTGGGAACTCGAGTGGCCCCGACTGGAGTCCGAGGACTTCATCATGAGCATCGGGAGCGTCCGCCCGATGGAGGACGCCGCACGCGCGGCGTACGCCGACCTCGTGGCGTGGATGGCCGACGACTACGGCTTCGACGAGATGGAGGCGTACATGCTCCTGACCCAGGTGGGCCACGTCCGTCTCGGCAACATGGTCGACCCGAACTACACCATCGGTGCCGGCATCGACAAGTCGTATCTGTAGGCGACTGGCCGACCGACCGGCCCCGGGAGTCGCTGTGGGCGGTGTCGGCGACGGCGCGAATCCGGCCCGTCACCGTTCGGCTCGACCACCCCGAAGCCGTGCGTCGGTCGCGGTGTTTCTTGGGTGAACGTTCGTGCGGATTGTTATGGGTACCGGCAACTATTTGGTCCAATTGTTCGTGTAAAATCCCGGACGGCGGCGAGTAGCTTCTAGCCCAGTAGCGTAGGAGTTAAATCGGGTCAGTTCGGTGTGAGAGGCATGGCCATTGATGAACGATCAACGGGATTAGAGACCTCGGCGGACTCACTGGGACACGACCATCCAGACGCCGAGGAGTACCGGGCGCTGGCCGAGGATCTACGTGAGGGTGTGCAGGGGGACGTTTCCTTCGACGAGTACGCGCAGGTGCTCTACGCTACCGACGGGAGCATCTATCAGGCGAAGCCGGCTGGTGTCGTGTTGCCCCGGTCGGTCGACGACGTGCAGCACACCGTGGCGACGGCCGCCGACCACGGCGTGCCGATCCTGCCGCGCGGGACGGGATCCTCGCTCGGCGGCCAGACCGTCGGGCCGGGCTGTGTCGTCGTCGACTTCACGCGCTACATGGACGACATCGTCGACGTCGATCCGGACGGCCAGCGAGCGGTCGTCCAGCCCGGCGTCGTGCAGGACCACCTCGACAACCACCTCGAACAGTACGGCCTCAAGTTCGCCCCCGACCCGGCGTCCTCGAACCGGTCGACCATCGTGGGTGGCATCGGCAACAACTCCACGGGCGCACACTCGGTTCGCTACGGCATCACCGACGCGTACACCGAGGAACTCGACGTGGTGCTCGCAGACGGCTCGCTGATCCACACCGAGGAAATCGTCCTCGACAGCGACGAGTGGGACGAGAAGGTTTCCGGTGACGGGCTGGAAGCCAACATCTACGAGACGGTTCGCCGACTGGTCGAGGAACACGAGGCAGAAATCGAGGAGAAGTACCCCGACCTCAAGCGCTCGGTGTCGGGTTACAACCTCCAGAAGGTCATCTACGAGAACGAGGACGGCGAGGAGGTAATCAACCTCTCGAAGCTCTTCGTCGGTGCGGAGGGGACCCTCGGCGTCATCGTCGAGGCCGAGGTGTCGCTCGTCACGCTGCCCGAGGAGACGGCGCTCGTCCTCTACTGTTTCGACGACCTGGTCGAGACGATGGAGGCCGTCCCGGAGGCCCTCCAGTTCGACGTGGGAGCGGTAGAGCTCATGGACGACGAGGTGTTCCAACTCGCCGCCGACTCGACCGAGTACGCCCAGTACGTCGAGATGATCCCCGAGGGGACGAAGGCGGCGCTGATGCTGGAGTTCGACTCGGAACTCGTCGACGACTTCCACGAGGCCATCGAGGAGACGAACGACTACTTCGTCGAGAACGGCGACGCCTTCCACTCCATCGAGGCCTACACCGACGAGGATCAGGCCGACATCTGGAAGCTTCGCAAGGCCGCGATTCCCCTGCTGATGGGGATGAAAGGCGACCCCAAACCGTACCCGTTCATCGAGGACGCGACGGTGCCGCCGGAGGAACTCTCCGAGTACGTCTTCGAGTTCGAAGAGGTGCTGGAGGACCACGGCACCTCCGCGGCCTACTTCGCACACGCCGGCAGTGGGACGCTCCACATCCGCCCCATCCTCAATCTCAAAGACGGGGAGGGAATCGAGAAGATGCACTCGATCACCGAGGACGTGACGGACTTGGTGCTCGAACACTACGGCTCGTTCTCGGGTGAACACGGCGACGGGATGGCCCGAACGGAGTTCAACCCCAAAATGTACGGAGAGGAGCTCTGGACGGCGTTCAAGGAGCTGAAGACGGCGTTCGATCCCGACTGGCACATGCACCCGGGCAACGTCGTCTACCGCGACGGCCCCGAGGATATCGGGCCGGACTCCGAGCGTGGCGTCGGCGCCGACATGCGGGAGAATCTCCGCTACGGCGTCGATTACCAGTCCGTCGAGCCGCAGACGTCCCTCGACTTCGAGGACGAGGGCGGCTTCTCCCACCTCGTCGAACTGTGTAACGGTTGTGGGACCTGCCGCCAGACGGACTCCGAGGTGATGTGTCCGACCTACCGTGCGTCCGAGGAGGAGATCCAGACGACGCGTGGCCGTGCGAACATGCTCCGCGCGGCGATCAGCGGCGAACTCGACGAGGACGAAATCTACTCCGACCGCTTCCAGGAGGAGGTCATGGATCTCTGTGTCGGCTGTAAGGGTTGTAAGAGCGACTGCCCGACCGGCGTCGACATGGCGAAGCTGAAGACGGAGGTCAAACACCAGTACCACCAAGAAGAGGGCGTCAGCCTGCGCGAACGCGTGTTCGCCAACATCGACACGCTCTCGAAGGTCGGCTCGATGTTCGCCCCCGTCTCCAACATCGCACCGAAGATTCCCGGCGCGCGCACGGTCATGGAAGAGGCCCTCGGTATCTCCCGCGAGCGGGAGCTGCCAACCTTCGCGAGCGAGAGCTTGGAAGCCTGGTTCGAGCGCCGCGGCCGCTGTCAGGTCGCACCGAGCGAGGCGACGGACCAGGTGTTGCTCTTCCCGGATACGTACACGAACTACATCTACCCCGAAGCCGGAAAGGCGGCCATCGAGGTTCTCGAAGCCGCCGACGTGTACGTCCGCATTCCGGAGGACGTGGCGCCCTCGGGACGCGCGGCGTTCTCGTCGGGGATGCTCGATCTGTGCCGCGAGCGTGCCGAGGCGAACGTCTCGGCGCTCCGCGGGGCGGTCGACGACGGCTGGTCGGTCGTCTTCATCGAGCCCTCGGACGCGGTCATGTTCCAGGACGAGTACCGCGATCTGCTCTCCGGCCCGGCCGTCGAGGCCGTCTCCGACGCCGCCTACGGCATCATGGAGTACGCAGACGTGACCGGACTGACCGACACGGTGGACTTCTCGACCCCGCGACGGTCGCTGTCCTACCACGGCCACTGCAACCAGAAGGCGACGAACAAGGACCACCACGCCCTCGGCGTCCTGCAGGGTGCGGGATACGACGTCGACCCGCTCAACACGACCTGCTGTGGGATGGCCGGTTCCTTCGGATACCACGAGGAGCACTACGACATCTCTCAGGCCATCGGCAGCATGCTGTTCGAAGAGGTCGACGAGAGTCCGGGCGACGAGGTGACCGCACCCGGTGCGTCCTGTCGGTCGCAGCTCGGTGAGGAGTACGACGAACATCCGCCACACCCGGTGGAGAAACTCGCGGACGCGCTGTGATGAGCGAGGGAGACTTCACCGTCACGGTCGACGGCACGACAATCGACGCCACGTGGGTCGACGAGAGTCCGGAGACTCGGCGGGCGCTCGTCGACTCCCTCCCGGTCGAGGGCGAAGCCACCCGCTGGGGTGACGAGCTCTACTTCCGCGTGCCGGTCGACGTCGACGCTGAGGCTCCCCGGGCGGCAGTCGACCCCGGAACGATCGCTTACTGGCCACAGGGGTCGGCCCTCTGTCTGTTCTGGGGACCGACGCCGGCGAGTACCGACTCGACTCCACGGGCGGCCTCGCCCGTGAACGTCGTGGCACGTCTGGCCGACACTACCCCCCTCTCGGACCTGCCGAGCGGTGCCGGTGCGACCGTTCGAATCACTGAAGACTGATATATCAACACCGGTCCGCTTTTATTTTCGCACGAGTCCGAGAGTCTCGCAAGTGCCGTTTAGTCGCTGTCCCGTCGGATTAGCCGAGCCGAATCATACTATCACTGTCATGCATCGATGATTATTTATGATATGACAATCCTGGGTAACATGGATCGCACAGACGATGGTAGCATGACCCACGAAGTATGATCCCATCCAACCAGGGGAGACAATGACAGATAACCACGACGAAACACGAGTCGAAACCGACGGTGGTCTGACGGAGGACGATGTTCACACGACCGCCGAGGTCGGTGAGCAGTATCGTGCGACGGTGTATCGTGACGTCGACTACGAATCACTCGAGGTCGCTCCGGAGACGAGCGAGTATCCGAGTACCGACGGCAAGTGGGGCTTCCGAAAATACGACATGCCGAAAGTCCCGAAGGTATCCCACCTCGTCGGACCGAGCGCCATCATGCTCGGTGCGTCGCTCGGGAGCGGCGAGACGATGTTCTGGCCGACCCTCGTCGCCCAGAACGGCTGGGGCCTGTACTGGGCCTTCTGGGTCGGGGTGATCACCCAGTTCTTCATCAACACCGAGATCCAGCGCTGGACGCTCGCTACCGGGGAGAGTATCTTCCGAGCGTTCGACCGGATGAACAGCTTCTGGCCGTGGTTCTTCCTCGTTGCTGGCTTCTTCCACGTCGGGTGGCCCGGCTGGGCGGCCGGCGCATCGGAAGTGTTCGCCGTCTGGACCGGCGTCGTCCCGCGTGAGGACTGGGCCATCATCGGCGTCGCGACGATGGTCCTCATCTGGCTCAGCTACCAGGCTGGCCCGATTCTGTACAACGCCATCGAGAAGACCCAACTGGCGATGATGTTCATCGCCATCTTCGGCGCCGTGATCCTGGCGTTCATCGCCGGCTCGGTCGGCCAGTTCGCGAACGTGCCCGGCGGTGCCGTCAACTTCGGTGCGCTCCCGCCGGATATGGACATCGCGACGTTCCTCGGCGGCCTCGCGTACGCGGGTGCCGGCGGATACATCAACCTCGCACAGGGCATCTGGGCCCGTGAGAAGGGGTACGGTATGGGTACCTATCAGGGACGTATCAAGAATCCCCTTCGCGGTGCCGAACCCGAAGAAGTCCACGGTGGTTTCACGTTCGAACCGACCGAGAAGAATCTCCTCCGTTGGAAGCAGTGGTGGAAAGTCACCCAGCAGGAACACTTCCTGACGTTCGTCGTCGGGCTGCTCGTCGTCGCGACTGTCGCGATGACCATCTCCGCCGAGTACGCGAGCGGGACGGATCAGGGCGCCATCAACATGTGGCTCGACGTGATCATCCCGCAACTCGGCGCCGTCCAACAGCAGTTGATGTACGTGGTGATCTTCATCGCCCTGTTCAGCACGCAGTACGCCATCCTCGAGGCCTTCGTCCGCAACAGCGTGGACATCATCTTCGAGGGGTACGGGCGCTCGGCCGGCTGGGACCTCTCGCGGGTCTTCCTCGGCCTCCTTACCCTGTTCACTCTGTGGGGCATCCTCATCATCGTCGCCCAGTTCCAGCAGCCGTGGATCTTGCTGGTCATCGGTGCCGCCATCGCCGGTGCGATGATGTGGCCGTACAACGCGCTGGTCACCATCCTGAACACGACTCGACTCCCCGAACACACCCAGCCCGGCTGGAGTCGCGTCATCGCGATGTGGTGGGCGACCGGCTTCTTCGGGTACTTCACCGTTCTGCTGATCGGTGGCGTGCTCACCTCGCCGCAAGCCTACGGGCTCAACTTCCCGGCGTTCTCGACGACGGTCGGTATCGTCGGGAGCGGTCCGGCCGGCTACGTGCTGTGGGTCTTCGCCCTCGTCGTACAGATCTACACGATGTATCGCTCGGCCACCGCCAAGATGAGCGCCTCGGGAACCGTCGAAGGCTCGGACACGGCCCGGGGCTTCCTGTCGTAACGCCGACTTCCGACCAACCGTTTTTATCTATCGGCATCGTCAACGGGACGGTATGGCATCCCAAACGCAGTCGCCGGACCACGCTTTCGGGACCCTCTTCCGGTTTCTGGTCACCTACCGGCTCTTCGTTTATCTCGGTGGCCTGATCGCCATCGGGATTCCGCTCGCCCTCCAGCGGGCGTACGGAACGGAGCTGTCACCGGGTGCGCGAACCGCCATCGTCGTCGCGAGCCTCTCCGTGATGATCGTCACGTACATCGCCGAACGGCGGGTCGGTCAGGGCCACATCGACGAGCGCACCGGCGAGTCGACGGAGTCGTACTCGCTGCGCCTGCGCGCCTCCGTCGCAACCGCCGTCGTCGGTCTCGCCGTCGGCGTCTACGCGATCATGGAGATCAGTGTCTTCACCGGTGCTCTCTTTATTCTCGGCGCGTTCCTGTTCGCCTACATGGGTTACCGCACGGAGGGTGCGGATGGCGTCTGATGCCGAGGAGGTCGACCCCGAACAGTTCGAGGACCTGCCGTCGACCGACATCGAGACCGAACTGCACGTTCACTTCGGGATGGCCGGCTCGTTCCCCCTGCGCCTCGCCGACCTGTTCTTCGCGAACGACGGCCTCCACATCGCCGAGTACAGTTACATCACGCCCATGTTCGGGCTGGGGACGAAGAAACATCGCCGGGAGGCGAGCGCGATGCAGGACGTGTACGACGTCCACGGCCTCGACGAGGTGTTGCTGCAGGCCGACGCCGTCTACTGGCTGAACTACGAGGCGATAGATCGGGTAGTTCTCCACCGCGGTGGCTACCTCGGTCGGCCGAAACTCACCGTCTACCCGGTCGACGAGACGGCCCGCTCGCACGCGTACCGTCTCCACGAGAACGACGACGCCGACGCCCTCGCCGCGGCACTCCGCGACGTGGCGGCGGATCGTCCCTTCGACGTCGTCGTCGAGTCCGGCTCCGGCTTCGATCCGCGCGAGAACGTCGAACGATTCTTCAGTTGAACGCGCCGGCGTCGACCGGTCAGCGGAGTTCGGTGGCGCGGAGCCACCCGTGGGCCAGCGCCGCGAGTCCCACGCCGCCGACGTAGAGTGCGATCAGAAGGACCGACAGCGCCGCACGTGCGGGGTTCGACCCGATCGCACGCCGCCGGTCCGCGAGCGCTCCACAGCGGTCGACGAGCCACCGGACGGCGCCCGTCGAGGCCGCCTCGGGATGTCGGTCGAGCGTCGCCGCGATGGGCGGACTGACCGTCTCGTAGGTTCGGAGGAGGGCACGTCCCCCGGCCGTCGGGGCCAGTACGTCCGCGCGAAAGCCACGCAGGGAGTCGAGGGTCGGCCCCTCCCCGGCGGCCGCAGTGGTGATGAAGCAGTTCGAGTGGTGTTGTGTGATCTCGGCCCGGTGGAGGTCCGCCTTCCGGTAGCGGGTCGTCTCCACGGCCGGAAACTCGGGGTCCGCCGAGACGAGATATTCGCTCTCAGTGTGACGGATGTACACCTCGTCGTGATCGATCTCTTTGCCCGACTGGGTCACCACACGGAGGTGTTTCTCCCGGCCGTCGCCGACGCCGATCTCCGGGGTGGGACGGTCGTCGTCACCCTCGTCGGCCCCACCGTTCGTCACCGTCTCCGACCCGTCGTCCGTGCTCATACCGTCACACGAACGGGCAGGGTTATGAGCGTTTTCCGACCACCGACCCCGAGGCGACCCTCAGGGCCGCGAACACGTATCGATGCCGAGCAATCGGTGGACGAGACACCGTTGGGTCACGCCGGTGAGAAACACCACGACACCGACGACGACGAGGGCGACGCCGACCGACTGGCTCGTCGACAGCGCACCCAGCAATACGCCCGCCCCCGCCAGTGCGGCGAGTGGTCCGAGGATCAGCCGAGCGATGCGGTCGATCCCGCCGACGTTTCGCTCCATACGTCGACTGTCGTGGTCCGCATATAAAGTAGTCGTGTACGATCACCACACTACGGCAAACACCGTGCCGGCGAGTTTTTGCCGTTCGAAGCCCAACTGGAGGTGACCGTGTCAGAAACGCTCACGATCCTGCTCAGTACCCTACTCTTTCGCACGATCATCGTCGGTGCCGTGGTGCTCGTTCTGAAGTTCATCTACGAAGGTGTGTTCATGCAAGCCGGGATGTTGCTGCTCGCGATCTCCTTTTTCGCCTACCTGTCGTTCACCGAGGCACGACTCCTGGAGTGAGCGGCGGTCGTCACTCCGTGTACTCGTGACAGATCTCGGCCACTCGATCCAGATCGACGTCGGTGCCGCTGTCGACGGAGACGAACGTGCCCGAGAACTCGCCGTGCGTGTAGTGGATACAGACAGCCTCCTCGAACCGGTGCATCGTGCAGTGCCACCGACCGACCTGGAAGAGACGTTCCAGATACTCCCGCCCGAGTTCCTGTAGGACTAACTCGTCGTGGATACGGTCGATGACCGTCGCCTTCTCCGAGACGTCGTCGCGTTCGTAGGTTACGGTGATCCCGTCGCGTTCGTAGCGGGCGACTGCACGGAGGCCACGACCGGCGACGTCGTCGAGGCGATCGACCAACTGGGAAGGCATATCGCCTCCGATTCACTACTCGACAAACATGAAGCTGGGGACCGCCGGATCGACGGCGGAGGCCTACAGGTAGCCGTTCTCGACGAGGAGTTCGCCGTTCAGGAGGCTCGCGCCGGCAGCGCCGCGGACGGTGTTGTGTGCGAGGCAGTTGAACTTGACGCCGTGGTTGGTGGACTGCACGCCGCCGACACAGATCTGCATGCCCTGCCCGCGCATCCGGTCCATCCGGGGCTGGGGTCGCTCGGGGTCATCGAAGACGTGGATGAGCTGGTTGGGCGCGCTCGGGAGGTCGACTCCGGGGAACTCCCGCATCGCGTCGGCCACCTCGCTCGGCTCGGGGTCATCGGCCAGGTCGACGAAGGCGTTCTCCAGGTGGCCGTCGAGCGTGGGGACGCGGTTACACGAGGCCGAGACGTCGACGTCGTGCCAGGTGAGTTCCGCGCCGTCGAAGTCACCGAGGAGCTTCCGACTCTCGGTCTCCATCTTGTCCTCCTCGCCGCCGATGTGCGGGAGGACGTTGTCGATGATCTCCATGGAGGTGACTCCGGAGTAGCCGGCCCCGGAGACGGCCTGCAGCGTCGACACGTCGACGCGTTCGAGGCCGAACTGGTCCAGTGCGGCCAGCGGGGGAATCATCGTGATGGTCGAGCAGTTCGGGTTCTTGACGATGGCGCCGTCCCATCCGCGCTCGTCGCGCTGTACTTCGAGCAGGTCGAGGTGGCCCGGGTTGATCTCCGGAATCGTCAGCGGCACGTCCTCCGCGAGGCGGTCGTTGGAGGAGTTCGAGGAGATGACGTAGCCGTCGCGCGCGAAGTCTTCCTCGACGTCGACGGCGACGCTCGAGGGAAGCGACGAGAACAGCAGGTCCACGTCGTCCGGCACCGCGCCCGGCTCGGTTCGCCGGACCGTCATCTCGGCCACGTCGACGGGGATGGGGGAGTCGACGCGCCACTTGGCGGCTTCCCGGTACGGCTTGCCCGCGCTGTCCTCGCTAGCGGTGAGCGCCGCGAGTTCGAAGGTCGGGTGCCCGTCGAGAAGCTGGATGAATCGCTGTCCCACCGCACCGGTCGCGCCGAGGATACCGACTCGTACTGTCATATCTCTCCGTGCGGGTCACTGGCATAAGGCGGTTTGGATTCGGCGTCGTGTCCAGGTAACTCCCGGGCCGACCGATCGGCCAGCTCTCTCCGGGGGGACGCTTCGAAATCGACGAGTCGGTCGCGAACGCCACGATTCGGGTCCGAACCGAAACGCTCCAGTCGGGGGCGGCGACCGGTCGGATGACCGGTACACTAACGGGGGAATCGCCTGTAAGGGGGCACATGTTCCGCAAAGTTCTCGTCGCCAACCGGGGCGAGATCGCGGTCCGTGTGATGCGCGCCTGTGAGGAGCTGGGTATCCGGACGGTCGCCGTCTACAGCGAGGCCGACAAACACGCCGGCCACGTCAGGTACGCCGACGAGGCGTACAACGTCGGTCCGGCCCGGGCGGCCGATTCGTATCTCGATCAGGACGCAGTCCTGGAAGCGGCCCGGAAGGCCGACGCGGATGCGATCCACCCCGGCTACGGGTTCATGGCGGAGAACGCGGCGTTCGCCGAACGGGTCTCCGAGAGCGAGTGTACGTGGATCGGGCCGCCGCCCGAGGCGATGGAGCGCCTCGGCGAGAAGACGAAGGCCCGGCGCGTGATGGACGCCGCGGGCGTCCCCGTCGTGCCGGGGACGACCGATCCCATCGAGGACCCGTCGGAGGTCGAGGCGTTCGCCGAGGAACACGGCTACCCGGTCGCGATCAAGGCCGAGGGCGGCGGGGGCGGGCGCGGCATGAAGATCGTCGAGCACGCGGACGAAATCGAGGAGCAGTACCAAGCCGCCAAACGCGAAGGCGAGGCGTACTTCGACAACGACTCCATCTATCTGGAGCGCTACCTCGACTCGCCGCGGCACATCGAGGTGCAGATCGTCGCCGACCACCACGGCAACGTCCGCCACCTCGGCGAACGCGACTGCTCGCTCCAGCGCCGCCACCAGAAGGTCATCGAGGAGGGACCGAGCCCGGCGCTCTCTGACGACCTCCGCGAACGGATCGGTGCCGCCGCGCGCAAGGGCATCGCCGGCACCGACTACACGAACGCCGGCACCGTCGAGTTCCTCGTCGAGGGAGGCGAGTTCTACTTCCTCGAAGTCAACACGCGCATCCAGGTCGAACACCCGGTCACCGAGGAGATCACGGGCATCGACATCGTCAAGGAACAGCTCCGGGTCGCCGCGGGCGAGGAGATCGGATTCACCCAAGAGGACGTCGAAATCGACGGCCACGCGATGGAGTTCCGCATCAACGCCGAGAACGCGGCCAACGACTTCGCGCCCGCGACGGGACACCTGTCGACCTACGACCCCGCCGGCGGGATCGGCGTCCGCGTCGACGACGCGGTGCGCCAGGGCGACGACATCGGCGGCGACTACGACTCCATGATCGCGAAACTGATCGTCCACGCCGGCGACCGGGAGGAGTGCCTCGCGCGGGCGGAACGTGCCCTCCGTGAGTTCGACATCGAGGGGTTCCACACCGTCATCCCCTTCCATCGGCTGATGGTGACGGACGAGCGGTTCACCGCAGGCACCCACACGACGAACTACCTCGACGAGGAACTCGACCCCGAGCGGATCGACCGCGCCGTCGAGCGCTGGGGGCCGGAGGCGTCCGCCGACGATGACGGAGACGAGGACGAGGAGGTGAGCGAACGAGCGTTCACCGTCGAGGTCAACGGCAAACGCTTCGAGGTGAACCTCGAAGAGCGCGGCGCGCCGGCCATCCCGACCGGTACCGGCGGCGGCAACGCCGGCGGCCGGATGGAACGCCCCGACGCCGTCACGGGCGACGACGAGGGCGGTACCGTCGCGGCCGGTGAGGGCGAACGCATCGACGCCGAGATGCAGGGGACCATCCTCTCGGTCGAAGTCGCGGCCGGCGACGAGGTGGACGCCGGCGACGTCGTCCTCGTCCTCGAGGCGATGAAGATGGAAAACGACGTGGTCGCCGAGAGCGGCGGCACGGTGTCCGAGGTGCTGGTGAGCGAGGGCGAGAGCGTCGACATGGGTGATCCGCTGATCGTGCTCGAATGAGCGACACCCGCCGTCGCCTGCTCCACGAACTCGCCACTGCCGAGGGGCCGGTGTCGGGACCGACGCTCGCCGAGCGCCTCGGTGTCTCGCGCGCGGCGGTCTGGAAGCAGGTCGAGGCGCTCCGCGAGGCGGGGTTCGACGTCGAGAGCGACGCCGACGGCTACGCCGTCCGCGCCGTCCCCGGGTACGGCGCCGAGGCAATCGCGTTCGGCCTCGACGCACCCTACGCCGTCGAGTACCACGACCGCCTCCCGAGCACGAACGACCGGGCGCGCGAACTCGCCGTCGACGGTGCGACGGACCGCGTGGTGGTCGCTGGCGAACAGACCGGCGGGCGCGGACGGCTGGACCGCCCCTGGTCGTCGCCGTCCGGCGGCGTCTACGCGAGCCTCCTCTGTCGCCCGGAGCGCCCTCCCGCTCACGTCCCCGTCTTCACGCTCGCCGCGGCCGTCGCCGTGACCCGCGCCTGTCGGGAGGCGGGCGTCGACGCGGTGATCAAGTGGCCGAACGACGTGCTGGTGGCCGGATCGGAGCGAAAGCTCGCGGGTGTCCTCACCGAGATGGAGGGAGAGGCCGACCGAGTGTCGTGGCTGATCGTCGGCATCGGCGCGAACGTCGACGTCGACACCACGGATCTCCCCGAGACGGCGACGAGCGTCCGCGCGGAAGGTGGGAACGCCGACCGCCGGCGCTTCTGCCAGCGGATCGTCGAGACGTTCCACGAGTATCGGACCGATCCCGAGGCGACGCTCCCGGCGTGGCGCGAACACGCCGTCACGCTCGGTCGAGCGGTGCGCGTCGAGACGCCCGGGGGCGTCGTCGAGGGCGAGGCCGTCGACGTGGAGTTCCCCGGTGCGCTCGTCGTCCGCACCGCCGACGGTGACCGCGTCGTCCACGCGGGCGACTGCGAACACCTGCGACCCGCCTAGGCCTCGACGGGGACGGTCGTCACCGGGACGGCGGAGGCGCGGATGACCGACTCCGCGACGCTCCCCAGGAGTAGTCGGTCGATACCGCCGCGCCCGTGCGTGCCCATCACCACCAGGTCGCAGTCGTTTGCCTCGGCGTAGCGGACGATTTCGCGGCTCGGCTTGCCCTCGACGACTGCCGTGTGGACGGGGACGGCCGGGTCGTTCGTCCCGGACAGTTCGGTCGCGATGTCCCGGACTCGGGCGACGGCCGCCTCCGCGTCCTCCCGCAGGAGGCCGTCGACGCTCTCCCACGAGGACTCCATCGCCAGCCCCGCGTAGGCGTCCGAGTTGAGGACGTAGAGGCCGTGGAGGGTCGCGTCGTGGATCGTCGCGATTTCGACGGCGTGTTCGATGGCCCGCTCGACGCCGTCGGAGCCGTCGGTCGGGACGAGAATGCGATCGTACGCGACCATGCGTACCGGTACCACCGCTCGCTACATAACTCTTGACACGGATCACCGGACGATCCGTTCCACGTCGTCGACGCCGGCCCGGCGGACGACCGCCCGAACCGGATCACGGGCGCCGTCGAGGTTGTCGGAGCCGCCGTCGACGACGAGCAGGTTCGCCGCCCGGCCGGATTCGATCAGGCCGCAGTTCAGCCCCACGAGGTCGGCGCCGTTGACCGTCGCCATGCGTAACACGTCGCGAGCGTCGATGCCGCCGACCTTCGCGGCGAACTCCATCTCCCGGAACATCGACGGGCTGTTGAGCATCACGTTGTCCGTCCCCAGCGCGACGGTCGTCCGTTCGAGGAGTTCGGCGATGGGTGGCGTGCCGACGCCCGTGACGAGGTTCGAGCGCGGACAGACGACGACCGGGACGCCCTCGCGTTCGATCCGGTCGAGGTGGGCGGGGTCGGGGTGGACGACGTGGACGAGGAAGGTCGGCTCGAGGTCGAGTGCGGGGGAGAGGTCGGTCGAATCCCGTTCGCCCGCGTGGATGCCGAACGGCTTGCCCGCCTCGCGGGTCGCGGCGCGTTCGGCCGTGAAGTCGGCGTCGCGGGCGCCGCTCGCCCCGAAGCCGTCCGCCTCGTGCATCGCCGCCACCGTCTCCCGGCCGAGGACGACGGCCTCGACGGCCACCCCGTCGAGCGCCCGTCGGATGGCGTCGACGCCGGCGACGCCGCCCTCGCGGAACTCGACCGTCGCGGCAGTTCCCGACCGCTCCATGAAGCGAAGCGAGCGCCGCATCGCTGCGATCTTCTCGGCGTCGGTGGCCGCCCGGAGGAGGCGATGTTTGAGGCCGTCCGGCGGGGCGACGAGTTCGTCGAGCCGGAGACCGGCCCCGGCCTCCTTGGCGATGGAGTCGCCGATGTGGGTGTGGGCGTTGACGAACGCGGGGCAGACGATGGCGTCGCTATCGGTTGCGGTCTCCTCGACGGCGACGATTTCGCCGTCCTCGACGATCACGCGGCCCTCGACGGGGTCGAACTCGCGGCCGCGGAGGACGGTCCCCTCGATCTGCATGTCTCTACTCGGACGTGGGCGGTCCTTGAAACTACCCGAACTGGTCGAGCGTGGTGTCGAGGCCGCGGCGCACGTCGGAGACGAGCGCCCCGTCGATATCCAGCCCGAGCGTCCGGGCGGCCGTCCGACCCACGCGTTCGACGGCGCCCGGCGGGGCGTAGACGCCGAGTCGCCACTGGTTGCGGCCGGCGGTCCGGAGCGCGGACACGAGGGGTGACTGTCGGTCGAGTCGCCGGATCTCGCCGTTGACGACGACCCGCGACGACGACTCCCGGATCTCCGGGGGTGGCGGCACGTCGACGACGACGGAGTCGGGGTCCAGATCCGCCGCCGCCGCCACCTCGCGTTCGAGTTCCCGGACGCGCTCGTGATTCGCGTTCAGGAGCGCGTCGGGCACGTCGTCGAGTTCCGCCCACACCGCCCGCTTGTAGAGGTCACGTGTCGAGAGTCGGTCCGCCATCTCGGCCGTCGCGTCCGTCCGGCGCAAGGCGACAAGCAGGTCGGCGTCGTCCCAGCGGCGCACCCGGTCGGGGTCGTAGTCGGCGTCCTCGATCAGCCGTTCGGTCGCCCGACGGAGCATCGCCTTCCCGATGCGGGCGACGTGGTGCTGATAGACCGTCGGATTCATGAGTGCGCGGGCGAGCAGGAGGCTCTCGGCGGTCTGGACGTTCCCCTCGGCGATGACGAGTTCGCCGTTCTGGAAGGTGAGCTCCCGTACCAATCGCCCGTGGTCGATGGTGCCGTAGGGGACGCCCGTGTGGTGGGCGTCACGGACGAGATAGTCCATCCGGTCGACGTCGAGTTCGCCGGAGACGAGTTGGCCGTACCGGCCCTCCCCGGCCACGAGCTCGGCGATGGCCGCGGGGTCCAGGTCGTGTTCACGCAGGACGGCCCCGACCCGTCCGCTCGCGATGAGATCGGCTACGTCGTCGTGGTACTTTCCCGTGTGCCGGTAGAGGAGACGTTCGACGTTGTGGCTGAACGGGGGATGGCCAACGTCGTGCAGGAGGGCGGCGGCACGGACGCGTTCGGCCGTTCGTCCGGCGACACCGAGGTGATCCAGCGCCTCCGATGCGAGGTGGTAGACGCCGAGGCTGTGTTCGAAGCGGGTGTGGTTGGCCGAGGGGTAGACCAGCGAGACGGTGCCGAGTTGACGGACCCGTCGGAGCCGTTGCATCGCCGGGGTGTCGAGCAGCGCCTCGGCGACGCCCGTCACCTCGATGTGGTCGTGAACGCTGTCCTTGATCGTCGGCATAGTGACACCTTCGGCGGCCTCGCTCATATACCTCCGCCCGGGCGTAGGACTATGGTCGTCCGCGCCGAGGGAGCGGCCATGGAGTCCATCGCGATCCTTCTCTACGACGGGTTCGACGAACTCGACGGCATCGGCCCGTTCGAGACGTTCGAGATGGCGGCCGACGCGGGCGCTCCGTTCGACGTATCGCTCGTCACGCTGGACGACCGGGAGCGAATCACGGCGGCACACGGCCTCCGCCTCGAACCGGACGACATCCTCCCGGTCGCGGATCCGCCGGATCTGGTCGTCGTTCCCGGCGGTGGGTGGAACGACCGCCGCTCGCAGGGGGCGTGGGCGGAGGCGGAACGAGGCACCATCCCCGACGCACTCGCTCGGGTTCACGGCGCGGGCACGACGCTCGCGTCGGTCTGTACCGGCGGGATGCTCCTCGCCCGCGCGGGGATTCTGGACGGTCGGCCGGCGGTCACGCACGGGGGCGCCCTCGACGACCTGCGGGCGACGGACGCCGAAGTCGTCGACGCGCGCGTCGTCGACGACGGTGACGTGGTGACTGCGGGCGGCATCACGTCGGGGCTGGATCTGGCACTCCACCTGATCGAGCGGTTCGTCGACGCGGAGACGGCGGCGGAGGTGGCGGCAGGGATGGAGTACGACCGTCGGGGCGAGGTGTGGGTGTCGTCGGGGGTAGGTGGATGAAGCGCCGACGGTCGTTCGGGCCGTCGGGGCGAGGTGTGGGTGTCGTCGGGGGTGGGTGGATGAAGCGCCGACGGTCGTTCGGACCGTCGGGGCGAGGTGTGGGTGTCGTCGGGGGTAGGTGGATGAAGCGCCGACGGTCGTTCGGGCCGTCTGATAACGGGTGCCTATCCGCCCGCGTGACACCGAATGTGTCGTGTTAGCGTACGGTTCCTCAAAGCTTAACAGCGTCCCGATACATCTTCTTCGTGGAGGTTACACCAATGAGCTACGAACTTGACCCACTTCCGTACGATTACGACGCGCTGGAGCCCCACATCTCCGAACAGGTGCTGACGTGGCATCACGACACCCACCATCAGGGCTATGTCAACGGCTGGAACAGCGCCGAGGAGACCCTCGAAGCCAACCGTGAAGGCGGTGACTTCGGCTCCTCCGCGGGCGCCATCCGGAACGTGACCCACAACGGCTGTGGGCACATCCTCCACGACCTCTTCTGGAACTGCATGTCTCCGGAGGGCGGCGACGAGCCGAGCGGCGCTCTCGCCGACCGGATCGAGGAGGACTTCGGCTCTTACGAGGCCTGGAAGGGCGAGTTCGAAGCCGCCGCGAGCGCCGCGGGCGGCTGGGCGCTTCTGGTGTACGACAGCTTCTCGAACCAGCTGCGTAACGTCGTGGTCGACAAGCACGACCAAGGCGCGCTCTGGGGTAGCCATCCCATCCTCGCGCTCGACGTCTGGGAGCACTCCTACTACCACGACTACGGCCCGGCCCGCGGCGACTTCGTCGACAACTACTTCGAAGTCGTCGACTGGGAGGAGCCGAGCGCGCGCTACGAGCAGGCCGTCGAGCTGTTCGAGTAGCCGACGTCGTTGCACGACGCCGACGTGGAGACCGGCTCCACCGTCGCCAGAACTCACGTTTTTTCCGATACCATCTCAGTAGCCCCGGCTGTTTCGACGTACCGACCAGACGACCCAAGACGGACGAGCGCGTAGGGGACGGCGATGACCGACACCACGCCACCGTCACGACTCACTCGACGACGCTTCGTCACGGCTGGCCTCGGTGCGCTCACCGCGGGCCTCGCGGGATGTGCCGGCGGCCCGGTCGGGGACGGCGGGACCGCTACCCCGACCGGCACCGCGGCCCCCGACACCGATGCCGCCCTCTCGGAACCCGCCACGGTCCCCGAGGACGCGGAGTGCGGGGTCTGTAACATGATGCCGGCGAAATACCCGGATTACAACGCACAGCTGACCGTCGAGGCGGGTGATCGAGTGTTCTTCTGTTCCCCGGGCTGTATGGCCGCTTACTACGTCGATCCCGGCCACTTCGAGGCCGC
This sequence comes from Haloplanus litoreus, assembly GCF_045690335.1. Lineage (GTDB taxonomy): Archaea > Halobacteriota > Halobacteria > Halobacteriales > Haloferacaceae > Haloplanus > Haloplanus litoreus. Next base: position 2,317,132 of record NZ_CP147874.1, on the reverse strand, counting down.
ACACGAGGGTGCTACCGTGGCCGACGTCTGGGTCCACGACCACGAGACGACGGACCTGATCGACGCCGAGACGGGGTGGTTCGTCCGAGAGACGGAGGCCGACCGGGTGCCGGACCCCATGGGGGCGAACCCGGTCCCCTTCGCGGCGGAGGGGGACGCGAACGCGTACATCGAGACGTACGACGACCTCTCGGCGTCGGCACTGCTCCGTCTCGAGGACTTCGACATGGAACTGGCGCGGTTCTACCGCGGCCGGTTCTTCGAGTAGTCCGGGGCTTCGCCGCGCCGCGCAGTCGGTAGCGTTTACGGGGCGACCCGCCTATGACGGGTATGCCCAGACCGAAAGACGCGTTCGACGGAATCTACCCCTGCGAGTTCTACACGCCCGAAGAGTTGTTGGACCGCGATCAGATGTATACGATCCGAGAGATCGCTCGCCTGTTGCAGGGACTCGACCCGGAAGCGGACGTCGACGAGGGAACCGAGGCCGTCCTCGTCGACTGGGCGGTACCGTGGGTGATGGTCAACGCCGCCGACCTGGTGATCGGCGAACCGCCGACCGACGAGGACCCCGGCTACTACGGGCTGCGGACGGACGGGGACGACTGACGACGGTCCGTATGAGCTACATCCGCGCGGCCTGGCCCGCGCGTTCGACGGTTGCGTAGGCCCCGTCGGTGACGCTCGGGCCGTGACCCGTATGGAGAGCGGCGAGATCCGGGTCGACAGTCTCCCGCAGGCGGTCGATACTCCGGATCAGCGTCCCGCGGTCCCCTTCCTCTAGGTCCGTCCGGCCGAACGAGCCGCCGGCGAACACCAGATCGCCCGCGAAACAGACCTTCGTCGCCGGCGCGTACAGGCAGACGTGGTCGTCCTTGTGGCCCGGCGTGTGGAGAACCGTGAACTCGTCGTCGCCGAGACGGACCGTCTCACCCAGTTCGTGGTCGACGGCGGGGAGGGTTGGATCGTACCCCCACGTCTCGACGCCGAACGCCTCGCGGACGGCGTCGACGTTGCCGACGTGGTCCCGGTGGGTGTGGGTGAGAACGACGGCGTCGAGACTGTCGACCCGGGCGTCGACTTTGCTCACCACGTCGAAGTTGGCGCCGGTGTCGACGAGGACCGTCCGGTCGCCGGTGACGAGGAAGACGTTGCTGGTGAACGCGCGCACGTCGGCCGCGAGGTTCGTCACGTCGGTCATGTGCTCGATCTCCCTACCGCCCCTCGGGACTTGAACGGTTCGTCGCCATCTCCGCCTCCGTCGCGCTCTCCGAGCGGACCGACCGTCCGGCGGCGTTTTGCGTGTCGTAGTCGATCAGCGCCTCGGCGAACTCGAACAGTTCCGTGCGGTTGTCGGAGAAGTACTCGGCGACCACCGCGGCGTGTCGGAGGTGTCACGGACGTGGGTGGCACTGGCGGTCAGCGCCGCTCTCGGACCCACTCTTCGAGCGTGAACTTCTCGTACGGTGTGCGGTCGACGACGGTCCACTCGTCGTGGTCCCAGTCGGGGAAGTACGCGTCCCCCTCGTACTCGCCGGGAATCCGGCTGAGTACCATCCGGTCGACGACGGGGTGGAACAGGTCGTAAATCGCCGCCCCGCCGATGACGTGGGCTCGATCGCTCCCGAGCGATTCGACGGTCGCTCCCGCGTCGTCGACGCCGGTGGCGTGGTGGGCCGATTCGACGTCGTAAGTCGGCGCGGACCGACTCAACACGACCTGGGCGGTTCCGGGACGGTCGTCGCGCATCGAGTCGAAGGTTCGACGTCCGAGGATCACGGGCGAGTCCGCGATCCGAGCCCTGTACTGTCGCTTGTCCGCCGGGATGCTCGGCCACGGGAGGTCACCGTCGCGGCCGATCACGCCGTTCGCTGCCACCGCGGCGACGGTTATCAGTTCCATGTCGGGTCTCGTCTCATCGTTGTTAGCAGTCCAGTTCGCAGTCGGAGGACGTGCTGTAGATCCAGTAGGCGTCCGCGCCCGGCGGCGTCAGAGTCGGCTGCTCCACGGAGAGTTTGGGGTCGTCCTCGTGGTCGAACGTTTCGACGAACGTCCACTCGCCGTCCGGGTCGGCGATGCCGACGCGGTACTGCCACACGTCGAGACGGCGGTCGTCGACGCGGATGGCGTACGAGTCGGGGATGGCGTCGCTTCGCTCCGGCCGCGGCTCTGGGGTCGGTCCCCGCGGCCCGCCCGGAGACTCCCGATGGTTAAAGTAGCCCGCCGCCCCCGTCGAACGCATGGACGTCCAACTGCTCGAAGCGACGCCGGACCCGGAACGGGTGATCTGTTCCGCGGCGCGAAACGACTACCTCTCCGAGTTCGTCGGCGACATCTCGTTCGCGGAGGCGATGGAGAGCATCGAGGGGGAGACGGAGGCGGAGAAACGGGAGACGCTGATCGGTCACCTGCTGGATCACGGCCACTTCGGTCCGTTCGAACATCCGCAGGCGACCTTCGCGATCAAGGGCGTCAGCCGGTCGTGTATGGCCCAGATCACGCGCCATCGGCACGTGAGTTTCGACATCCAGAGCATGCGCTACGTCTCCTTCGACGACGTGGATCCTGCGGCGGTCGAGGAGGGCGCGATGGTGGTGACGCCGCCGTCGGCGATCGATCCCGACTGGATCGGTCGCAACCAGTCCAGCGGAGCCGTCGACGAGGAGACGGTCGCCGAACGCGAACGCGTCTTCCGCGAGACAGTTCGGGACTCCGTCGAGTCCTACCAGGAACTCCTCGATCTGGGGATGCCGCCGGAGGACGCCCGCTTCGTTCTCCCCATCGGCACCGAGGTCAACATCGTCATGTCGCTGAACGCCCGCATGCTGATGCACGTCGCGGACATGCGCGCCGCCGCCGACAGCCAGTGGGAGATTCGGGAGATGACCGAGTCGATACTCGACCTGGCCGCCGACTGGTGCCCCCTCACCTTCGAACACTACGAGGAACACATGAAGGGCCGGAAGAACCGCCTCGCGCCCTGAACTGGGCCCTCGACGTGTCGTCACCACGACTTATTTCCGTCTTCGTGTGGTACTCGGTCACATGGCAGATCGACCCGTCACGGCCGGCGATACCTACGTGGTCGCCATCGAGGAACTGGGCGACGAGGGCGACGGCGTCGGATACGTCGACGAGTTCGCCGTCCTCGTCGACGACGCGTCGCTCGGCGAGACGGTGCGCGTCGAAATCACCGACGTCGGGACGAACTTCGCGCGCGCCGAGGTCGTCGACGCCGAGTTCGGCTTCACGTGACGGGAACCGACTTACGAACGGAGCGCGAAGTCGGATCGATGAGCCAGGCCCGAACGCTGTACGATTTGCTCGGGGACGCGGATTCGCTCGCCATCGTCTGTCACAACAACCCCGATCCGGACTGTCTGTCGAGCGCGCTGGCGCTCGGTCGAATCGCCGCTGCCGCGGGCGTCGACGAGCGGCGCATCCTCTACAGCGGACGGATCTCCCACCAGCAGAATCGGGCGTTCGTCAACTTGCTCGACCTGGACCTCCAGCCGTTCGATCCGGAGGTCGTCCATGACCGTCCCGACGGCGCGTTACTGGCCTTCGTCGATCACGCGATTCCGGGTGCGAACAACGAGGTGCCGCCCGGAACGCCCGTCGACGTGGTGATCGACCATCATCCCGCGGAGGGGATCGACGCCCGGTTCGTCGACCACCGCGAGGCGGTCGGCGCGACGGCGACAATCCTCGCGGAGTACGTCGCCGAACTCGACGTCGAGGTGGACGCGACGCTCGCGACGGCGCTGACGTTCGCGATCAGACGCGAGACGCTCGGCTTCCTGCGCGGCGCAACTCCCGCGGAGTACGAGGCGGTCGCGAGCCTCCACGACCGGACGGACCGCGACCTGTTGCGGCGGCTGTCGACCCCGTCGGTCAGCGGGGAGACGGTCGACGCCATCGCCGACGCCATTCGCAACCGCGTGGTCCGGGGCGGGACGCTGCTCACACACGTCGGTCGCACGAACGAACGCGACGCTCTCCCGCAGGCCGCGGACTACCTCGCCACGCTGGAAGGCGTCGAGACGGCCGTCGTCTTCGGCATCGTCGACGACGCCATCCACCTCAGCGGCCGGTCGACCGATCCGCGGATCAACCTCGGCGACGCGCTGGGTGACGCGTTCGACGACGTGGGCAGTGCCGGCGGTCACCGCGAGATGGCCGGGGGCCAGATCCCGCTCGGCATCTTCGCGGACTACACGACCGACGACGCGACCCTCGTCGACATCGTCAATCGGCTCGTCAGCAACCGCGTCTTCGCCGCCCTCGGCCTCGACGACGGGGGCGACGAGGACTGACGGTCGCCCGCGGATCGGTCCCCGTCGAAGTGACTTTCCGACCGGCCGACCCACGGCCGGGCATGGACCTCACCTTCCTCGGCACCGGGAGCGCGATGCCACTCCCCGACCGTGCCCAGACGGGCCTGCTGCTCGAACGTGGGGATCGATCCCTCCTCGTCGACTGCGGGGCCGGCGTCCTCCACCGCCTCGCCGCCACCGACGTGGGCTACGAGGGCGTCTCGACCGTCCTCCTGACACACCGCCACCTGGACCACGCCTCCGACCTCTTGGCGCTCCTGAAGGCCCGCTGGCTGGCCGGCGAGGAGTACCTGGAAGTCGTCGGCCCGCGCGGGACGAAGTCGCTCGTCGACGACTTGCTCGCCGCGTTCGACTACCTCGATGGCCGGGTCGACCTCCGGGTGCGCGAGGTGGGCGCTCACGAGTTCTCTGTCGCCGGATTCGACGTGCGCGCTCACGAGACGCGCCACTCGGTCGAGGGCCTGGCCTACCGGTTCGCGGGCGAGTCCGGCGACCTGACGATCAGCAGCGACACCGAGGCGTTCGAGGGACTGGCCGCTTTCGCCGACGGCTCCGATATCTTCGTCCACGACTGCTCGTTCCCCGACGACGTGGACGTGTCGAACCACCCGACGCCGACGTCACTCGGCGCCGCCCTCGCCGGCCACGACTACGGCCGAGTCTACCTGACCCACCTCTACCCCCACACCGAGGGGCGTCACGAGGAGATGCTCTCGGCGGTCGAACGGCGCTTCGACGGCGACGTGCGCTTCGCCCGCGACGGGTTACGGATCGAGTGCTAGATGACGTCGTCGGGGTCGTGTTCCGCGGCCATTCGTTCGGCCTCGGCGGCGTAGACGTCGACCTGATCCTCGTCGACCGTCCCCAGGTCGTTCGGTGACGCCTCGACGGCCGCCGTCGTGTCGCGTACGTCCGAGAACGAGGTGAGTGCACGTTCCTTCCGGAAGTATCGCTCGCCGTCCGGTGTGGCGTAGGTGAGGATGATGACGTTCTGTTCGTCGTCCGAGTACGTTCGCTCTACGAGCCAGACCCGCACGGTGTCGTCGGTGGTCACGACTGACTCGACGGCGTGAAGACTCAAAAGGTACCCTCCCGAGCCGAGCACCACCGCTCCGGATCGGAGTACCACAAAAATGGAAGCGTCGTCGACCGCCGCCTCGAGGCGACGGGCCGAAGTCGGTGTTAGTTGCGAACGACGTTGGTCGCGCGCGGACCCTTCGGTGAGTCCTCAATCTCGAAATCGAGTTCCTGCCCCTCTTCGAGGTCCGGACCGCCAACGTCCTCCATGTGGAAGAAAACGTCGTCGTCAGCATCCTCAGTCTCGATGAAACCGTAGCCGCCAGTGTCGTTGAAGAAATCAACCTTTCCGTTTGCCATTGCAAACAAACGTACAGCTTCTCCGGGGATAACCCTTGTGAGGGTCGTGGTACCACGACCGTTCCCCGTTCAGTCGATACGGGTCCCGGGTTCCCCGCCGTCGAGGAACGTCGGGAGGTCGGCAGCGCCGAAGACGTAGGCCGGCGCGTCCAGGTCGAGGAGGGTTCGCACCTTCCCGGCCATGCCGCCGGTGACGTCGGTGGCGTCGCTGCCGCCGAGGGCGTCGGCAACGTCGTCGAACCTCTCGATTCGGTCGATTACGTCGCCCTCGGCGTCGTAGACGCCGTCGACGGTCGAACACAGACCGACCCGGTCGGCGTCCAGAGCCGTCGCGAAGCGTGCGACCAACTCGTCGCCCGAGATAATCGTCGTTCCCTTCCCCTCGTGGGCGACCACGTCGCCATGAGAGACGGGGACGAATCCCTCGTCGAGCATGGTGCACACCGTGGTCAGCGAGAAGTCGAGGCTCGCCTCGCCGTCGCGAGCGCCCGCGGAGAGCGGATGAACGGGGAGCGCCGGCACGTTCCGGTCGTGCAGGCGCGAGAGGACGAAGCGATTGAGCGTCGTCATCGACCCGTGGATTTCGAGGGCGGCGCCCGCATCGGTCGTTCCCTCCGTCACGCTGACGCCGTATTTCTCGGCGTAGTGGTGGCCGAAGCTTCCGGCCCCGTGGACGAGCGCGAGGTCAGTCCCGACGTCGGCGTCGGCGACGGCGTCCGCCGCGGCCGAGAGGGCGGCGTCGTCCAGCGTCTCTCGGCGGTCCTTGTCCGTGATGAGGCTCCCCCCGAGTTTGAGAACGGTGGTCATTCCACCCTCCGGACGCCGTCGGTCGCCAGTTCGGCGCGGAACGCCTCCTCGCATCCCGGCGTGAACTGGAGCGCCGTCAGCGTCTCCGGCGTCGGATCGAGGGCGACGATGCAGCCGCCGCCACCGGCCCCGGTGAGTTTCGCGCCGTGTGCGCCGGCTTCGCGGGCCGCCCACACCATACTGTCGAGGGAGCGCGAGGAGACGCCGAGGGACTCCAGCAGGCCGTGATTGAAGTTCATCAGCCGGCCGAGTTCCGCGAGCCGATCCCCCGCGCCCGCGTCCGCCACGGGGTCGAGAATCCGCTCGCCCGTCCGCACCAGGTCGCCGATGGTCGCGACGGTGTCGGCGGCGAAGTCGTACTCCTCTTTCAGCGCGCGGACGCCGGCGACGAGTTCGCCCGTATCGCCCGCACCGCCGTCGAAGCCGACGACGAAGGGGAGGTTCGGCGCCTCGATGTCTCGGCAGTCGTCGCCCTCGACGCGGACGGCGCCGCCAACGGCAGAACAGAAGGTGTCCGCCCGCGACGCCTGGCCTTCCTGCACCGCGGCCTCCGCGCGGTAGGCGCGGTCCGCGAGTTCCCGTGGCGACAACTTCCGGCCGAGTTCGCGCGTCGCCGCGTCGATGCCCGCCACTGTCACCGCAGCCGAGGACCCCAGTCCCGCCCCGAGGGGGATGGAACTCTCTACGGTTATATCGAAGCCAGCGTCGGGAGCGCCGGCCGCGTCGCGGGCCTGTTCGACCGCCGCGTCGATGTAGCCCATCGCCGCCTCCACCAGCGGCGCCGGCACGTCGACGTCCGGCCGGCCGCCGGTCGACCCCGCGTACTCGACGGTGAACCCGTCGAGACTGAGGTCCGACGCCTCCACGCGGACGTGGTCGTCGTCCCGGATCTCGACCGTCACCGTCGCTCGCCGTTCGATGGCACAGGGCACGGCGGGTTCACCGTAGACGACGGCGTGTTCGCCGAAGAGATACACTTTGCCCGGCGCACTCGATACCGTCATACGCACTCATACGGGCCGGCCGTCGCTTAAGCGGTCCGGATGGTCACTCCTCGTCGAGGTCGGAGAGGTCCTCGAGTTCGTCGAGGTCCTCGTACTCGCCCCCGCCGAGGAGTTTCGCCGCGGCGAACGCGACGACGCCGAGGACGGCGAGGACCAAGAGGAGCTTTCCGGCCTTGCGTCCGGGGCAGCCACAGCCGCTGGAGTCGTCGTCGCTGTCGCCGCCGGCAGATTCGCCGGCGTCCGTGTCGGCGCTCGGAGCTTCGTCGCCGAGCGTCGCGGGACCGATCTGAATCGAGCCGTCGCCGAGGTTGAGTTCTAGGAGAGTGAGTTTCTTGTCTGCCATACTGAGTGTAGCGCCACCCCGAACTTAGCGGTTGTGTCTGCGCCCCGGACACAACCCACTTGGTCGTCCGCACCAAGAGGTAGCCGATGGACCGGCCGGAGGAGGAGGCCGTCGAACGGCTGGCCGCGGAAGCCGTCGACACCGACGTCCTCGAACTGCTCGACCCCACCGTGCGCGACTGGTGGATCGACCAGTTCGGCGAGTTCGTCCCCGAGAACGGCGGCTTCTTCACGCCGCCACAGCGCGAAGCCATCCCCCTCGTCCACGCCGGAGAGAACGCCCTCGTCTGCGCACCCACGGGGAGCGGGAAGACCCTCGCTTCGTTCATCGGGATCATCAACGAACTGTTCCGCCGGGAACGGGCCGACGGCCTAGAGAACGCAGTCTACTGTCTCTACGTCTCGCCGCTGAAGGCACTCGCCAACGACGTCCACCGGAATCTGGCGGACCCGCTCGACGGGATCCGGGAGCGACTGGAAGCCCGCGGCGAATCGACGGCGGTGCGACAGGCCACCCGTCACGGCGACACCGACGACGCCGAGCGCCGTCGGATGCTTGCGGAGACACCCCACATCCTCAATACGACGCCGGAGACGCTGGCCATCCTGCTCAACTCGCCGAAGTTCAGGGAGAAACTCCGATCGGTGGAGTACGTCGTCGTCGACGAGATTCACGCCCTGGCGGCGAACAAGCGTGGAACCCACCTCTCGGTGTCGCTGGAACGACTGGAGAGCCTCGCCGACGGCTCGCCGACACGCATCGGCTGTTCGGCGACGGTCGAACCGCTGGAGACGATGGCGGACTTCCTCGTCGGACGCGAGTCACCGGGTGGTGAGGCCCGTGACTGCGACGTCGTCGACGCCCGCTTCGCCCGCGAGTTCGACCTAGCCGTCGACTGCCCGGTCGACGACCTGGTCGAGACGCCGGGGGCGGTGGTCCGCGAGCGCTTCTACGACCGGCTTCACGACCTGATCGATACCCACACCAACACGCTGGTCTTTACGAACACCCGGTCCGGCGCCGAGCGTGTCCTGCAGGCGCTCCGCGAACGACACGGGTACGACGAGTCGAACTCCGGCTGTCACCACGGGAGTCTCTCGGCCGACCGGAGGCAGGCGGTGGAGTCGGCGCTCAAACGCGGTGACCTCGACGTCGTGACTACCTCGACCAGCCTCGAACTCGGCATCGACATGCCACACGTCGACCTGGTGGTGCAGGTTGGGTCACCGAAGTCCGTCGCGGCCCTCCTCCAGCGGGTGGGTCGGGCCGGCCACCAGGTCGGCCAGGTCGTCGAGGGCCGGGTGGTCGCGCTGGACCGGGACGACCTGGTCGAGTGCGCCGTGATGGTCCGCAAGGCCGAGTCTGGCTTCGTCGACCGGGTGTTCGTCCCCGAGAACGCCTACGACGTGGCCGCCCAGCACGTCTACGGCATGGCGATCAATCGCGTCCGCCCCGAGTCGGAGGTGCGAGCGATCCTCCGGCGGGCCTACCCCTACCGGAACTTCGGCGACGACGACTTCGAGACGCTGTGTCGCTACCTCACCGCCGACTACGAGGGGCTGGAAGAGCGCAACGTGTACGCGAAAGTCTGGCGCGACGCCAACGACCCGCCGGACGGCGAGCACCACCACCCCCAGTTCGACGTGGGCGAGCGTCTGATCGGCAAGCGTGGCCGCCTCGCCCGGATGATCTACCTGACGAACGTCGGCACCATCCCCGATTCGTTCTCCTGTGACGTGTTCGTCCGTAGCGGCGACGAGTGGGTCGGTCAACTCGACGAGGGCTACCTCGACACGCTGGATGCCGGAGACGTGTTCGTCATCGGCGGCGAGCGCTTCGAGTTCCGCTACCGCCGGGGGTCGAAAGTGTACGTCGACCGAACGAGCGCGCGCCCGACGGTGCCCTCGTGGTACTCCGAGCGCCTGCCGCTCTCGACCGACCTCGCGAGCGAACTCCTCGCCTTCCAGCGTGACCTACTCGACCGTCTGGCGGCCGGCGGGCCGCCCGCGCTCCGCGTCTGGCTTCGCGACGATTCCCTCTCTGAACGAGCGGTGCGGGCGCTGACCCGCCTGTACGACAGGCAAATCGCCTTCGCCGGCCCGGAGAGCGTCTCGACGCCGACACGCGTCGCCGTCGAGGAGGAACGCGACCGGGAGGAGTACCGCCGCCGGTACTACGTCCACACCGTCTACGGCCGGCGGTTCAACGACGGCCTCTCGCGCTTGCTGGCCTCGAAATGTGCGAACGAGACGACGGCGAGCGTCACCGTCGCCGTCGCCGACAACGGGTTCGTCCTCTCGATGCCGCTGAACCGCCGCATCGACGTCTCGGGCCTCCTGCGCGGTCTCGACCCCGACGCGGTTCGCGAGGACCTCCGGGCGGCGCTTCGTGGCACCGACCTCCGTAAGCGGTACTTCCGCATCGACGCCACGCGCTCGCTCATGATCCTGAAGCGCTACAAGGGGACGGAGAAGTCGGCGGCGCGCCAGCAAGTCGAGAGCGAGACGCTGCTGTCGCTGGCCGACGGCCTCGACGACTTCGCGGTGATCGAGGAGACGGACCGTGAACTCCTCGAGGACAAACTCCACGTCGACGCCATCGAGGGGTTCGTCGAGCGACTCCGCGACGGGGACGTCGAGGTGGTCGAACGGACCGTCGAGACGCCGTCGCCGCGGGCGTTCGGCCTCGCGACGCTCGCGGCCACCGACACCGTCCTCGCCGAGAACGAGGACGCCGTACTTCGGGAGTTTCACGAACGGGTGCTGGACGAAATCGAAGGGGAGGGCGAGTCTGCGGACGAGGACACCGGATCGACGTCGTCGTGAGCGTTTCTCGCGACGCCCTGGAGACGACGGCGGCTGCCACGGCGGCCGTCGGCTGCTGTGACCACCCACCGCGCGCTCGGCGAACACCACCTTCGGGTTCGCTTCGGGGACCGAGAACCGCTCCGAGGCGAGTTCCAGCACTGCGGGCGCGAAGGCGTGGGGACGCTCGAACGACTGTCCCCCCGAACGTCGGCACTTAGCCGCGGGGACCGTCGACCGAGCGGCGCAGTGTGAGGGCCGGATGTTCGCTGACTCCTACCGCGACGTGGCCCGTCGTCCCGCCTACCGCCGCGCCCAGTCCAGCATCCGGGCGTAGAAGGGCTCCGAGCCGAGGGCGTCGGCGTCACCGACGAGGACGAGCGCCTTCTTCGCCCGCGTCAGCGCGACGTTGACCCGGCGGGTGTCCTCGAAGATGGGACCGTCCAGAGCCTCGGTGGCGACGAAGGAGACGACGACCACCTCGGCGCTCGACCCCTGAAAGCGGTCGACGGTGTCGACGGCGACGTCCACGCGCCGGGAGATCTCGGCCACCTGCGCGCGGAAGGGGGCGATCACGACGACGTCGTCGGGGTCGACGCCGGCGTCGAGGTACTCCTCGACCACTTCGGCCACCCGGTCGGCCTCGATGGAGTTGGCGTTGCCCTCGCGGTGACCGTCGGGGTCCACGAAGCGGACGCCCCGTCGGAGGTCCGGGTCGAGCGTCCCATCATCGACGCCGGGCAAGTCGCCGAGCGACCCGCCCGCCACCTCGGGGGTGGCGGGGCGGAGCGCGCCGTCGTAGAACTCCGTGGAGGCGAAAGCCTGGATGCGCTGACTCATGCGGTACTGTCTGTCGAGCATGACCGCCGCGTCGGGATGTTCGTCGTGGAGGCGTTCGAACAATGACGTGGCGAGTCGTTCGTCGCCGGACTGGACGACCGGCGGCAGCTGCTGGTGGTCGCCGACGAGGACGAACCGGTCCGCGAGGTTGACGGCCGCGAGCGTCCCCGGTTCCGTCAACTGTGACGCCTCGTCGACGACGGCCACGTCGAAGTCCTGCTCGCGCAGCTCCCGGGACCCACAGGTGGCGGTGGTGGCGGCGACGACGGGCGCGGTTCGGAGCGCGGCGGCCCGGTCGTTCGGCTCACCCCGCCGGTCGAGGCGCACGTCCAGCATGTCCTCCCGGACGCCCGTCGTCGTCCCGATGCGAGCCACGTCCTCGAAGCCCTGATCCCTGAGGGCTTCGAGGGCGTTGTCGACGGCGCGGTTCGTGAAGGCCGAGAGGAGGACACGGTCGCCCCGGTCGACCAGCGCCCGGACGAGGCGGGCGATGGTGTAGGTCTTGCCCGTCCCCGGCGGCCCGTGGACGAGCGCGAAGTCCTCGGCGCCGAGGGACTGCTGGACGGCGGCGTTCTGGGCGTCGTTGTTGTCGACGAACGTCTCCGTCACCTCGTCGAAAGTCGGCTCTCGGCGGCCGAACAGCACGTCCTTGCGCTCCGGATCACCCTTCAAGAGCGCGTCGTGGAGCGCGGTCAACTGCCGGGAGACGGAAATTTCGGAGGGGTAGACGTCGAGACGCCGCAGGTCGAGCGGTTCGTCCACGGCGACGACGGCCTCGTCGCCGAGCGACCGGATACGGCCGAGTTCCGCGTCGCCGTGGATCGGATCGCCCGCACTGGCGAGTGCCACGTCGCCCTCACGGAGTTTGGAGACGGCGCCGTCCGGGACGCGCGCCCGGAGTTCCCAGTCGCCGTCGGGGAGCTGTCGGCGGCCGAGCGGTTCGAGGTCGATCAGCGCCCGGTCGGCGTCGGCGCGCTCCGCGGCGGTTTGCTCCCACAGTTTTCGGTACTCCGCGTGGACCGCGCGGCGTTCGTCCTCGATGGCGCGGTAGACGTTCTCGAAGTACTCGCGTTCCTCGGCGGGGATGGCGGTGCCGACCTGACCGGCCTTCGACTCCTGGTCGAGGCGGCCGGAGACGACCATACAGGTGTCCTGCTCGAAACACCACTCGCATTTCGCGTCGGCCTCGTAGCCCGTGGGGACGCGGCGCTCGGCCTCGGCGGCCGCGATTTCGTTACGTGTGCGGACGACGAACTCCAGCAAGCCGCGCCCGACGGAGAACTCCTTGGCCGGCGAGAGGTCGCCGCTGGCCTCGCTCCTGTCCAGGGCGGCGTTCTTGGTGTACAGCAGGGTCCCCGTGTTCGGCGGATCGCCCGACTCGCCGAGGAGGAGGGCGTAGGTCGCCGCCTGGATCTTGTCGTGGAAGCGCGGGTCCCGCTTCGTGTTCTTGCCGGTCTTCAGTTCGACCGGCATCCCACGGCGGAGAGCGTCGGCGCGCCCCTTGATGCCGAAGGTGGGGCTGATGAGCGTGTACTCGGAGCGCCACTCGTCCTCGTCCGTGAGCGTGCCCTGCGCCAGCCACCCCTCGATGGCGGCGGCGTTCCGCCGCACCTCGTCGCGCACCTCCTCGGCCTCCCGGCCCAGCAAGCCGAGTTCAAGGCCCGCGGCCTCGACGTGGTCGGCGACGGCCTCGTCCAGATCCCGCCCTCGCAACAGGTCGCCGAACACCTCGTGGACGATGGTCCCTTTGACCACGGGGTAGGCGAGCGGGACGCCCGAGAGTTTGTTCAGGTAGTACATCCGCGGACACTGCACCCACGACCGCACGTCGGTCACGTCGACGAGGAAGTCGGGTTCGAGAACGACGTAGGAGTCGCCGGTCGTGGCGTAGCCACCGGACTCACGCTCCTCGGCGTCGGTGACGAGGAGGTCCATTCCCTCGGCTGCGTGGTCGGCGGTGTGGGTCCACTTCCCCCACAGCGTGACCGTCACCGACCGGTCGACGGCACCCGAACGCGCCGTCTGCCGACCGCCGCCGACGTCGTCGGGACGGACCGTCGTCTCGACCAGTTCGCGCTCGCCGTACTGCGTCGAGACGGTCCGCACCTCGCCCACGTCCAGGATCGTCCCGCGAAGGTTCACGCCCGAGGGTGGGTGGTCGGCGGCGAAAAACCCTGTGGGTGTGTCTCACTCGTCCTCGCGGACGTCGCGGAGACGGTCCACCGCCTCGTCGTCCTCGTCTGCGACCGGCACCACCGTCCGGCGCGGTGGCGACCCGACCGGGCCGTCGTCCGCGGGCGCGGACGTGGGTCGCACGTCCGTCGACCCACAGAGTGGGCAGCCTTCGTCCGGGTCGTCGACCGTCGTCCCGCACACCGAACACGCGACCCCCCCGGTCCGGGCGTCGTCGGCGTCTTCGACGCCTGCCGCGTCGCCCCCGCCTTCGGCCGCCTCGGTCCCCGTCGGCGGTTCGGCGTCCGCGACGGCCACGCGGTCCGCTCGGTCCGGTCGCGCGTCTCCCGCCACGGACTCCGGGGACGTTTCCGCCCCCGATTCGGCGTCCGGGATGGACACTCCGTCGGGCGCGCTCCCGGCGTCGGCACCGTCTTCGGCGTCAGGAATCTCGACGCGCCCTCGCTCGTCACGCTCCGTCCCGTCGCCCGGATGCGACCGGTCCGCGTCCGCCGGCGGCGACGGCTCCAGATCGGCCGGCGTCTCCAGCGGTCGGTCGTCCCGGTGGACGACGGTCGGGACGGTTCCCTCGACCGTCGAAGGCGCCGCGGCCGTCCGCTCCGACGTTCGGTCCTCGCTCGCGTCGTCCGACGCGTCCCCGGTCCCGAAAAACGAACCCAGCCAGGACCGCAGTCCGTCGAGGAGTCCCGTCATCGGTACTGCTTGAACAGGAGCGCCTTCACGTCGTCTTTGGTCCGAACCTGCTCCGTCGTCCCGTCGGGCAGTTCCACCTCGTACCGTTCGTCACCGCCCGACTCGCCCCACTTGTCGTCGTGGGTGTCCAGCAGGCTCATCATCTCGTTCAACATGGCGTCGTCGCCGCCGGACGACGCGTCGCCGTCGGCGGCGTCGCCCCCCTCGCCGGCGACGACGCGGGCCGTCGCCCCCTCGCCGTCGGTGTCCGCGGACGACGCAGCCGCCCCGTCCGGCGCCGCGTCCGAGGCTCCCCCCGCGGTCGCCGTCTGAGTTCCCGACGCGTCGGCGGGGTCGGCGTCCTCGTCCTCCTCGTACCGGTCGAGCAGGTACTCGACGGCGTCGCGGGGCCGGACGTGACCGTACTTGCCGACCACGTCGCGCGCGATGTCCTCCTGAAGTGCGCGCAGACGCTCTTCCTGTTCGGGCGTGATCTCGATTTCGGGCATTGGTCGAGGTTGCGTCCCGTGACCTATGAATGTGGGCGTCTCGCGGGTCGGGAGCGACCGATACACTCACCTGAATCGCTCGCCAACGGCGACGTATGCGGGTTAGAGATTGGGAGGACATCCTCGACGACGTGAGCGAGGGAACCGCGGACCCGGACGGTTGGCGCGCCATCGCCGGGCAACGTCGGGACGGCGTCGGCGAAGACCTCTATCTCGGCCACCCCGGCGTCGGCGTCTACCACCTGAAGACCTACGCGAAAAATCCCTACGACGTGCGCGGCGTCGGCGCGAAAGTCGCCAGAAAGATCGACGGCGACATCGACCCCCACCTGCCGACCGAGGACCGCTCCCGGCGCTTCGCGGTCCAGTCGGCTCCGGCGGACGAAGCGGAGGCCGAATCGAAAGCCCGGCGGCTTGCGGAGACGGTCAAGGTCCACGCGGAGGCCCCGACGTCACCCGACGACTTCTTCGAGGACGTGATGGAGGCCATCGACAGTCCGGCCTACGGGCCGATGTCGTTCGACCTGTCGGACCGGCCGGACGATCTGGACGCGCTCTCGGAGACGTTCGACGAGGCGGAGGAACTTCTCGATGCGGAGTTGGAGGACCTCGTCGAACGCGACGGCGTGGACCGGGGATTCCAGTGACTACGCGTCCGCTGCGCCCTTGGCTTCGAGGAGTTCCTTGTACCGGTTGCGGATGGTGACCTCGCTGATGTTGGCCACCTCACTCACCTCGCTCTGGGTCACCGTCTCGTTGGTGAGGAGGGCGGCGGCGTAGACGGCGGCGGCCGCGAGGCCGACCGGGCTCTTGCCGCTGTGGACGCCGCGTTCGCGCGACGAGCGAAGGAGTTCGCGAGCCTGTCGACTCGACTCCTCCGAGAGACCGAGTTCGGAGGCGAAGCGAGGGACGTACTGCTCGGGGTCGGCCGGTTTGACCTCGAGTTTGAGTTCGCGGACGACGTACCGGTACGTCCGCGTCAGTTCCATCTTGTCGACGCGGGAGACGGTGGCGATTTCGTCGAGCGAGCGTGGGGTGCCGGCCTGGCGAGCGGCGGCGTAGAGCGCCGCCGTCGCGACGCCCTCGATGGAGCGGCCGGGGAGCAGGTCGTCGGCGAGGGCGCGTCGGTAGATGACGCTGGCCGTCTCCCGGACGTTCTCGGGGAGGCCGAGCGCCGAGGCCATGCGGTCGATTTCGCCGAGGGCCTGCTTGAGGTTGCGCTCCTTGGAGTCACGGGTGCGGAAGCGCTCGTTCCAGGTGCGCAGCCGCTGCATCTTCTCCCGCTGGCGCGAGGAGAGGGATCGGCCGTAGGCGTCCTTGTTCTGCCAGCCGATGTTCGTCGACAGTCCCTTGTCGTGCATCATCTGGGTCGTCGGCGCGCCGACCCGGGACTTGGAGTCGCGCTCGCTCGAGTTGAACGCGCGCCACTCGGGACCGTGGTCGATCCCGTCTTCTTCCACTACCAGCCCACAGTCGGCACACACCGTCTCGCCGTGTTCCTCGTCGGTGACGAGGTTGCCGCTGCACTCCGGACAGTTGGGCGTCGTCCGCTCGTCGGTTCGTTCCTGTTCTTTCTCGGACGCTTTCGTGGTACTGTATGTTGTGGTTTCGCTCATTGTGGCTGTCGGATACCCCCGTGCCGGATGGGAAATATAGGAGACGAAACGGCGGGTGGGCCCTTACCAGAGGTACGCCCGCAATATTTATAAATGTTCCGGCAGCGAAATCCCCAAATTCGGGGTCTTTAACGGTCCTACACGGTGTTTCGTCCGTGTGGGTGGCCCACACGGGACGAGGATTCATTATATATATGCGTTGTGGTGGCGAGAGTCAGCCGAGATACGCCACGTCGACGCGGTGGGGTCCCGCCGGCGTGGACAGGGCGACGGCGTCGACGAGGGCATCCCGGACGCCGTCTCGCCACTCCGCGATGGCCGCGGTGTGTCGTTCGTGGTGACGTTCCGTCGTGTACGTACCGGCCTCCCGAAGACGGTCGGCCGTCTCGTCCGGGGCGGGATACGCCGGTGGCTCGGCGACGAGCGACGACGGGTCGACGTGGATGGCCGACGACGCCTCGTCGTCGGGATTCGGGCGGTGGAGACGCGCCCGCATCCGTCCGGAGAACGGCGGTGTGATCCGGAGGACCGTGTGGCGGTCGCTACGCCAGTTCGTCTCGAGAGCGGTCACCACGTCGTCGACGGTCACCACGATTCGGGTAACCGCCGTCGGATCGGTGGCGTCGTCGCGTCCGTCGTCCGGCATCGGCCGCTCCTGGGGGCCGGTGGACGAAAACGTGTCGTTGGCTCCCTCGACTCCCGAATCCCGCATCGCCGGCGATAGTGTCCGGTCTGATCCCGCGGTGGAAGGGACGCGTCCGCCGTTCAGCACGCCCACCGTAGGGGGGAGTCGACGAGGCCGTCTCGATCAGTACACGCGCTTTCGGCGCAGGGGGCCGCCACAGTCCGGACACGTCGCCCGGTAGGAGATTGGGCTGACACGTTCGTTACACGACTCACATTCGAACGACGACCCTTCCGACATCGACGCGACCTACGCGTCTGCCTATGTTAAATGTTACCACGAATGTCGGCCAGTCGACGGTTGCCGGCGCGGTCGGATCGAACGACGGGGCCGTCACGCGGGTGGGAGACCCATCCCGGTGATCTCGAATCGCGCGCCGCCATCGGCGCTCTCGGCGATGGCAATTTCCCACCCGTGGGCGTCGACGATTTCCCGGACGATGTCGAGACCGAACCCCGTGCCGTGTTCGTTCGTCGAGTATCCCGCTTCGAAGGCCTCCTCGCGTTTCTCCTCGGGGATCCCCGGACCGTCGTCGGCCACGTAGAGACCGTCGGCGACGCGACCGACCGTGATCGTCACGACCCCGGGAGCGTCGTTCGTGGAGCCGTGCTCCACGCTGTCGTCGGGGTGGTGCCGACTGCTCGTGGAGCCGTGCTCCACGCTGTTGCGAAACAGATTCTCGAACAACTGCGTCAGCCGCCCTGGATCGGCGGTGACGGTCCCGGAGACGTCGACGTGGAGTTCGCTCGCCGGCGCGGGGACGTTCTCCCAGGCAGACCGGATCAGGTCGCCGACGTCGACTGACTCCATCTCGTCGGCCGACCAGCCGTCACGGGCGAGTTCGAGCAAGTCGTCGACCAGCCCTTCCATTCGGTCGAGGGCGTCGATGGCTTCGCCGATGTGCTCCATCGACGCGTCCGTTCCCTGGCGCGATCCGGCCTCGTGGGAGAGCCGTCCCTGGGCGACGTTCAGTGGGTTCCGCAGGTCGTGGGAGACGATGCTGGCGAACCGCTCCAGTCGCTCGTTCTGGCGTTTCAGCCGCTGCTCCTGGCGGTGTCGTTCCATCGCGTAGCGAATCGCCCGTTCGAGCAGGGCGCCGTCGAGTTTGTCCTTGAGCAGGTAGTCCTGGGCCCCCTCCTGGATAGCCCGCAGCGCCGTCTCGTCGTCCGTCAACCCGGTCAACACCACGACCGGAAGCGGCTGGATATCCTCCACGGCGTCGATTCGCTCGTTCAGGCGTTCGAGCGTCTCGATGCCGTAGCTGTCAGCGAGACCGAGGTCGAGGAGGACGAGGTCGAACGGCTCCGCGGCGAGTCGCTCGACGGCCGCGGCGAGCGAGGAGACGTGTGTCAGGTCCGGCGGTTCGAAGACGGTGCTGGTCTCCGATCTGAGGTGGTGGCGGATCAGCCGTGCGTCCCCCTCGTTGTCCTCGACGAGAAGTACGTTCAGGCCGTCGTTCGGTCCAGTCGTCATTACTCGGGCGGAAGTTTGACGACCTGTAACCAGAACTCCTCGAGCGTGCCGACCACTTCGATGAAGCCGTCGAAGTCGACGGGTTTGGTGAGATAGGCGTTCGCGTGGCGTTCGTAGGACTTGATGACGTCCTCCTCGGCCTCGGAACTCGTCAGGACGACCACCGGGATCCGTTTGAGATCTTCACTCTCTTTGACCTCTTCGAGGACCTCTCGACCGTCCTTCCGGGGCATGTTCAGGTCCAGCAGAACGAGATCCGGCCGCGGCGTCTCTCGATACGGTCCCTCGCCGCGGAGGAACTGCAGCGTCTCGACCCCGTCGTTGACGACGTGGAGGTTGTTCGCGAGGCGACCCTTCTCGAGGGCCTTCCGCGTCAGCTTGACGTCGCCGGGATTGTCCTCCGCGAGAAGGATTTCGACGGGTTCGCGCTTCGACATACGTCAGGCCTTTTGACCGCTCTGTGTTGACTGTTGCGGCGAGCGTTTCGGGAGTTCGACGTGAAAGGTCGTCCCGTCGCTGCCGTCCGATTCGATCCAAATATCCCCTTCGTGGCGATTGGCGATACGCTGACAGATAGCGAGACCGATACCGGTGCCGTCGTCGTCCCGACTGGACTGCTCGAAGAGTTCGAAGACGCGTTCCTGTTGATCCGGGGGGATTCCCGGGCCGTTGTCGGTGATCGAGAGAACGACGGCGTTCGTGCGCTCCTCGGCGTCAACGTGGATCCTCGGCGGCACGTCCCCACCGGCGGCGTGTTCCGCGGCGTTGGACACGAGATTCTGGAAGAGCTGGCCGAGTTGGTTCTCGTCGGCGACGACGCGGGGCAGGTCGTCGTACGTGACCTCCGCATCCGTCTCCGCGAGCAGGAGTTCGAGGTCCTTCAGCACCCGCTCGAGGACGGCCTCGGTGTCGGTTTCCTCGAGCGCCTTCCCTTGCGTGTGCACGCGAGAGTACTGCAGGAGGTCGTCGATCATCGCCTGCATCCGCTGGGCGCCGTCGACGGCGAACTCGATGTACTCGTCGGCCTCGTCGTCGAGTTCGCCGCCGTACTCCGAGGCGAGCAGGTCGACGTAACTGGAGACCATCCGCAGGGGCTCCTGCAGGTCGTGGGAGGCGACGTAAGCGAACTGCTGCAGCTGGTCGTTGGAACGTTCGAGCTGCTCGACGGTCCGCTCCAGTTCGGCCTCCGTCTCCCTGATCTCCGTCAAATCCTGGAAGATGGCGTAACTCCGCGGTTCGTCGACTACTTCGTTACCGAACGGTACCAGTTCGATCAGAAACTGTCGCTCGCCGTCCTCGGTCGGAATCGTCGTCTCCGTCGTGAACCGCTCCCCATCGGCCGTATGCTCCAGAAATTCCGCGACCGTCTTCTCGTCCAGTTGTGGGATCACCTCGCCCAAATCCTCCCCGGTCGTCGTGCCGAACAGGGTGTCGAACCTCCGGTTCGTCGTTTCGACGACGAGTCGCTCGCCGTGGTGTCGGAGTGCGGCGATGCTCGAGGGGTCGTTCTCGAACAGGGATTCGAAACGCTCCTTCTCGCGCCGGCTGCGGTCCCGCGCTCGTTCGACGGTGGCGGTCCGCTGGCCGACTACCACGCCGGCCGCCATGCCGATCACCGTCGTCTGCAACACGATGATCGCGGGTTTCAGCTCGTTCTGGACGACCTGGATACCGACGACCCAGGCCGTCAACCCCCCAACCGTCACGACACCCGCGACGGCCCACTTCGTCACCAGTCCGACGAACGCGTCGTCGTACTCCACGCTCCGGAGCCTCCGGATCGCGTAGAACACCCCCAGAAGCAGCGCGAAGGGCAACGCGTTCTCGACGACCGTCGAGGTGAGCGCGTTTCCTTGCACCATCCAGTCCTCGTACACGTCGAACACCAGCACACCGGTCAACGCCAGTCCGATGCCGGACAGCACGGCCAGTGATAGCCGCCGATTCAGTCGCATTCGGTCCAATCTCCCGGGACGGGTACTTAGTCCTTTGTCGGTCCCGTTTTCAGGACTGGTAATCGGGGGCGAGGTACTGTTTCGCGGCGGTTCAGGAGCACCGTCTCTCACGTCGATCCGACTGCTTCACGCCGCTCCGACGTCAGCGCACGATTCGACGCGGTGGGCGTCGAGCGTCGGTAGCCGACCCTGGCCGGGAGGTGGTGGGTCGAGAACGGCACGACGGCGCGTCGATCCGAGTCGACAGCACGGTCGACGAACCGGTGACGGTGTCACTCCCGGCGGTGCTCGACCCCGTCTCGTGTTACTCCCCCGTCTCGTTCGTCGGCAGGGGTTTCGATGCGACCGTATAACTCTCCGGAGGTACCGTACGCGGATATGATCGACGTATCCGTCGAAAGTGTGGAGACGATCGGACTCTCGGCAACGCTCGAAGACCGGTTCGGATACGCACAGGAGTGGGTCGACAGCCGGTCGGCAGTCCTCGTCAGGATCGAGGCGGACGACGGGACGGTCGGCTGGGGAGAGTGCTGGGGTCCGGTGGCCGGAACGCGGGAGATC
This sequence comes from Haloplanus litoreus, assembly GCF_045690335.1. GTDB lineage: Archaea > Halobacteriota > Halobacteria > Halobacteriales > Haloferacaceae > Haloplanus > Haloplanus litoreus. Next base: position 2,295,956 of record NZ_CP147874.1, on the reverse strand, counting down.
GTCGAAGAGGTCCTCGCGCCGACGATTCTCGGGGAGAATCCGCTTCACGTCGAACGACTCTACGACCACCTGTACGACGCCGGTCGGGCGACGTACCAGACGGTCGTCCCGCTGCCGGCGATCAGCGGACTCGACATCGCACTCTGGGATCTCAAAGGAAAGCTGATGGACCAGCCCGTATCCGTGCTCCTGGGTGGCCGCGAGCGTGAGGAAATCCGTGCCTACGCGACGGGTCACTACTTCAGGGATACCGCCGACCTCGGAGTTCAGTACAGCGAGATCGCGGACGAAGCGGCAGCGAACGCCGACCGGTTGGGCGCGTTGAAGTTGAAGACCGGACTCTCGCTGCTCGGATACGGACCGACGGAAGACGTCGAACTCGTTCGAAGGGTCCGGGAGCGAGTCGGTGACGACGTGACGATGATGGTGGACGCCAACTACGCGTACACTCGGCGCGAAGCACGGGAGGTGGGACGGCGACTGGACGGACTGGGCGTCCACTGGTTCGAAGAACCCGTTGCACCGGAGGACATCGACGGATACGCGTCGCTTCGGGCCGATCTGGAAGTCCCGATTGCGGGCGGCGAGTGCCACACCCCGACGGACTTCACCCGGCTGTTCGACGTCCACGGCCTGGACATCGCACAACCCGACGTCTGTATCGTGGGGGGCCTCACCCCGGGACGCCGTATCGTTACCCGGGCCGAAGAACACGGAATCGACGTCGTTCCACACGCCTGGGGAACTCCAGTCGGACTGGCCGCCAGCCTACACCTCATCGCGACAGTCGACAGGGAGCCGTGGTTGGAGTACGATCGCTCGCCGAATCCGATCCGCGACGCACTCACCGGTCCCGGTATCACTCCGGACGACGGAACGGTGTCGATCCCGTCTGCTCCGGGTCTGGGCGTGGACGTCGACCTCGATGCAGTGGCCGACTACCGGATCGATGGCGGAGACGAGCGATGACGGGGACCACAGCGCGGCGTGGACCCACCGTTTCGATCCGGCGTCCGAGGGGTTCCGGCGGCATTGGGCAGTGAGGACCCACTATGGCCGACGTCGACGACGACAGCCGAGCGACGACGGGGACGTCGAGCCGTCGTATCGGAAGCGCATTTACAAGCTGGGTGACTAAGGTCGGGTATGAGTAACGAATCTGCGGGTGTCGCCTGGTTCCGGGACGTGGATCCCGGCGACGTCGACGCGGGTCGCGACGCCATCGAGGGCGGAAGCGCCGACGAACCGGCCGACTGGCCCGCCCTCGCCGTCGAGGCGGGCTTCGCCGCCGACGAAGACGAATATTACGACCTGCTTCACGAAGCCACGGTGCACGCGACTCGGGCGGCCGTCCGGGAACGCGAACGCGCCGACGACCAGCAACTCGTCCACGCCGTACGAAGCATGGACGACGCCGAGCGAACGGCGAACGAACTCGCCGAACGTGTCTCGGAGTGGGCCGGGGCACTGTTCGACGACGCGCCTGCCGGCGTCGAGGGCGTCCGGTCGATAGCCACCCGCGACCCCGAGACGCCAGCCGAACACCGTGCCATCTCGCTCGCCGAACGGGTGGCCGACCTGGCGGACGAGGCCGATGCCCTCCGGGCCTACATCGAGCGCGCGGCCCCGGCGGTGGCACCGAACCTGAGTCGGATGGCCGAACCGGTGCTCGCGGCCCGACTGGTTGCACTCGCCGGCGGCCTCGGCGACCTGGCGAAGAAGCCCTCGGGCACGGTGCAGGTCCTCGGTGCCGAGGACGCCCTCTTCGCACACCTCTCGGGACGGGCGCCGTCGCCGAAACACGGCGTCATCTACACGCACGACTACGTCCGGAACACGCGCCCCGAGGACCGCGGGTCGGCCGCCCGAGCGCTGGCGGGGAAACTCACCATCGCCGCCAGAATCGACCACTACGCCGGCGACCTGCGGCCGTCGCTGCACGAGGAACTCGACGACCGCATCGCGACCATCCGCGCGAGGGCCGACTCGTGAGCCTCCCCGACGGCGTCGAGCGGCGGAGCTTCGACGACCGCCAGCGACTCGCCACCCGCGGCGACCCCGTGTACGGTGAACCGACCGACGGTCCGTGGCGCCTGTGGGACGCGGGTCGGTCGAAACTCGGCGCGATGCTGGAACTCGGCCTCGACACCGGGCTCTCGGGCGGGGAGTCCGTCCTCTATCTCGGCGCCGCGAGTGGCACGACGGTCAGCCACGTCGCCGACTTCGCGGGACCGACCTACGCCGTCGAGTTCGCCCCTCGCCCCACTCGCGATTTGGTCGACGTGGCGGCCGCCCGTCCGACCCTCTTCCCCCTCCTGAAGGACGCTCGCCGTCCCGAGACGTACGCCCACGTCGTCGAATCCGGTCTCGACGTCCTCGTCCAGGACGTGGCGACCCGGGGCCAGGCTCGCGTCGCCGCACGCAACCGGACGTTCCTCGACCCGGACGGACGCCTCCTCGCGGCGATCAAGGCCCGTAGCGAGGACGTGACCAGGGACCCGTCGGCGGTGTTCGAGGACGTCCTCGACGACCTGCGCGGGAGCTACGAGGTGCTCGAGACGGCCCGACTGGACCGCTACCACGACGACCACCTCGCCGTCGTCGCTCGCCCACGCGAGGAGTGAGGCCGAGGGAACGACGGCGATCACCGACTGATACAACCCGGAAACCTTCTTGCGTTGGGCGACCGGATCGCCACTATGGCCTTCACCGACGACCTGCAACCCCTGGCGGACGGCCTCTGGGACGACATCGTCGCCCACCCGATGGTGTCACGGCTCGGCGACGGGACCCTCGACGTGGCGCCGTTCGAGTACTGGGTCCGACAGGACTACGTCTACCTGATCGACTACGCGCGGGTGTTCGCACACGGCGCCGCGAGCGCGTCGACGCTCGATCACATGGGCACGTTCGCGGAGCTGTTACACGAGACCATCGACACCGAGATGGACCTCCACCGGGCCTACGCGGCCGAGTTCGGCATCGACGAGGACGTGCTCGAAGCCACGGAGCCGTCGCCGACGACCCGGGCCTACACGGACTTCCTCGTGCGGACGGCCGCGACCGGTACCTTCGGCGACCTGGTCGCCGCTCTCCTCCCCTGTATGTGGGGGTTCAACGAGACGGCGCTCCGACTCGAAGCCGAGGGGATGCCGGACGACGAGCGATACGCGGAGTGGATTCGGACCTACGCGGGCGAGGAGTTCTCGGAACTCACCGCGTGGTGTAAGGATCTGATGGACGAGGTGGCGGCGGACGCGACGCCGGCGGTGCGGGAGCGCTACCGTGACCGGTTCCTCACGTCCGCCCGCTACGAGTATCGGTTCTGGGACGCCGCGTGGCGACAGGAACGCTGGACGGTCGGTCCGGCATGACCGCGGCGGACCATCTCCGGACGCTCCACGAACAGCTAGCGGCCACGGAGGAACTGCCGGTTCGTCCCGACGCGAGCCCGTGGCTCGGGGAGGCCGCGGCCATTACCGCCGACGCGATGGACGCCGATCTCCCCAGTGACGTCCTCGCAGACAGGATCCAGCGCGTCGCGGCTCTGTTGGCCGAAGTCGAGACGACCGGAAATCCGAAGGCCGACGAGCACGTCGCCGCGGCCGAACGCGCCGCGAACCGTCTGCTCGACGCCGTCGACTGATACGGACTGTCGTACGTCGTTGCCGGCCGTCGGCGACGGTCGATACACAGTTACAACAATCCGTACGAGTGGGTGGGTGCCGGCGACGCACACGCCCGCGAATTTGATATCGATAGAGATCCTAGGAGGTGCGCCGCGTCGGAGGCACGGCGCCGACCGGGGTGTCCCCCCACCCCGACGAACGCGGCTCGTTCTTTCCGATCAGGCGGGCGTCGCTTCTTCGATCAGGTCGGAGACGTACTGATCTTCCCACTCCCGACGTGCTTCGAGTTCCCGCCGACCGCGACGCGTCAACGTGTAGTAGTTGGTCCGCCGGTCGCGTTGTCCCTTGTCGATGAGTCCCTTCTCGACCAGCGTGTCGAGATTCGGATACAGTCGGCCGTGGTGGATCTCGCTCTCGTAGTAGTCCTCGAGTTCCTCTTTGATCGCCAGGCCATGCGGTTCGTCGAGGCCGGCGATCACGTACAGGAGATCTCGCTGGAAGCCGGTCAAATCGTGCATCGTCACCTCCCATTTATATCTCGACGCTTATATGTCTTCCGTGGAGGGACACGATGCTGCACGGGCGCCGGAATCGACGTCCACAGTCCCCGCTTCTCGGCTTCGCGGACGTCTCCCGACGGCGGTATCGCGCCACGTGACGGTCCAGCCGTGGAACGTCACCATCCGCTGATACTGCCGAAAACGACGAGTGTCGGTGCTCGACGCTCCCACCCGCTCGGCCGCCGGTCGGGTTTCGGCGTCGCCGGAAATCGACGGCCGGCGCGGTCCACTCTCGCCACCACCGTGGACCGCCGTCGCCGGGAAACATCTCCGAATGATTACAGGAGGCGAGGCGTGACGAGGCGCCGGTTCCGCGTCCACGACTTATTTAATCGACGGCATCGAACGAGCCGTCGATGGATATCGGCTCGCGGGACGCGTTCGAGCGGATGGGTACGCTCGGGATCGAAGAGGAGTTCTACATCGTCGACGAGGCGGGACACCCGACCGCCGGAATCGACGACTTGATCTACGGGAGTGACCCACCCGACCCGCTGGTCGACCGTCTCGACCACGAACTGTTCCAGTTCACCATCGAGACACAAACCCCGCTGATCGAGCGGCCGGCGGACGCGGCCGCGAAACTGGCGACGGTGCGGGAGGCACTCGTCGACCACGCGGCCGACCACGGCTACCGAATCGCGGCCGCCGGTCTCCACCCGACGGCCAAGTGGCGGGAACTCGACCACGCGACCAAGGAACGCTACCGCGCCCAACTCGACCGGATTCAGTATCCACAGCACCGCAATACGACGGCGGGACTGCACGTCCACGTCGGCGTCGACGACGCCGACAAGGCGACCTGGATCGCCAATCACCTGCGGTGGTATCTCCCGCCGATCCTCGCGCTCGCGGCCAACTCTCCGTTCTGGAACGGCTTCGACACCGGACTGGCCTCCGCACGTGCGAAAGTGTTCGAGAACCTCCCCAACACGGGTATCCCGACGGCGTTCGAGGATTTCGAAGCGTACCAGTCGTTCGAGCGGCGCATGGTCGAGACGGGGTCGATCAACGACCGTGGCGAACTCTGGTACGACGTGCGCCCACACACCGGCCACGGGACGGTGGAGGTGCGCACCCCCGACGCGCAGGCCGACCCCGACCGGGTTCTCGCAGTCGTCGAGTACGTCCACGCCCTGGTCCTCGACCTGGCGGAGCGCTACGACGACGGGGAGACACTCCCCAGCCTCCGTCGCGAGTTCCTCGACGAGAACAAGTGGCGGGCGATGCGCTACGGCCACGACGCCTCCTTCGTCACTCGTTCGGGCGAGGATACCGTCCCACTCGGAACGTTCGTCGAGAACGAGAGCGAACGCCTCGGCGTCGACGGTATCCGCGAGGTAATCGACACGCCGAGCGGGGCGGCTACCCAGCGACGCCTGCTCGACGAGGAGGGCGCGGACGCCCTTCGCGAGTCCCTCGTGCTGTCCTGAGCGGAGCAAACCTTTTGTCCGCCGGGTTCTGACCTTCCGGCGAGAACATATGTCTGAAGAGAACGGCTCCGAACGGCTCGACGTGGACGACGGGTCGGACGCCGAGGACGGCGTGTCGGCTCGCGAGCGACTGGAGGCCGAGGCAGACCGGGCGGTCACGGAGTTCGACGAAGGGGTCGTCGACCTGTTGGCGTGGGTGCTGGACACCGAGACCCGCGCCCGAATTTACGTCTACCTCAGACAGCATCCCGGCTCGACGAGCGACGAAGTCGCCGAGGGGACCGGACTCTACCCCAGCACGGTCCGGGAGGCGCTGGCCCAGCTCAACGAGGAGGAGACGGTCGAACGCCACAAACGCGAGAGCGCGGGTGCCGGCAACAACCCGTACGAGTACGAGGCCATCGCGCCGAGTGCCCTCGTTCACGGCGTGGTCGGTCAGGTGCAAGAGCAGTTGAACGCCGTGTTCAACCTCGACCGGCGATTGAACGGGGATCAGGAGGACGACGCCGACGGCGAGACGGACACGGAGCCGGTTCGAATCACCGTCGAAGACGCCGACGAGTAACGGTTCCGTGAGTCGACCTGTTTAAGTCTCGCCGATTCGTGGAAGCGGACATGCAGGTCGCGCTTGGTGGGACGTTCGACCCGGTTCACGACGGACACCGTGCCCTGTTCGACCGGGCCTTCGAACTCGGCGACGTCACCGTCGGTCTCACGAGTGACGACCTCGCTACCGAGACGCGCAAGGTCCCCCGGCGCGTTCGTCCGTTCGCGGACCGGCGAGCGGACGTCGACGCCGAACTCGCCTCCCTCGCGGCTGATCACGGCCGTACCTACGAGATTCGACGGCTCGAGGAGCCGACCGGTATCGCGACCGAGGCCGGCTTCGACGCCATCGTCGTCTCGCCGGAGACCCGGGCCGGCGCCGAACGCATCAACGAAATCCGCGAAGCGCACGGGCTCGCACCCCTCCGTATCGACGTCGTCGACCACGTCCCCGCCGAGGACGGCGAGCGCATCTCCTCGACACGGATCGTTCGCGGCGAAATCGACCGCCACGGCAATCTCACCCCCGAGCGAACGCCCGAGACGGACTGATCACCACTCGGGCGGGCGAAAGCCGGAGTCCTCCAGCAAGTCCTTCCACCGTTGCTGGACACTGAGACGCGTCACGTCCATCGCGGCGGCGACCGAGCCCTGCGACCGTTCCTCGCCGGCGATGAGCGCCCCGGCGTAGAGGCTGGCGGCCGCCACCGCGGGTTTCGATCGCTCCTCGCCGGGGACGTTGGAGAGAAACAGATCGACTGCGTTCGACCGGGCCTCCGCACCGAGTTCGAGACCATCGGCGGCCCGTGTCAGGCGAGCGACCCACTCCTCGTTGTCGACCCGGTCGCGGGCACGGTACATACACGTCCGTTGGCCGGCCGCCCACTTAAACATCCGAGCGGAGCGACAGCTACTTACCCGACTCGGCGGCAATGGTTCGTCGTGCGCGCGGGTAGCCAAGCTAGGCCAAAGGCGCAGCGCTTAGGACGCTGTCCCGTAGGGGTCCGCCGGTTCAAATCCGGTCCCGCGCAGTGAGGAGCGAAGCGACGAACGAGCAGGCCGGATTTGTGGTAGACCGAGGTTCTGCGCCGAAGGCGCAGGTTCTCGGGCGTGGTTCAAATCCGGTCCCGCGCACTTCTCGGCTCGGACGAACGTGAGAGCCGGAAGTGCGCACAGCGGATTTGAACCACGGTCACTCCGCTTCGCGCCGTTCTCTGGCTCAAATCCGGACCCGGCATCGACCGGGAAAGCGGGAAGGATTCGAGGGAGACCGAGGTTCTGCGCCGCAAGCACGAGTTCTCTGGCGTCGTTCGAATCTGCCCCCCACACCGAAGGCGGAGCGCGCGAAGAGCCGGTGTGGAGTTGCGGCGCGGAGGACGAGCGGCGTCCTCGCGACCACCCCACTCACGCCTCGACGAACTCGACGCCCGTCATCTCGAATCGTGCCCCGCCGTCGCTCCCGTCGGTGGCACGGACGGTCCAGCCGTGTGCCTCGGCAACTTGTTCGACGATGCTCAGCCCGAAGCCGGTGCCGTCCTCGGCCGTGGAGAAGCCGGCCTCGAAGATGGTTTCACGGTTCGCCTCGGGGATGCCCGAGCCGTCGTCCTCGACGTAGAAGCCGTTAGGGAGTTCGCCGACGGTGACGGTGACGCCGCCGCTTCCGCCGCCGTCGTCGGCCTCCGTCCGACTGCTCGTGGAGTCACGCTCCACGCTGTCCCCGCGAGTTCCCGGGCGGGGAACGGTCGACCCGTGCTCGATCGAATTCCGCATCAGGTTCTCCAGCAGTTGCTGGAGGCGGTTCCGGTCGGCTCGGATCGTCACGTCGGCGTCGACGACGAGCGTCGCCGCGTCCGTCTCGATGTTGAGCCAGCAGGTTTCTGCCAGATCCCCGAGCGAAATCGGATTCAGACGGTCGATCTGTTGCCCGCTCCGGGCGAGCGTGAGCAGGTCGTCGATCAGCGTCTGCATCCGTTCGTGCGCCCGGATCACGGCGTCGAGGTTCTCCAACTCGCCGGTCTCTCGGGCGAGTTTCGCCTGGCCCTGGGCGACGTTCAGGGGGTTCCGCAGGTCGTGGGAGACGATGCTGGTGAACTCGTCCAGTCGCTCTTTCTTCCGTTGCAACTCTTTCCGTTCGGTGACGTCGATGTAGAACGCGAACGTGCCGACGATGTCGTCGTTGGCGTCGCGTCGCGGGACGGCCCGTAACAGCGTCTCGACGACCGTGCCGTCGGCGGTGACCAGGTCTCGGTCGGCGTTCACGGGGTCGCCGGTCAGCACGCGGTCGAAGCAGCCCTCGTCGAGCAGTTTGCGCCGGGAGTTCGGGGTGTAGAGCTCCGAGAGGTCCCGGCCCAGGAGCGCCGATTTCTCGTAGCCGACGGTTTCGACGAATCGCTGGTTGCAGTCCACGATGATCGGGCGGTCATCCTCGGCACGGGTGGCGACGCCCATGACCGGCGCTTCCTCGAAGAGGTAGCGGTACTGTTCTTCGAGTTTGCCGCTGACGGTCTCTAGCTCCTCGGCGCGGCGCCTGAGTTTGGCTTCCCGCTCGCGACGGTCGGTGATGTCCATGATGACCGTGACGACCGCCTCGATGTCGCCGTCGGCCGCGAACAGTGGGGCAGCGTTGATCGAGAGCCACCGCCGCTGCCCGTCGGGGAGTTCGATGCCGTGTTCGTAGCCGGATACCGGCTCTCCCACCTCGACGACGCGCCTGAAGGGAAGGTCCTCGCTCGGGATCGAGTCGCCGTTCTCGTCGACGATCCGCCACGCCGGGTCGTCGTAGGCCCGGCCGGTGATGTCCGAACGCGAGAGCCCCAGCGTCTCCTCGGCGTGTTCGTTCGCGCGTTCGATGGTCCCGTCCGGGGCGACGATAGCGATACCGACTGGACTGGTTTCGAGGAGTCGCTGCACCTTCTCCCGCTCGCTCCGGAGTCTCGACTCGCGTTCCCTGAGATCGGTGATCTCGCGAGTGACACCGACGACGCCCTCGACGGTGCCCTCGACGACCAGCGGCGCGAGCCGATACGACAGCACCGCGTAGCCCGCATTCGGGAACTCCCCCGCGATTTCGCCGTTGATTTCCGCTCGCTCGCCGTCGAGCAGTTCTCGATAAGGGTCTCCCTCGGCGTCGTCGCGAATCATCGGCACGAGGTGGCTCGGTTGGCCCTCCAGGTCGTCGGGCGTCGTCCCGTAGAACTCCGCGAGGTACTCGTTTACCACCTCGAACCGTCCGTCTTCGTCGTAGATACAGGCCGATCCCTGCATCGTGTTCACCATCCGCTCGTAGCGTCGTAGCTTCCGTTCGCGGGTTTTCCGCTCGGTGATGTCGGTGATGAACCCCTCCAGAGCCGCCACGTCGCCCTCGTCCGTGTCCACGGCGCGGCCGCGCTCCCACATCCACCTGACGGTCCCGTCAGCGGTTACGATCCGATAGGTGACCTCGAAGGTCCCGTCCCGCGACAGCGCCTCCTTGACGGTCTCCCAGATCGAGGTCCGGTCGTCGGGATGGACGACGGACTCGCCCCACATCGTCCCGTTTCGCTCCAACGTCTCGGGGTCGTAGCCGGTGAGTTCCTCGACTTCTCCCTCGACGGTCGTCATCGGCCACCCCTCCTCGTTCCGACACCGATAGACCATCCCCGGGAGGTTGCTGATGAGCGTCTCCAGCCGACGAGTCCGCTCCGACAGCATCCGATCGGATCGATACGCAGCCACGGCGTTGACGATGCGGTTCGCGAGCAGTTCGTACTGCTTCGTGCCGGCCCGCTTCTGGAGGTAGTCGGTGACTCCGGCGGAGATAGCTTCGCTGGCGACTTCCTCGGACCCCTTGCCGGTAAAGAGGATAAACGGGAGGTCGGGGTACGACTCGCGGACGGTGGTCAGGAACTCGATGCCTTCCCTCCCGGCCACCTCGTGGTCGGAGACGATGCAGTCGACGCCGTCACCGAGTCGCTCTAGCGCCTCGTCGGGGCTCGTCGTCGTCCCGACGTCGAGACGGTCGTCCTCCCGTTCGAGGTAGATGGCAACCATCTCTCCGAAGTCGGGGTCGTCATCGACGTGCAGGACGCGTATCCGTTCGGAGGACGCACTCATCAGTTTGGTACATGGTCTCATCTACCGGACTGTGCATAAGTGTCCGGGTGGTACGAGCCACGCGGTCCGTGTTCGCTCAGTCGTCGCCCGGAATGGCCCCGTCCGCCCGCAGGGTCGCCAGGTCGTCGTCGTCGTAGCCGAGTTCGCGAAGGATCGCCTCGGTGTCCTCGCCCAGGAGGGGCGGCGCGCCGTCGAAGCCGGCCTCCGCGTGTTCGTAGTTGAGCGGATGCTCGATCACTGGCACCGTCCCGAGGGCCGGGTGGTCGACCTCTCGGATTACGTCACGCGCGTCGGTCTGCTCGTTGTCGAGTGCCTTCGGCACGTCGTAGACCGGGCCGACCGGCAGGCCGTGCTCGTCGGCCAAGAGGTCCACCCACTCCTCGGTGGTGCGGTCCCTGAACACGGCCGAGAGTTCTGCTTCGAGTGCGTCCATGTTGTCGACGCGGTCCGGGTTGGTGGCGAAGCGGTCGTCGTCGATCAGGTCGGGGCGGTCGATGGCCTCACAGAGTTCGGCCCAGAGCTTCTGGTTCGCACAGCCGACGTTGAGGTAGCCGTCGGCGGTCGGGTACGTCTGATACGGTGCGAGGACGGGATCTTTCGTCCCCATCCGCGTTGGTTCCTCACCGACGAACGCCTTGCCGGCCTGTTTGGTCAGCCACGGGAGCGCGGCGTCGTGCATCCCGATTTCGACTCGGTCGCCCTCGCCCGAGAGTTCCCGTCGGAAGAGCGACCCCACGATGCCGAAGGCCGCCCACATACCGGTAATGAGGTCCGTCTGTGGGAGCCCCACCTTGACGGGGTCGCCGTCCTCGGGGCCGGTGACGCTCATGATGCCGCTCGTCCCCTGCACCAGCAGGTCGTAGCCCGGGCGACTACTCCACGGCCCCGTCTCGCCGAACGCCGAGATGGAACAGTACACCAGGTCCTCGTTCACCGCTCGCAGGTCGTCGTAGCCGACGCCGAGACGCTCCGCGGTACCCGGTCGGAAGTTCTCGACGACCACGTCCGCCTCCTCGACCAGGTCGTAGAGGGCCGCCAACCCCGAGTCGGTCTTGAGGTTGAGTTCGACGCTCAACTTGTCGTAGTTGATGGTCCAGAAGTACGGGGACTCGCCGTTCTCGTCGGCGGTTCGTCCGGGGCCGTCGTAGTCGGGATCGGGTTCGACGAACGGCGGGCCGGAGTGACGGTTGTCGTCTCCGAGTTCGGGGCGTTCGACCTTGATGACCTCGGCGCCCTGATTCGCCAACATCAGCGTCGCGAACCCTCCGGTGACGAACGTCGTCAGGTCGACGACGGTGATGTCCTCGAGGATACGGTCCGCGTCCGCGTCGTCGGTCGCTGTCATACACGGTCCTGTGGCCGACCCGACTAAAATGCTTCCGGGGAACCGGTGGACGTGCCGCGTGGGCCGCCGTCCGTGGCCCACCGTCAGTCGAGGAAGCGGTCGCTCACGTCCTCGTCCGGGACCATGCACCGCTCCTTCCGCCCGAACCAGCCGTAGCGGTTGGCGGCGACGATGTCGTAGAGTGCGTCCCGAAGCCGCCGCGGAACGAGACGGCCCAGACGGGCGAGGCGGTAGGGCCACCCGAGCAGTTCCGCCACGCGGATGGCGGCACCGGACTTCGTGTACGCCCGGTCACCCTCGACGAGGACTACGGTGTCCATGTCGTCACCGGCCAGCCCGGCTCGCTCCAGCAACGCCTGCCCCGAGTCCGACTGGAGGGGCGCGTAACGAATGCGGCCGGCCGGGTCGCGCCGGACGAGAAACTGGACCACGCCGTTACAGAGGTTGCAGACCCCGTCGAACAGCAACACCGGGCCGTCCGGCGTCGCGTCGTCGCCCGTCCCGTCCCCGGTCATCGTCACCAGGACTTGCTCCGTGAGGCCGTCACGTCGACGCCCGGGCTGTAGTACCGGATCGGCGTCGACGACGGGTGCGCGAAGCCGTCGGCTTCGAACAGCGTGTTCCGTTCGACGGCCGCCGTCGCGGGAGAGAGCGTCCACGGTTCGTGCTCCACGTCGGCGTAGCGGAGGGTGCCGTCGGGCGACTGCGTGTAGAACCGGTAGCGTTCGACGAGAAATCTGGCCAGCGGATCCTCGGGCGCCCGGAAGTGATCGTCGGTGGGACGATAGGTCGCCTCGTAGGCCGCGGGGCGGGCACCTGGGTGGCGTCGGTGGCTGGTGAACGCCACCTCGCCGTCGGCCACGTCGAGCGAGATGTGAGCGTAGTAGTACGGCAAGTGCTGGAAGAGGCGCGCCCCGACGACGCCGAGGAGTCCCTCGGCGTCGAGATTGAAGAAGTAGACGCCGGGCTGTCCGTCGCAGGTGACGTACGTTCGGAGGTTGAGTTCCGGCAGCGCCATGCCGAACCGGGCCGGCACTCCGCGGGGACGCACGGCGACGTTGGTAAACGGTACCACGGAGAGCCACGCGTCGCCGTCGAACTCGTCGACTGCCAACGGGTCGGGGAGGTGTGCGTCGACGACGGCCGGGTCGACCGGGTAGTTCTCGAACAACAGGTGTCGCCAGCCCATCTCCAACGGGACCATGCCCACCATCGGGGGCCCAGCCTCAAAACGCCGCCGGCCGGCGGTTCACTGGAACAGGACGACGATGGCGACGAGGACGGCGCCGCCGACGACGCCGGCGCCGACGAGTACCAACGGACTGCGGACGGCGTTCGCGACGGCGGCGGCGACGCCGACGGCGACGAGTCCCAACAACAGAACGGGAATCACTCGACGGCCGGGGAGTCCCCGGGAGAGTCGCTGGCTCAGCGGGACCGACTCCGTCTCCCGGTCCGACTCCGGCGGCCGCGAGAGCGTCTCGTCGACGTCGACCGCTCCCCCGTCGTCGGCGGGTTCGACGGTCACTTCGACGGAACTGGTCTCCGAGCCGTAGCCGGTGGCGATCTCGAGCGTGCCCGTGACTGGCGAGTCGACGTCGCTGACGCCGACGGGGACCGATCGGGTGGTATCGCGCTCGACGAAAAGATTACCGTCGGCGTCGATGCGTGCGACCGCCGACAGCGCGTCGTCGGCGCGGACGTGGACGTGGACGGCTTCGCCGTGGTTGCGGAGTTCGACCGAGAACGGTTCGGCCGTCGCGAACTCAGCAGGCGCTTCGACGTCGTGAAGCTTCCCACGGTTCAACTCGACGAGCAACACCGGTGTCACAGGACGGAGGTCACACCCAGGGACGAAAAAACTTCAGGCCGTTCGATGACAGTGGGACGGTAGCCGTCGTAGGTCAGTACCGGTACTTCGCCGTGGTGGTCGGCCGAACCACCGATATCCAGTTACGACGATCCGTCTCAGTCGTCGCGCATATCCGGCGGCAGCAGGTTCGGGATGCCGTCTTCGATCGGGTACACCTCGCCCGTGACGGTCCCGATCAGGCGGCCCTCGATGATCTCCTCGCCGTCTCGCTCGTCCACTTCGAGTTCGAGGTCGCTCTTGTCGAGTGGGTCACAGAGGATCTCCATCAGGGATTCCTTCATTACCGGGCAGGTAGCGGTCGGTCGGTAAAAATCCACGGGTACGGGGTGGCCGTCACTCGCTCCAGATGGCCGTCACCACGCGGTCCTCACGCTCGACGGTGTCGTAGGCGAACCCGCGGTCGTCCAGGCGGGGGAACAGGTGTTGGGGCACCCGGTCGTTCACCTGTACGACCACGCCGTCGTCTCCGAGTTCGGCCAGTGTCTCCAGCGTCCGCTTCAGCGGCTCCGGGGGCGGCAGGTCGCGCACGTCGAGCAACTCGTGTCGGTCCGTCGGTGGGGCACTCGTCTCGGCCAGTAGCGATTCGACGCCTGACATACGCTTCAATTGGGGGACCTCCAGGGAGGCGTTTGTCCCGAACGGGTTCGCCACGGGGCTCACCGTGTCCGGGGTTCTTGAGGCTCACGCGAGTGAACGTTCCCATGGAAACAGTTACCGTCTCGCGGACGATTTCGGCACCCGAGTCGACACTCAGCGACGCGATTACGGACGTCGAACCGTTCATGCGTGCGGCCGGCTTCGACGAGGTGGTCGTCGAGGGCGACGAGATTCGAATCACCAACCGGGTAGGCATCGCCGAGATTCAGTTGACGCTCGGAATCATCGACCTGCCGGACGCCGTCCTCGCCTACGAACAGTGCGACGGCCTCTTCGAGTCCATGCGCACGGTCTACCGCCTCGAAGACGCGGGCGAGGTGGGCGTCCGCGTCGAGGCGGAGACGAACTTCGCCCTCGACGTGGCGCTCGTCGGCGAGTTACTCGACGCCACGGTGGTCAGCCGACAGCGACGGCGCGAACTCGACGCGCAGTTCGACTATCTCGACTCCCTCGCTGCGTGACGAGCCGAACGTGTTCGGGCCATCGCTTTGGGTGACGCACCGACAACCCGCAGGTATGGAGACCACAGGTGACGATCCGACCGCGGAACCGGTCCACGAGACGTCGTGGTCGGCGAATCTCGAAGGTCCCGAACACGCCGCCGACCGTGATCTCATGGTCGAGGAGTCACTCGACGCGGTAGCCGCCACCGCACCGGGCACTCACGTCAACCTCGTGACCCACGGCGACCACGGTCACCCTTCGACGTATCTCCACGTCGAACTCCGGGCGGCGTTCGACGACGTGACCGTCGAGTACGTCGACCGGTGTGGCTGTGGCGGGCACGTCACCCGCGTCCACCGCTAAGATGCACCCGAGCGCCATCGACACCGACCGACGGCCGTTCGTCCTCGTGTGGGAACTCACGCGGGCGTGCGAGCTCACGTGCAAGCACTGCCGGGCGGACGCCCAACCGGAGCGCCACCCCGACGAACTCACGACGGCGGAGGGGAAGGCGCTCCTCGACGAGGCCCGCCGCTTCGGCGAGAACCAACTGGTCGTCCTCTCGGGGGGCGACCCGCTCGCCCGCGACGACACCGTCGAACTCGTGGAGTACGGCGCCGAGCAGGGCCTCCTGATGACGCTCACCCCCAGCGGGACGGCGTCGCTGACCCCCGAGCGCGTCGACGCCCTCGCCGAGGCGGGCGCCCGGCGCCTCGCCGTGAGCGTCGACGGCGGGTCGCGGGCCGCCCACGACGAGTTCCGCGGCGAGCCCGGGAGCTTCGACGCCACCGTCCGGGCGGCCGAGGCGGCCCGCGAGGCCGGCCTGCCGCTCCAGATCAACACGACCGTCTGTGCCGAGACGGTCGGGGAACTCCCGGCGATCCGCGACCTGGTGGCGGACCTGGACGCCGTGCTGTGGTCCGTGTTCTTCCTCGTCCCCATCGGTCGCGGCGCCGTCCTCGACGCCATCGACCCCGCGCGCGCCGAACGGGTGATGGAGTGGCTGGTCGACGTGGAGGCGACCGCGGACTTCGGAATCAAGACCACCGAGGCGCCCCACTACCGTCGGGTCGCCCTCCAGCGACGGGACGGGGAAGCGGGCGACGGCGACGCGGTCGACGCCATCGGCCGCCGGGTCGGTATCACGGCCGGCGACGGCTTCGCGTTCGTCAGCCACGTCGGCGATGTGTTCCCGTCGGGCTTTCTCCCTGTGTCGGCCGGCAACGTTCGCGAGACGGGGCTCGTGGACTGCTACCGGACCGCCGACCTGTTCACCGACCTCCGGGACCCCGACGCCCTCCGCGGGAAGTGCGGCGCCTGCGAGTTCCGAGGTGTCTGTGGCGGGAGTCGGTCACGGGCGTACGCCGAGACGGGCGATCCGCTGGCGAGCGATCCGCTGTGTGCCTACGTTCCGGACGGCTACGACGGACCGCTTCCCGAGAGTCACGAACCGCGTCAGGGTGTCTGATCCGTGTCGACGCAACCAATCCTCGACGCCCACGCGACTGCGGACCAACGCCCGGAGACGGTGACCGACGGCGACTCGGCGGGCGACGCGCGACCGGACGCCGAGCGCCTGGACCGGCGCCTCCGTGACCGCGGCGTCGCCGTCGCACGCCGGGAACTCGCGACGGCGTTTGCGAACCTCGACGCCCTCTCGCCGGCCGAGCGACGGGTCGTCGCGCGGATGGCCGAACGCATCGTGGCCGGCGTCCTCGTTCCCGCCCGCCAGGCGACCGACGACTCGTCGTCGACCGCTCCCGCGGCGGTCGGTCGCCTGTTCCTCCCGGACGAAGACGTTCGTGATCAGGGGTAGGTGCCGCGCCGCCGTACACTAGCGTAGCCATGACCATCGTGCCCCGTCCCTGGTTGAGCGGCGACGACGACTTCGACGACGACGACTCGTTCGAGTCGGCGCACCTGCCTAGTCCGGGACCGTTCCTCGACGGCCACGCGGTGCTGACCGGCCCCGACCACGCCGCCTTCCACCGCCTGACTCGTACGCGCTTCGAAGCCCGCTCCGTCTACGACGTCACCTTCGGCTACAACCTCGCGCGCCTGAACCTCGACGCCCGGCATCCGGACGCGGGCTACCGCTACGCCGTCGACGCCGACGACCCGTCGGTCCTGCGCGCTGAGTTCACCCCGACCACCGAGTTCTGCCCGCAGAGCGACACGCTGGCGACGGCGTCGTTCCGGGCCTGGAACGCTGACGATGTCGGGCCACCTCACGAGTTCTCCCTCGTGCGCGTCCGTGTCGCCCCGATGCATGAGGCGAGCGACCGGATCAACGGTCGGCTCGCCGATCTGGAGGCGTCGTTTCAGGAGGCCGGCCCCGTCGCGGAGACGGACCGTGGCGGAGCGGCGGGCGGTCCCACGACCCCGTTGTGACGTCAGTCTCGGGCCGGATCACGGGCATCGCGGCGGAGCGAGTCGGGCGCGTGTCGCCACAGGACGAGCAGCAGGTTCGCGGCGAAGACGGAGAGCCCTCCGAAGAGGGCCAGTCCGCCGCCGAGGGTCAGCAGGGGGTGCGCGAACGCGTCGCCGGCGACGAGGAGTGCGCCGCCGCCGGCGACGAGGACGAGGTCGGTAGTCGCGAGGCGGCCGTCGTAGAGGTCGTCGATCAGCGGGACGTCCTCGAAGCCGAGTCGGTCGCTGTAGCGGTGGATCCAGACGAGGAATGGGACGACGTGATACAGCGTCCCGAGGAGGACGAAGAGGAGGAGGAGGGCGAGCAGGTGGGCCGTGCCGGGAGCGCCGAACCGGCCCGTCGCGGCCAGCGGGTCACGGAGCCACGCGGGAGCGGCGAGCAGCGCCCACGCGAGCGCGGCCGGCGCGAGCAGGGCGTACCGGACCAGCATCGGCGACCGGTCCGTGCGCGCGTCGAGGAGGAGCCGGCCGAGGACGACGACGAAGGCGAGGAACCCGGCGAGCAGGAGGACGGCGCCGAGGCGCGCCAGCGGCGCCGACGCGACGAGGCGGCCGACCGCGAGGACGACGACGCCGGCCGGATAGACGACCGTCTCGAACCGCTGCAGGGCGTGGTCGACCCCCCGTAACCCCGTCTGGCCGAACATCGGCACGAGCTGGTAGAGGGCGCCGAAGACGGTAGTCAGGACGGCACCGAAGACGGCCAGCGTGGCGTGGGCCGCGACGACGCCGCCGCGGGAGACGCCCGTGCCGACGAAGACGGGCGTGACGAAGTCGGTCGCCAGTGTGAGCCCGAGGGGCGTCAGCGTCAGGAAGAAGCCGAGCGCCGCGGCGAAGTGACGTTCGGTCACGTCGAGTGGTCGCGTTCTCGCGAGCGTCCGGCCGACGTTGTACGCGAACGTCCAGAAACCCACGAGCAGGAGTGCGCCGAACGGCGGAAGCATCGCCACACGGCCGCTCAGGAATGCGGCGACGAGGCCGAGGAGGCCCCCGACGACGAGCCACAACTGCGCTTGAGCCAGTCGTCGGGAGTGCAGCGTCGTCCCGGACCACACGGGGACGAACTGTGTCATCGCGCCGGCGATGGTGAGACAGACGAAGCCGACCAACAGCAGGTGGAGGTGAGCGAGACGCGCGAGCCCCGGCGCGACGCCGAGGGCGTCGGTGACGCCCAGCACTGCACCGGTAAGCAGGAAGACCAACGCGACGACGAAGTGCCACAGCGGGACCGAGAGCGGGGGTTGGCGATCCGTGTCGAGATCACCGGGCACGGTTGACATACGCGGCCCTACGCCCCGACGGCCCCTCGACCTGGGTGCGAACATGTTCGAGCGCAGGGACGGAGACGGGTGCAGTCGGCCGGCGTGCGGCGATCAGGGGCGGACAGCGACGTGATCGTGGACGTTGCCGAAACCGGGTTTTTAACACGGATGAACACCTGAGTGGGCGGTATGCCTTCCGCGGAAATTTCGTTGCCGGACGACGTGGACATCGAGATCAGACAACTCGTCGACGAGGGGGAGTTCATCAACCGGGATCAGGCGGTCGAGGAACTGCTCTCGCTGGGCGTGTCGGCGTACACCACCGACGAGTCGCCGAATCAGACGACCGACGAGGACCTGTTCACGCAGGTGGTCGACGATCAGCAGGACCCCGCCATCCGCAACGAGTCGGACGACGAACACACGCTGTAAGGCGCGAGGTGACCGTCGGGTTCGGGACGGACGCGGCCGCCGTTTTGGACGTCACTCCGCAGTCAACAGCCGTGCCGACATCTCGTCGAAGCTTTCGCGCTCGGCGGCCCAGAACTCCGGCAGGTCGCCGATGGGTTGCCGCACCGGGTCGGCGACGTCGTCGTGAACCTCGTACTCCTCGCTGGATTTGACCTCGTGGTAGGCGTCGCGGAACGGCATCCCCTCCTTGACCTTCCGGTTCGCGGTGTAGGCGGCGAAGATGCCCTCGTCGACGGTGAAGTCGTCCGAGAGTTCCAGCGCCTCGATCAGGGCTGTGAGGATGTCGACCGTCGCCCGCACCGTGTCGATGCCCTCGATCAGGTGTTTTTTCGTCTGCTGGCTGTCCCGGTTGTAGCCGCTCGGCAGTTTGCCGATGATCCGTCGAATCGTCTCTTTCCCCGCCGACACCTCCTCGGCTTTCGCCCGTGCGAGTTCCAGGATGTCCGGGTTACGCTTCTGGGGCATGATGCTGCTACCGGTGCAGTACTCGTCGGGCAACTGGAAGAACTGCTGATCTTCGGAGAAGTTGATGAGGTCCTCGGCCATCTTCTGGATATCGAGCATCACCAGGTCGAGCGTCTGGAGGAGTTGCAACTCCTGTTTCCCGCGGTTCGAGCAGTAGATGGGGTTGTACTGTTTCGTCGCGAAGCCCAGCAGTTCGGTCGTCAGGTCGCGGTCGATGTCGAGGCTGGTGCCGTAGGAGGCGGCGGCGCCGAGGGGGTTCGAGTCGATGATGCGGTAGGTCGCACGGAGGGACCTCAGGTCGTCGACGAGGGCGTCGGCGTAGCTCGACGCCCACAGCCCGGTCGAGGAGGGCATCGCCTGCTGCTGATGGGTGTACCCCGGGATCAGCATGTTCTTCTCCGCTGCGAACTCGTCGAGGGCGGCGATCAGGCCGAGGATGCGGTCGGCGATGTCGATGGTCGCGTCCTTCATGAACAGACGGGTGTCGACGAAGATCTGATCGTTGCGCGACCGGGCCAGGTGCATCTTCTTCCCCGCCTCGGTCCGCCGGGTGACTCGTTCCTCGACGAAGGTGTGGACGTCCTCACCCTCGACTTCCTCGGCCTCGCGGTAGAGATCGGTGAGCGCCGCCCGAAGCTCCGACAGCTCCGTGTCGCTGACGAACCCCTGTCGGTTCAGCATCGTCACGTGCGCGAGGTTCGTCAGAACGTCGTACGGGAGAAACCGGTTCTCGTACTCTTTCGGCTCCATCGTGTACTGGAGCGTCGCCTCGCTCGCCGAATGGTCGGTGTTCTCCCAGAGCATAGCTCCGCCTACCCGAGGGACCGTACTAAGGGTTTTCTTACGGCGTCGGGGACCGTCGTCGGTTAGAAGTTCGTCGCCGACGCCCCTTTCAGGCCGAGGATCTCGCGGGTCTCGGACGGCGTCGCGATTTCGCGGCCCGCCACCTCGCGGGTGAGTCGGACCATCTTCTCGACCAACTCGGCGTTGCTCTCGGCGAGGCGGCCGCGTTCGAGATAGAGGTTGTCCTCTAGGCCGACGCGGGCGTGTCCGCCCATCGAGACGGCCTGCGTGCCGAGGGGGAACTCGTTGCGCCCCGCGCCGATGACGGAGAAGGTGAACTCGTCGCCGAACAGGTCGTCAGCCACGTCGACGAGGTGGGTCAGGTTCTTGGCGCTCGCACCGATACCGCCGTGGATACCCATGACGAACTGGATGTGCAGGGGCGTTCGCAGGAGGCCGCGATCCACCATGTGTTTCGCGTTGTAGAGGTGGCCCACGTCGTACACTTCGAGTTCGGGTTTGGTTCCGTGGTCGTCGAAGACGGGGAGGATGGTCTCCAGGTCTTCGAAGGTGTTCTGGAAGATCAGGTCGCGGGTTCCGTCGAGATACTCCGGCTCCCAGTCGAACTCGAACTCGTCGTACTTCTCGACCAACTGGTAGAGCCCGAAGTTGATCGACCCCATGTTGCAGGAGGCCATCTCGGGTTCGAGTTCGGGCACGACCCGGATGCGTTCCTCGGGTGGCATGGTCGGTGCCCCGCCGGTCGTCGGCTGGACGACCGCGTCACAGCCGTCCGCGATCGTCTCGGCCACCTCGCGGAACAGGTCGAGGTCGGTGATCGGCTCCCCGGTCTCCTCGTCGCGGACGTGGACGTGGACGATGCTCGCCCCCGCCTCCGCGGCCGCGATGGCCTCCGAAGCGATTTCCTCGGCCGTGATCGGCAGGTGCGGAGACATGGTCGGCGTGTGAATCGCACCGGTCACCGCACAGGAGATGATGGTCTTGTCGAACTCGCGCATGTGAGCGAGGGACGACCGGGACCGGCATAGTAGTGCGGGTCGCGGCGGCCGCGAGGACAACGGCTAAGTCGCCGACCGCCGACCGATCGTCCGTGACCTACGAACACACACCCGTGACGGTCGAGGGGAAACGCGCAGTCGTAATCGGCGGGACGAGCGGAATCGGTCGCGGCCTGGCCCGCGGCTTCGCGGCCGACGGCGCCGACGTCGTGGCGACGAGCCGAACCGAAGCGCACGTCGCGGAGACGGCGGCCGAACTCCGTGATCTCGGCGCCGAGACGGTCGAGGTGACCTGCGACGTGACCGACCGGGACAGCATCGCCACGATGCGCGATACCGTCGTCGACGAACTCGGCGGCGTGGACGTACTCGTCACCTCGCAGAGCTACATCTCGCGGACCGCCCTGTCCGACGGCACCGAGGAGGACTGGCAGCGGGTGTTCGACGTGCAACTCGACGGCACCTACCGGGCCACACAGAGCTTCGCCGAGCGGATGGACGAGGGGTCGATCATCGCCATCTCCTCCATCTCGAATCAGTTGGCCATCCCGAATCTCGTACCCTACACCACGGCGAAGGGTGGTATCGACTCCTTCACACGGGTCGCAGCGAAGGAACTCGGCCCCGACGTCCGGGTCAACGCGATCAAACCCGGATTCGTCCGCTCGGAGCAGACGGCGGGCACCTACGACGAGGACACCGACCGGTACCGCGAAATCGAGCGTCGAACGATCCACGGACGGATGGCCGACCCGGAGGAAATCGTCGGCGCAGCCATCTACCTCGCCAGCGACGCGGCCAGTTACACCACGGGGAGCGTGCTGACCGTCGACGACGGCTTCACCGTCGACGCCTTCGGGGAGTGAATCTCCCGCCCCGACGCAAAAACCTATTACCCCTTCGTGGTAGACTTCGGAGCATGGCTCCGGAGCGCGAAAAACGGACGGACACGGTGGTTCATCACCCCTCTCGTGAGTTCGTCGAATCGACCAACGTCTGGGAGTTCATGCAGACGTACGACATCGACGACTACGACGAGTTGATCGAACGGACCACCTCGACGGTGCCGGGCGAACCGCGGTCCGGTGTCGACTGGTTCTGGGACGAACTCGTCGACTACCTCGACGTCGAGTTCGACGAGGGGTACGACGCGGTTCGAAACGACGCCGAGGGACCGCAGTTCACCGAGTGGTTCCCCGGCGCTCGACTCAACGCCGCCCACAACGTCCTCGACCGGCACGCCGCCCCCGACGCCGAGACCCGCAACAAGGTCGCCTGCATCTGGGAGGGCGAACCGGGTGACGTCCGGGAGGTCACGTACCACGAACTGCACCGCCAGGCCAACCGGGTGGCGAACTATCTGGAGTCCTGTGGCGTCGGAACGGGCGATACCGTCGGTCTCTACATGCCGATGGTCCCGGAAGTGATCTCCATCCTCTACGGCTGTTTCAAGGTGGGCGCCATCGCCGTCCCCATCTTCTCCGGGTTCGGCGTCGACGCGACGGCCACCCGCATCGGCGACGCCGAACCCAGCGTCCTGTTCACGGGCGACGGCTTCTACCGGCGGGGCAAGCACGTGACGCTGAAGGGGACGGCCGACGAGGCCATCGATCAGGCAGGGCACGTCGAACACACCGTCGTCTACGACCGCCTCGGTCTGGCGAGCGCCGAGGAGATTCCGTGGGACGACACCCGCGACGAACACTGGGAGTCGACCGTCGCCGAGGCGAGCGACGACTACGAGACGAAGTCACTGGACGCGAGCCACGAGTCCATGCTGCTCTACTCCTCGGGGACGACTGGCAAACCGAAAGGGATCGTCCACACCCACGCCGGCGCCCTCCTGCAGGCGGCCAAGGAGGTGTACTTCGGGATGGATCTTCGGCCCTCGGATCGCTTCTTCTGGGTCAGCGACATCGGTTGGATGATGGGACCGTGGATGCTGCTGGGCACTCACGCCCACGGCGGCACGATGTTCATGTACGAGGGCGCGCCAGACCACCCCGAACCGGATCGGTTCTGGCGGATGATCGACGACCACGGCATCACCCAGTTCGGCATCTCGCCCACGGCCATCCGGGCGCTCCGGAAGCGGGGCGACGAGTGGGTCGACGACTACGACCTCTCCAGTCTGCGGTTGCTCGGATCGACCGGTGAGCCGTGGGATCCCGAATCCTGGCTCTGGTTCTACGAGGAAATCGGCGGCGGCGACACCCCGATCATCAACATCTCCGGCGGGACGGAGATCATGGGCTGTTTCCTCATGCCCATGCCGATCAGTCCGCTCAAACCCTGCACTCTCGGCGGTCCGGGACTGGGAATGGACATCGATATCATCGACAGCAAGGGTAACTCCATCGCGGACTCCCACGAGCGCGGCTTCCTCGTCGCCCGTGACTCCTGTCCGAGCATGACGAAGTCGCTGTGGAGCGGCGACGAGCGCTACCTCAAGGAGTACTGGAGCAGTTGGCCGGACCTCTGGGACCACGGCGACTGGGCACAGAAAGACGAGGACGGCTTCTGGTTCCTCCACGGCCGGGCCGACGACGCCCTCAACGTCGCCGGTCGGAAAGTCGGCCCTGCCGAGGTGGAAGGCGCCGCGATGGAACACGAGGCGGTAAATCAGGCCGCCGCCATCGGTGCCGACGACGACACCACCGGCACTGCCGTCGTCCTCTACGTCGTCCTCGAAGCCGGGGCGGAAGAGAGCGACGACCTGCGCGAGGGGATTCGAGCCACGGTCGGCGAGGAACTCGGCAAGCCGTTTCGGCCCCGCGAGGTCCTCTTCGTCGACGCCTTCCCCAAGACCCAGAGCGGGAAGATCATCCGACGCGCCATCCAGTCCATCTACCGCGGCGAGGACCTCGGCGACATGAGTAGTATCGAGAACCCCGACGTCCTCGACGACATCGAGGCCGCGCGGTAACGACCACGGTTATCTCCGAGCCGACGCTGGTCGTGACGATGACCGAGAATCGACGACGGTTCGAGTTCGCGTACCGGCCCGGAGAGATACGGTGTCGGCCGGGCTGTGTGACCGACCTGAGCGGGATCTGTGCGCGTCACGGCTGGGAACGAGCGCTCGTCGTCTGTGGCACCACCGTCGGCGCGACGCCGGCGGTGATGGACCCGATCCGGAACGGGTTGGGCGACCGACTGGCCGGCGTCTTCGACGAGACGACCCCCGAAAAATACCTCGGGACGGCCGTCGAGGGCGTCGAGTGTGCTCACGCCGTCGACGCCGACGTGCTGATCGCCGTCGGCGGCGGGAGTTCGCTCGACGTCGCGAAGGTGATGGCGACACTGACGACCCACGACGCGCCCCCCGAGACGGTCGCCCGGCGGGCAGTCGAAACCGAGTCGCTCGAGGCCGAGTCGGGGACGCCGCTCCCGGTCGTCGCCGTGCCGACGACGCTCGCCGGCGCCGATCTGTCGACCGTCGCGGGCGTGACGTTCGCGCTCGATCCCGCCGCGGAGCGTCCGACGAGCGGCGGCGTCGGCGACGAACGCCTCATGCCCGCGGCGCTGTGTTACGACGCCGACCTCTACCGGACGACGCCCGAGTCCGTCCTGACCGCGTCGGCCATGAACGGCTTCGACAAGGGGATCGAAGCGCTCTACACCAGCAACTCGACCCCCGTCACCGACGGCACCGCGGCCCGCGGCCTGCGACTCCTGCGCTCCGGTCTGCCGACGCTCCGCGAGGACTCGATGGACGCCGACCGACTCGACGAGGTGCTGGCCGGCATCGTCTGTGTCCAGTACGGCGTCTCGACACCCGGCGCGTACAAACTCTCGATCATCCACGCCTTCGGTCACGGCTTCTCCCGCAACTACGAGGTCCACCAGGGCGTCGTCCACGGTATCGTCGCGCCGCACGTCCTCCGGTACCTCTTCGACGAAGTCGACGGCCGCCGTGACGCGCTGGCGGAGGCGCTGGGCGTCGACACGCGGGGCCTGGACGACGAGGCGGTCGCCGACGCCGTCGTCGACGCGGTGGCCGACGTGCGCGACGACCTCGGCCTGCCCGACCGCCTGCGGACCATCGACGGCCTCTTTCGGGCCGACCTCGACGACGTGGCGGCCCGCGTCGTCGACGACGCACTGATGGGGACGGTGCCAGCCGGGCTGGACCCGACGGTCGCGGACGTGCGGACGGTGCTAGACGCGGCGTGGTAGCGGCCGGGGTCGCTCCCCCGTGCGGCGGCTACCGTGATCCGAAGCTCTCGGCGCGAACGTCGACGACGCCGACGGCCTCCGCCACCGTCTTGGCGTCCCTGACGAACGATTCGAAGCCGAAGACGTACACCGTCGCGTCCTCGGCCGCGGCGAGCGTCTCGGTCGCCTCGTCGAGCGACTCGACCAGGAGCACCGTCGCCCCGTCGGCTTCGAGGGCGTCGAGGCGGTCACGGTGTGGCGGGTCCTGTCCCCAGAAGACGACCGTCGCGTCGTGGCCGCTCTCCCGGGCGCGTTCGGCGATCCCGACCGCCGGGCCGATGCCCGGCCCCTCGGCGAGGACGACGGCCGCCCCCTCGCCGGTGTACCGTACGTCACCGAAGGGACCCTCGATTTCGACCGTGTCGCCCGACTCCCGGTCGGCGAGCCACGGCGCGAGCGTCCCTTCGGGGACGTACTCGACGGTCACTTCCATCGTCCCGTCGGTATCCGGCGAGGAAATCGTGTAATATCCGGTCTCTTCGACGCCGTCGACGGTGGCTCGGACCAACAGGAACTGTCCGGGTTCGGCGTCGAACCCGTCCGGCGTCCGCAGTTCCAGCGCGGCCGTCCGGTCGCCGACCGGCTCGACGGCTTCGATGGTGACCTGAGGCATACACGTGGAACAGCCGCCGGCGAGGTTAAACCTTGGCCGATCGGATCGACGCCGGCGCCGCGATGCCGGCGCCGAGACGCTGGATAAGAGTTATATCCATCTTCGACGCGTGTGAGAGTGAGGTGCCCTCCATGAACGCCGATTTCACGCACCGACCGTCGTACACACACCTGACCGTCACGCTCGCCGACGGCGAGTCCATCGTCGCCGAACCCGGGGCGATGGTCGGACACTCGGCCACCGTCTCCGTCGACACCTCGACGAGCCGGGACGGACTGCTCAGTTCCGCCAAGTCGGTGCTCGGCGGCGAGTCGCTGTTCGTCAACGAGTTCACCGCCGAGGGCGGCACGGGAACGGTGACGTTCGCGCCGTCGGCGCCGGGCGACGTGATGCAACACGAACTCGACGACGAGACGCTGTACACGACCGACGGCGCCTTTCTCGCAGCCACTCCGGCCGTGGACGTCGACAGCGAACTCGGTGGCCTGAAGTCGATGCTGGGCGAGGCCAGCCTGACGCCCCTCGCGCTGAAGGGGACGGGAACCGTCTTCGTCGACGCCTACGGCGGCCTCGAACGTCTCGATCTGGCGGCCGGGGAGTCGTACACGCTCGACAACCAACACCTGGTCGCCTGGGACGACACGATCGAGTTCGAGATGCGGAGCGTCGGTGGGTTGAAATCGTCGCTGCTGGGGGGCGAAGGTCTGGTCTTCGAGTTCACCGGCCCCGGAACCGCCTGGTACCAGACGCGGGACCTCGACGCCTTCGTCTCCACCATTCAGCCGCGACTCACTACCAACTGAGACCCTCGGCGGTAACCGGTTCGAGCTATCGACTCACAGCCGGCAGTACGAGCCGTCCCCTTCGCCGACCGTCCCCGACCCCGAGGTATAAGACCGACAGGAACGATCATCGGGGTGTCATGCACGACACCGTACTCGCGAGCGAGACGCGGACCGTCGTCTCGCCCGGCCGGATCGAACTCGGTGCCGGAGCGATCGAAACGCTCGGCACCCACGCAACTCGGTACGGGGACACGGCACTCGTCGTCGCCACCGAACAGATCTTCGAGTTCCACGGCGACGCCGTCGTCCGGGAGCTGGAGGCGGCGGGCGTCGAACCGGTTGTCTACACGGACGTCCGGCCCGATCCGACCGTCGAGAACATCGAGAACGCTCACGCACTCTACGAGCGAGAAGGGTGTGAGATGATCGTCACCCTCGGCGGCGGGTCGTCCATCGACACGGGCAAGGGGGCGGGTATCCTCGCAACCAACGAGGGAGCGATCCGTGACTTCGGCGTCGACCGGGCCGGCTACGAGGGCGTCCCCAACCCCACGCCGCCGATCATCGCCGTCAACACTACCGCGGGGACGGGCAGCGAGGCGACCCGCTCCGTCGTCGTCAGCGACGAGTCCACGTCGACGAAATTCCTCATCGTCTCCGCGAACGTCGTCCCCGACGTGGCCATCGAAGACCCAGTCCTCACGCAGTCGCTCCCGAAGAGCCACACGGCTTTCACCGGCATCGACGCGCTGACCCACGCCATCGAGGCCTACGTCTCGGTGAAGTCTTACAGCGTCCCCGACGGCTACGCGGAGGAGGCCATGGAGCGCATCGCTCGTTCCCTCCCGGTCGCGTGGGCCAACGGCGACAACCTCGACGCCCGCGCCGACGTGATGGTCGGGCAACTGCAGGCCGGTCAGGCGTTCACGAACGCCTCCGTCGCCCTGGTACATGGACTCGCCCGACCGCTCGGCGCTCAACTGCACATCCCCCACGGCCTCGCGAACGGCCTCATCCTCCCCTACGTCGTCGACTTCTCCGCGATGGCGGCGCCCGAGAAGTACGCCGAAATCGCGCGCATCCTCGGGGTCGCAGACGAGCACACGCCGACTCGCGAGGCGGCCGACGCCGCCGCCGACGGGGTGCTCCGTCTCTGTGCCGACATGGACCTCACCGGCTACCTCGACGACTTCGGCGAGGTGCCCTCCCGCGAGGACTATCTGGCCGTCGTCGACGAGATGACACAGGACGCCATCGACTCCGGATCGCCCGACAACAACCCGCGGAAGCCGACTCGTGACGAAATCGCCGACCTCTACGTCACCATCTACGACGACGCGCTCGCCCCCGACAGTCCCCGTCGCTCCTGATCGCGTTTCCCCGCCCTCACCATGGTCCCCTCCTCCACCCCTTCACCCTTCGGCATCGTCGTCCTCGCTATTGGCCTGTTCGTCTCGCTCGTCAGTCT
Organism: Haloplanus litoreus; assembly: GCF_045690335.1. Classification (GTDB taxonomy): domain Archaea; phylum Halobacteriota; class Halobacteria; order Halobacteriales; family Haloferacaceae; genus Haloplanus; species Haloplanus litoreus. The sequence continues at coordinate 2,267,863 of NZ_CP147874.1, read as the reverse complement.
GCGACACGTGTGGCGGTCGAGCGCACTCCTGCGCGCCACCGCGGTGTCCCGGATCGACGGGTCCCCCGACGGCTCGCTCGTTCGCCTCTCGGGCACCGTCGAGGCCGGGGCGGACACGCTCGACGCGCCGTTCAGCGGCGTCGACTGCGTCGCCCTCCGCTCGACCGTCGAGGAGCGCCGATTCGGCGCCTTCCTCCTACCGACCTACGTGACGATCGACGATCCAGCCCGAAGCGTCGCCTTCGCGGTGCGGACGCCCCACGCGGCGATTCCGGTGGCCGCCCCGCTCCGAACGGTCGTCCTCGACTCGGCCGTCGTCGCGACGGTCGGCCCGACCGAGTCGCCGCCGGACCGGATCGCCCAGTACGAGCGCGAGACCGACGGACTCCCCCACGAGACGGTCTTCCGGTCGCCCCCCGCAGTCGTCGCGCCGCTCGCTCGTGCCCTCTCGCTCGGTGCGCGTCGCTACAGCGAGCAGCGAGCGTCACCGGGCGACGAGGTGACCGTGGTCGGTAGCGTCGTCGACGACGGCGTCGACCCCCTCGTCGTCGCCGACGGGACGCCGACGCGGGCGCTCGTCCGGTCGTCGAAGACGTCGCTCGCGGGCCTGTCGATCGGTGGATTCGCACTGGTGGTGGGTGTCTGGTTGGTGCTCGTCGGCTGACCCATACGGAGTGTTGTACCCGTGCCTCGTCGGTCGCCGCCCCCGTGTCGGCGACGGCCGAAACTACCTGACGGCGGTCCGTATCAGTCGCCCCCGTCCCCGTCCCAGTCCCAGTCCCAGTCTCCGTCTCCCGGCGGTTCGACCGCCACCGCCCCGTCGATCGGGTCGTCACGACGGTCCCGTAGGTCGGTCTTCGCGAACTTGCCGGTCGCCGTCTTGGGGATGGCTTCGACGAACTCGAAGCGGTCCGGAACCCACCAGTCGGGGTAGTCCTCGCGGAGACGGGCCGAGACGGTTTCCACCAGCGCGTCGCGGTCGGCGTCGTCGTCGACGAGGTACGCGACGGGGCGCTCCCCCCACCGTTCGTGGGGGACGCCAACCACGGCCGCCTCGCGCACCGCCTCGTGGCTCATGATGGCGTTCTCCAGCGCCTGCGAGGAAATCCACTCTCCTCCGGATCTGATCACGTCGGCGGCGCGGTCGACGAGTTCGATGTAGCCGTCCGAATCGACGGTCACCACGTCGCCGGTCCGGAGCCACGAGTCCTCGACGGCGTCGTCGCCGACGGACCCCTCGGCTCCATCCCCCCGGCGCGTCTCCGACGGACCGTCGACGTACCCGTCCGCGACCCACGGTCCACGAACCCGGAGTTCGCCCATCGACTCGCCGTCGTGGGGCACCCGCTCGCCCGCGTCGTCGACCACTTCGAACTCCAGACCGGGGAGGATCAGCCCCTGTTTCGTCCGCTTGGCCAACTGCGTCTCGTAGTCCGCGTCGCGCAGGTCGGGTTTGAGGTGGGAGACGGCGCCGACGGGCGCCGTCTCGGTCATTCCCCACCCGTGGACCACCTCGACGCCCCGGTCGTCGAACGCGCGGATCAGGCGTTCGGGCGGGGCCGCGCCGCCGATGACGATGCGGGACAGCGTCGAGAGGTCGGCATCGTGGTCGTCGAGGTAGTCGAGGACGCCCAGCCAGACCGTCGGGACACCCGCGGTGAGCGTGACGCCCTCGCGTTCGATCAACTCGACGAGGTCGGCGGGATCGGGCGACGGACCAGGGTAGACATGTTTCGCCCCCGCCGCGGTCGCCGCGTAGGGGAGGCCCCAGGCGTTGATGTGGAACATCGGAACGACCGGCATCACCACGTCCGCGTCCGCGATGTCCAGGCCCATCGGTGTCGTGATCGCCATGGTGTGACTCCAGAGCATCCGGTGGGTGTACTCGACCCCTTTCGGATCGCCGGTCGTGCCGGAGGAGTAACACAGTCCGGCGGGGTCGTCCTCGTTGACGGTCGGCGGATCGTAGTCGGCGTCGTGACCCGCGACGAACGTCTCGAAGCTCGTGACCGAGTCGACGGGGAGGTCGGGCGCCGACGATCCGATCACGACCACCTGCTCGACGGACTCGAAGGCATCGGGGTCGTAAGCCGCGGCCAGCGTGTCGGCCAGCGATGGATCGACGAACACGAGTCGGTCGTCCGCGCCGTCGACGATGCGCCGCACGTCGTCCGCGGGGAGGAGCGGGTTGATCGTGTGGAGTTGCGCCCCCAGGTCCGGCACCGCGAAGTATGCCTCGAAGTGCCGGTCGTGGTTCCAACACAGCGTCGCGACTCGGTCGCCACGTTCGACACCCGCCGCGCGCAGGGCATTCGCCAGCCGACCCACGCGGTCGGCGTACTCCGCGTAGGTGTACCGTGTCATCCCGTCGGCCGTCCGAGCGACGACCTCCCGGTCCGGATACAGCTGTGTCGCCCGTGTCAGAAACGGGCGGAGCGTCTGGCCAGTCATACGGAAGCGTCCAGCACGGCAGGAATAAAGCCTGTCGACCCGTATTAGCCGACCGGTTCGGCGAGCGGACGCTCGAACGCGCCCGTCGACGGCCGACCGGTCACCGGAGCCACGAGAACAGTCCGCCCCGGTCGTCGTCGTCGTCCTCCCGGTCCTCCGGCGCGACGACGCCGCTGTGTCGCCCGTCCGCCAGCAGTTCGGCGTCGATGTCCGACTGTGTGAAGTCGAAGAACTGGTCCTCGGGCAGGTCCACGTCGACGACGTCGAGCGTCGTCCGTTCGCCCTGGTTGTCGAAGGCACGCCAGTCGTCCCGACCGTAGGGCGCGCCGACGATCATGTGGACTTTCCCCTGGCCGAACGTCGAGAGGTCGGCGTCACTCGGTCGGAGGACGCCGTTCGGGTGAGAGTGGACGGAGCCGACCGAGGACACGTCGTTCGGCTTCATGCTCGTTTTGACCGTCGCACTCACCGGGTTGGAGGTCGTTCCGGGGATGACGAGAACGTTCGTGATCACCTGTCCCGAGCGGTCGAGACCGAGTTTGCGGGCGTCGTCGGCGCGGAGAAAGCCCATGTACTCGTTCGGGTGGGTCTCCTCGCTGGCCTCGAGGACGAACTCCAGCGTCTCCCGCGCGATGCCCAGGAGTTCGCTCGACCGGAACAGTCGCATACTCCAACTGGGTGCCGTTTCCTTCTAAGGATTCCGGGTGATCGCCCCGTGGGCGGAACGTACATGCCGCTCGATCCCGACCGTGAGATATGGTCGAGAAGAACGTCGGCGGCCGTGACCGCCTCGTGCGGACGCTGCTCGCCGCCCTCCTGACCGTCGTCTCGATTCGTGCCTTCGAACGGGGGAAACGAGCGATCGGCCTCCTCGCCGCAGCGGGTGCCCTCGGCTTCGGACTCAACGCCGTGACCTGTTTCTGTGGCGTGAACGAGGCGCTCGGTATCGACACGAGCCGAGACTGATCCGAGCCGGGCGGATCGGATGCCGTCGCACCTGGCCGTAACTTTACGACTCGGCGTGTGCGTCCTCCCCTATGGCATACGAAGCGTACGAGAGCATCTCCGTCGACGTCTCGGACGGCGTCGCGACGGTCACCCTCCACCGACCCGAGAAGTACAACGCGCTGAGCACCGCCGTGTATCTGGATCTGGCCCGGGCGTTCGCGGAGATCGGACTCGACCGCGACGTGGACGTGACGGTTATCACCGGGGAGGGGACGGACGCCTTCTGTGCCGGGGCGGACATCGACCAGTACGCCGGGGATGCCGAGGCCCACGACCCCCGGCAGAAGGACCGCCAGCGGATCCTCTACGAGGACGTCTACCGACGGCTCTACGACCTGCACTGCCCGACCGTCGCCAAGATCAACGGGTACTGCGTCGGCGGTGGTCTCATCCTCGCGGCGTTCTGTGATCTGCGGGTCGCCGTCGACGACGCCGAGTTCGGCGTCCCGACGACGGACATCGGACAGATTCCGAGCGGCGGATCGACCTACCGAGTCGCGCAGTTGATCGGCGAGGCCAAGCTGAAGGAACTGGTCTACACCGCCGGGATGGTCGACGCCGACGAGGCCCACGACGCCGGCTTTCTCAACCACGTCGTCCCGCGGTCTGCGCTCGACGACTGCGTGGACGAACTCGTCGACGCCATCCGGAACACCGGGCGGCAGGCGGTAAAGAACTCGAAACGCGCGATCAACTCCGCTGTGAACGCGCCGGACCTCGACACCGCTCGCGAGTACGAGGCCGAGGTCTGGTGGGAGCAGTTCGCGACCGAGGAGCGCGCTCGCCTCGTCGACGCGTTCGTCGAGGACTGAGGGGCATCGTCGAGACGTTTATGTGGTCCCCGTGTGCTTCGCCGAACGATGACCCATCGGATCGTCGTCACCGACCACGACTTCCCCGACCTGTCGATAGAATCCACCGCCCTCGACGGCGCCGACGTCGAACTCCGTAGCGAGTACGCCCGGACGCCGGACGAGGTGATCGACGTCGCCGAGGACGCCGACGCCATGCTGGTCCAGTACGCGGAGATCACTCGCGAGGTGTTCGACGCCCTCCCCGACCTGCAGGCGGTCGGGCGCTACGGCATCGGCGTCGATTCCATCGACCTCGATGCCGCGTCCGACCACGGGGTCCATGTAGTGAACGTTCCCGACTACTGCGTCGAGGAGGTTCCGACTCACGCGCTTGCGCTCCTGCTCTCGTGCATCCGCAAGATTCCGAGCTACGACCGGACCATCAAGGGCGGTGAGTGGGACTGGACCGGCGGCAAGCCGATCCACCGGTTCACCGGGTCGACGCTGGGGCTCGTCGGATTCGGGAAACTCCCGCGACGCCTGTTGGAACTCGTCGACGGCTTCGACCTCGACGTCCTCGTCTACGATCCCTACGTCGACGCGGCCGACATCGAGGCGACGGGTGCCGAGAAAGTCACGCTGGAGGACCTGCTCGCCCGCTCGAAGTACGTGTCGGTCCACGCACCGCTCACGGAGGAGACCCACCACCTCTTCGACGAGTCCGCGTTCGAGACGATGCGGGAGGACGCCATCCTCGTCAACACGGCACGGGGACCGCTGGTCGACGTCGACGCCCTCGAGGATGCTCTCGAAGCGGGGGAAATCGCCGGCGCGGGACTCGACGTCCTCCCGGAGGAACCTCCGGACACCACCCCACCGTTCGACCACGAGGCTATCGTCTACACGCCACACGTGGCCTGGTACTCCACGGAGTCGATGGAGACGATGCGGCGAACGGTGACCGAAGACCTTCTGGGAATCCTGCAGGGTGACGACCCCCAGAACCCGGTGAACGATCCGGAGAGCGGGACGGCGTAGCTGTCCACCCCCGTCGGAGGCCGCGGGAGTCCTCCGGCCGGGGACTGACCACCCAAATTATGTACTTCTGGTAAGATGTTCGTGTATGTCGCGGGATTCCATGACGACCATCGAAATCACCGGCCACAGTCGGGGACCGAAGAGCACGCACATCGAGACGGCGGACGCGGAGTTCGTCGTCGGCAAGGAGGCCAGCCCACTCGAGTACTTGCTCGGGTCGCTGGCGGCGTGTATGAACGTCATCGGCCACCTCGTCGCCAAGGATCACGGCATCGTGATCCGCGACATCGACGTGCACGTCTCGGGCGACATCGATACGGCGAAGTACAAGGGAGAGGCGACGGAGCCACGCTCGGGATTCCAGACCATCCGGGTCGACGTCACCGTCGACGCCGACGCGGACGACGAGGCCCTGGCGGCCTGGCTGGCCGACGTCGAGGAGCGCTGTCCCGTCGCCGAGAACCTCGACACCGGGACGGACCTCGAAACGAGCGTGGGACGGGCCTGACGCCCCCGATCCGTGACCGGGACGTCACGCCCGGCCACGCCGCTCGACCGGGGGAGGACGTCCGGTCGTGACCGTGCGGCTGTTCGCGTCGACACGGGCGCGGAATCGGGTCCTCGTCCACCTCGTCGTGGGGGGACTGCTGTTTCTTGGGCTGACCACCGTCCTGCACGAGCAGTTGTCGTTCGTGACCGACGCGGCGGCGGCGCGGGCCTACGTCCGTGGATTCGGCGCGTGGGCGCCGCTCGCGTTGGTTCTCCTCCAGACGCTTCAGGTCGTGCTGGCACCCGTTCCGGGACAGGTACTCGCCGCCGTCGCCGGCTACCTCTTCGGGCCGTGGTGGGGCACGCTGTACAACATGATCGGTATCGGTCTCGGGAGCGCACTCGCCTTCTGGCTGTCGCGTCGCTTCGGGCGCGCTTACGTCGAGCGGATGGTGTACGCGGACGTTCTGGAGCGTTTCGACGCCTTCGTCGAACGGCGCGGCCTCCTCGCGCTCTTCGTCCTCTTTCTGATCCCCGGCCTCCCCGACGACGCGCTCTGTTTCGTCGGCGGGCTGACGCCCATTCCTCTGCGGAAACTCGTCCTGGTCGCCGTCGTCGGGCGGGCGCCAGCCTTCTTCGTCGTCAACGTGTTCGGCTCCCTCCTGGCGGACGGCAACCTCCGCGGGGCCGGCGTGTTGTTCGTGGTCGTCACGGCGCTATCGCTCGCCGGCTACCTGTATCGAGAGCGACTCGTCGACCTTCTGGACCGAGAGCGGTGACCCCCGCGACAGACACGAAGGCACTTGGTAGGAGCGTCTCCTCGGTAGTCGACAGGCACACATGACGTCCCGGCTCGACCGCGTACCGGTGGAGCGTTCGACATGACTGCCGCCGTCGACATCGTCGCCGTGGTCGTGACGATCATGGGGATAGGTACCGCCGCACAGGTTCTCGCGGACTGGATGCGGATTCCGAGCGTGATCTTTCTGATTACGGCCGGCGTCCTCGTGGGACCCGAGGGTCTCGGCGTCGTCAGACCGGCCATGTTCGGTCCCGCGCTCCGGGCCATCGTGGGCCTGAGCGTCGCCGTCATCGTCTTCGAAGGTGCGTTCCACCTGCGGATCGAGCGGATCCGCACCGCCCACCGGGAGACGCTCCGTCTCGTCACCCTGGGGGCGGCGCTCTCGCTCGTCGCCACGGCCGTGATCGTTCGGTTCGTCCTCGACGTGTCGTGGGATCTCTCCCTCCTCATCGGCTCGTTGCTCGTCGCGACCGGCCCGACCGTGATCACGCCGATCATGAACGTGGTTCCCGTTCGCGAGCGGGTCGCATCGACGCTGGAGACCGAGGGTGTCGTCAACGACGTCACCGCCGCGATTCTGGCCATCGTCACCTTCGAGTACGTCCTGCTGTCGTCGCGTGGACTTCCGGTGGTAGCGTGGGAATTCCTCCTTCGGTTCGGCCTCGGCGTGTTCGTCGGTGGGGCCGTCGCCGTCGCCCTCTGGATCGTCCTCCGGTACGGTCCGCAGGCGGTCGAGAACGCGCCACAGCACGCGCGACTCATGGTTGTCGTGTCGTCGGTGGCGATGTACGGACTCGCGGAGGTGCTTGGGGCCGAGGTGGGTGCCTCTGAAGCGGGCATCGCCGCGGCCGCGGCGGGCGGGTTCGTCCTCGGTAACACCGATATCCCGTACCGGGATACCATCGAGCAGTTCAAGGGTGACGTCTCGTTACTCGTCATCTCGTTCGTGTTCGTCACGCTCGCGTCGCTGCTGTCCATCCGTGACCTCCTCGCGCTGGGCGTCGGCGGCGTCGTCACCGTCGTCCTCGTCGCCGGTGTCGTCCGTCCCGCGGTCGTGTTGCTCTGTACTCGCGGCGACCGGTTGACGCTGCGCGAACGCCTCTTCGTCAGCGCAGTCGGGCCCCGCGGCATCATCCCCGCCAGCGTGGCGACGCTGTTCGCGCTCGAACTCCAGCCCGAGCGTCCCGAGGCGGCGACGATACTCGTCGGCACGGTCTTTCTCGTCATCTTCGCGACCGTCGTCTTCGAAGGAGGTTTGGCGCGCCACGTCGCACAGGTACTCGACGTGATTCCGATGCGTGCGCTGATCGTCGGTGGCGGCCGGGTCGGGACGGAACTCGCGGAGCGACTCGACGCCCGTGGGGAGGACGTAGTGATCGTCGATCCCGACGCGGAGGTTGTCGAGGCGCAGCGTTCGAAGGGGTTCACCGTCCACCGTGGTGACGGCACCCAGACGGACGTCCTCGAACGGGCCGGCGTCGAGAACGCGAAGGTGGTCGCCGTAACGACGGCGGACGACGACGCGAACCTCTTGGTCAGCCAACTCGCGAAGAATACCTACGGCGTCGAAACGGTCGTGGCGCGGGTGACCGACCCGTCGAACCTCGACGCGTTCGACGACCTCGACGTGGAGGCGATTTCGACTGCGATGTCGGTCGCCTGGTCGATGGACAACGTCATCGAACGACCCGGCATCTCACAGTGGATGACGGAACTCGACCGCGACGGCGACGTCCAAGAAGTCGTCGTCACCTCGGCGGCCCACGCCGGCAAGACGGTCGCGGAACTGACCGACGAACTCCCGGATGGCTGCCACCTCGCCGTGATCAGTCGCGATACGACCACCCGTCTCCCCCATCGGGACGACACGATCCAGCGTGGCGATCACCTGACGTTCATCGGCCGACGGCAGGCTGTCCGCGACGCCATCGAATACTGCACGTCGTGAACGGGTGGCCGGCGCGCGGCCGGACGCCCGGCCAGCCACCGTCACTCCCCGGTGCCGGACCGGTGTCCGGGGTTCCACTCGCCAGCGAACTCCTCGTGGAGGTAGGGTTTCGCGTTCTCGCCGGAGTAGGTGGCGACGAGCTGGCCGTCGCCCTCGAGGTGGTACTTGTACGTCGTCAGGCCCTCCAGACCGACGGGGCCGCGGGCGTGGATTTTGCCCGTGCTGATGCCGACTTCGGCACCGAGTCCGTAGCGGTAGCCGTCCGCGAACCGCGTCGAGGCGTTGTGGAACACGCTCGCGGCGTCGATGCTCCGCATGAACGTTCCCGCGCGGTCGGCGTCCTCGGTGACGATGGACTCCGTGTGCTTCGATCCGTGGGCGTTGATGTGGTCGATGGCCGCCGTCAGGGAGTCGACCACCTTGATCGAGAGTTCGAGGTCGCCGTACTCCGTCTTCCAGTCCTCGTCGGTCGCCGGGTCGACGTCGACGACGTCGCGGGTCCCCGCGTCGCCACGGAGCGTCACGTCGGCGTCGCGGTAGCGGTCGACCATCGCCGGCAGGAAGTCCTCGGCGACAGCTTCGTGGACGAGCAGTGTCTCGACGGCGTTACAGACCGCGGGATACTGCACCTTCGCGTCGAAGGCGACGTCCTCGGCCATCGACAGGTCGGCCTCGCTGTCGACGAAGACGTGACACACGCCCTCGGTGTGGCCGAGGACGGGGATGCTCGTGTTGTTCTGGATGTAGCTGACGAACTCCGAGCTCCCACGAGGCATGAGGAGGTCGACGGCGTCGTCCATCCCGAGCAACGTCGTCACGTCCTCCCGGGCCTCGATGAGCTGTGCCCACCCGTCGGGCACGTCGGCCGTCGCCTCGCGGACGAGTTCGTACAGCACGCGGTTGGAGTGACTGGCCTCGCTCCCGCCTTTCAGGATCACCGCGTTGCCGGACTTGAGGCTGAGTGCGGCGATTTGCACCAGGGCGTCGGGACGGGATTCGAACACCGTGCCGATGACGCCGATGGGGACGCCGACCTTGTACAGTTCCAGGTCGTCGTCGAGGCGGCGCGCTTCCAGCGTCTCGCCGAGCGGGTCGTCCTGCTCGGCGACGCTACGGACCATCTCGGCGATGTCGTCGAGTTTCGACGCCGAGAGTTCGAGGCGGTCGACGAGCGCGCGACTGTACTCCCCGGCTTCGAGGAGTTCCTCGGCCTCCTCGACGTCCTTCGCGTTGGCCTCGAGGACGCGCTCGTGGTTCGCCTCGATGGCATCGGCGACGTCGTGGAGGGCGGCGCTCCGCACCCCGTCGTCCAGTTTCGCCAGTTCCAGCGCGGCGGTCTGTGCCTCCGCAACCTTCTGCTCGGTGGCTTGCTCAGTCATCGGTGACTCCGTTCACGGGAACGAATATCGTCCCCACGGGTTTCCCAGTAGCGATTCGTTCGAGAACGTCCGGTTCGGCCGACCCCGCGATGATGGCGGGGATCCCGTGTTCGCTCGCGTCGCGTGCACCCTGTACCTTCGTCCGGATGCCGCCGAATCCGATCCCCTCGCTCGAACCGCCGGCGATGAGTTCCTGGACGCGGCCGTAGTTGCGCCCGACGGCTTCGATGCGCTCCGCGTCGGCGTCGTCCTTCGGGTTGCCGGTGTAGACGCCGTCGACGTCGGTCAGCGTCACCAGCAGGTCCACGTCGACGCCGATGGCGACGGAGGAAGAGAGCATGTCGTTGTCGCCGATCCGAATCTCCTCGGTCGCGACGGCGTCGTTCTCGTTGATGATGGGAACGACACCCCAGTCCAGCAACGTCTCGATGGTGTTCCGGAAGTTGGTGAACCGCTCGGGGTCCTCCAGGTCGTGCTCCGTCAGGAGGATCTGGGCGACTTTCCGGCCGTAGCGCTCGAAGCTCTCCGTGTAGCGTCGCATCAGGTGACTCTGGCCGACCGTCGAGAGCGCCTGTGACTCCTCGACCGTCTCCGTGGGGTGGTCGATGCGGCCCTGGCCGGCGCCGATGGCGCCCGAGGAGACGAGGATCACGTCTTTGCCCCGCGAGAGCAGGTCCTCGACGTCGTCGACGAGTTTGTCGAGTTTCGCGTCGTCGAGGTTGGACTCGTCGTCGGTCAGCGAGTTGGTGCCGGCCTTGACGACGACGCGGTCGGCGTCGGCCGCGAGCTGCCGGGTGTGCTCGACCGCCTCCCGTTCGACGGCTTCACTCATCGTCGAACGCGCCGGCCAGTTCTCGCGAGCGGTCGGCGGCCGCGTGTACGGCGTCGGCCACTGCGGCGTCGGCGTCGCTGTCCCACAGGACCCGCATGCCCTCGATGGTCGTACCGCCCTCGGTCGCGACGGCGTCGATCAGATCGTCGAGGCTCTCCTCCGAGCGGAGGACCGTCTCGGCGGCGCCCTTGAACGTCTGGGCCGCGAGCGTCCGGGCGTCGTCCGGGTCCATGCCCTCGGCGGCGGCGCCCTCCTGCATCGACTTGATGAGATAGTAGACGAAGGCCGGGCCGCTGCCGTTGAGCGCCGTCGCCACGTCCATCAGGTCCTCGTCGACGACGACGAACTCGCCGAGGTCCGCGAGGAGTTCGCGCACGTCCTCGTCCACCTCGTCCCACGCCACCGCCGCGGCCATGTTCTGCGTCTCGGCGGCGAGGTTCGGCATGATCCGCACCACCGTCGCGTCGGTGTGGGTCGCCACGTAGTCCGTCGGGACGCCCGCGGCGATGGTGACCAGCGTCTGTTCCGGCGCGAGGTCGAGTTCCTCGAGGACGGGGCCGACCACGTCCGGTTTCACGGCGACGATCACCACGTCCGACGCGGCCGCTGCCTCGGCCACGTCCGTCGTCGTCTCGGCACAGTACGGCTCGACGGCTTCGAGGGCGTCCGTGTCCAGATCACACGCGGTCACCCTGTGGGTGCCGGCCGCGGAGAGTCCCTTTACCAGGGCACTCCCCATGTGGCCACACCCGATGACGCTCACGGTAGTCATGTCGTATCATCCTATAGACGGTGACCCCGATATACAGACTTTGATTCACTCCAGTACTGTGGGGTATCGGCGGCGGCTCACTCGTACGTCGTGGAGTAGCCGCCGTCGTAGAGCATGTCGCCGCCGTTGAGGTGCTTGCTGTGTCCGGAGAAGCCGAACACGAACAGGTTCGCCACCTCGGCGGGCGTCATCGGCTCCTTCGTGCGGGCCTGGCCGAGCATCACGTCCTCCACCACCTCCCGCTCGGAGATCCCTCGTTCCGCGGCGGTATCCTCGATCTGGTTCACCATCAGCGGCGTGAGCACGTAGCCGACGCTGACGGAGAACCCTCGGACCCGGCCCGCGCCCTCGGCGGCGATGGAACGGGTCAGCCCGTTGAGACCGTGCTTGGCCGTGATGTACGCCGCCTTGTCCTGGGTCGCGTAACGGCCGTGGACCGAGGACATGTTGCCGATGGCGCCCTCGCCGTCGTCCGTATCGCGGATGTGGGGCATGGCGAGTTTCGCGGTCAGGAACGGCGCCCGCAGCATGATGTCGAGGAGCAGGTCGTACTTCTCCATCGGGAACTCGGGAATCGAGGCGATATGTTGCATCCCGGCGATGTTGGCGACGTAGCGCAGGTTCCCCCGTTCGGCCGCCGCGTCGATCATCGCGGCCACGTCGTCGTCGTCGGTGAGGTCCGTCGACACCGGCAGCACTTCCCCGTCGGTCCCGACGTCGCCCGCGAGGTCCACGGTACCGTCGAGACCCTCCTCGTCGATGTCGGCACCGACGACGGTGAGTCCGTTGGCCGCGAGCGCGACGGCCGTCGCCCGGCCGATGCCCGACGCCGCCCCCGTCACGACGGCGACCGTGTCGGGAACGAAACGCTCGTCGTCGAGGACGAGGACGTCGTCGGCGGTGAGTTCCGGTTCGCTGAGGTCGAACTCGTCAGTGGCCATGCGCGTGCGGTTCGCCGCCGGGACGTATAACGGTCGGTGTGGTGTCGCGGGGTCGGCGACCTCACCACCTGGTTCCGGGCCGACACCGCCGAGGGTGTCTCCCTGCGCATCGCGAGTGAGGTGCTCGCGGTGAGCAACGGGAGAGTCGGATATCTCTCGGAGCGGGAGCGGGAGCGGACCGACTCGACGTCGGGTCGGGCCGGGTCGGGTCGGCAGCGGTAGTCGAACGCCGTTTCAGGCGGGAGGTGAGCCGGAGCGTCTGCGGGGCCGACCGACGCGTTTCCATCCACGCGCTAGACCGGAATAACGCTAATCCGAAGCGAGATTCTGTAACTGTACTGCCAGTTTCGCGGTCGGCGGGACTTTTGTCCACGGCGTCGAACGGGCGGACATGTCGATTGCCGAAGCGACGCGTGAGGCCGTTCGGGAGCGACCGTTCCTGCTGGAGGCGCTCCGGGCGGGCGTCGTCAACTACCGGGCGACGGCGGGGAGACTCGACCTAGAGGCGAGCGAGGAGGCCGTCGCGGCCGCACTTCGTCGGTTCGCGGCCGATCTGCCGACCCGTGACCCGACCGCTCGCGACGCGCGCGTGACCGTCGAGCGCGGCGTCGGGGTCGACCCCGACGGCGGCGACGGCGAGGCTCACCTGACCGTCGGCGACCACGGCGTCGTCCCGGGTGCGGGGTCGAAGACGGCACTCGCCGCGACGGGGGACGTGGACGGTCGGGCGCTGGCGGCAGTCCTCGGCCGACTGGACGCCGCGGGGATCGACGTGGACGCCGCCGGTACCGCGGGGGACCGACTGGTCGTCGTCGTGAGCGGCCGCGACGGCGGGCGGGCGCTTCGGGTCGTCGAAGCCGCCCTCGATAGCGTGCCCGCGTAAGCGTTTATTCAAGTATTAATGCCTTGGCGCGGAACGCCCGTCCAATGACGCTGTCCGTGACCAACACGCTGACCGGCGACCGCGAGGAGTTCGAGCCAGCGGGCGAGGAAGTCCTGTTGTACGTCTGTGGGCTGACGGTCTCGGACGACGCACACCTCGGTCACGCTCGGGTGTGGACGCACGCCGACGTGATGCACCGGTGGCTCTCCCACGTCGGCTACGACGTGCGCCACGTCGAGAACTTCACCGACGTGAACGAGAAAATCGTCGCCCGGGTCGGCGAGGACGACCTGGGCGAGTCGGAACTCGACGTGGCCGAGGGGTTCATCGCCTCGGTCGTTTCGGACATGCGCGGCCTGAACCTGAAGCGGGCGACGGTCTACCCGCGGGTCTCGGAGCACATCCCCGAAATCGTCGACCTCGTCGAGCGCCTGATCGACCGCGGGTACGCCTACGAAACCGAGGGGTCGGTCTACTTCGACGTGACCGAGTTCGAGGAGTACGGCAAACTCTCGAACCAGCGGATCGACGAGATGGAGGCACAGGGTGACCCGGACGAGCGATCCGAGAAGCGCCACCCCGCGGATTTCGCGCTCTGGAAGGCCGACGGCGTCGCGCCGAGCGACGTGGCCGAACACCGCACGGACGACCGGCCACTGGGAGAGCACCCACCGTCCGGCGAGACGTGGGACTCCCCGTGGGGCGAGGGGCGACCGGGATGGCACGTCGAGTGCTCCGCGATGAGCATGGCCCACCTCGACGACACCATCGACGTCCACGTCGGCGGACACGACCTGGTCTTCCCCCACCACGAGAACGAAATCGCCCAGAGCGAGGCGGCGACCGGCCAGCAGTTCGCGCGCTACTGGCTCCACACCGGACTGCTCGAGACGGCCGGCGAGAAGATGAGTTCCAGCCTCGGCAACTACTTCTACGTCGCCGACGCGCTGGCGGAGTTCGGCCCGAACGTGATCCGAACCTTCTATCTCAGCACGAACTACGGCTCGAAACAGACCTTCGGCGAGGCGGCGATGGCGGAGGCCGAGGAACGGTGGGAGCGTCTCGAACGCGCACACGAGGCGGCCGTCGACGCCTGCGACAGCGTCGACGCCCGGACGAAAGCCGACGACGTAGCCCTGCGCGCGGCCGTCGAGACGGCACGCGAGGAGTTCACGACGGCGATGAACGACGACTTCGGGGTGCGAGAGGCGACGGCCGCGCTGCTGGAACTCGCGTCGGCGGTCAATCGTCACGTCGACGGCGGCACTCCCTACGACTACGTGGGCTTGCGACGAGCGGTGGAGACGTTCGAGGAACTCGGCGGCGACGTCCTCGGTCTGGACTTCGGGGGCGACGCGGCCGGCGACGTACGCCTGGCCGACGACCTGATCGAACTCGTCCTCGACGTGCGCGAGGCGGAACGCGAGGCGGGCAACTACGAGCGTGCGGACGCCCTCCGCGACGACCTGGAGGAACTCGGTGTCTCGGTCGAAGATAGCGACGACGGGCCGACGTACCGGTACTGACGTCGGCTATCGACCGACGGTGACGGGCGCGAAGCTCTCGAATCGGAACACCGTGAACGGCGTGTACGACTCCTCCTCGCCACGATTGAACGGTGGCGCGCGGTGGAGCTGTGTGACGGTGAAGTAGATGTGGCCGTCCGGCCCACAGCAGAAGCCGTCGGGCCACAGGAACCGCTCGTCGTCCTTGGCGATGACCTCGTACTCGCCGGAGGGGCGCGTCACGCCGATGGCGTTGTTCGTCATGTCCGTGATGTAGACGTTGCCCGCGGTGTCGACGGTGATGCCGTCACAGACCTCCTTGTCGCCGTAGCGCTCGATGCGCGCGTCGAGTTCGGCGTCGGTGAGCGACTCGTCGAGCAGGTCCGCGGCACGGACGCGATAGACGCTCTCGGTCGTGATACCACAGTAGTAGACCCACTCGAAGGCGGGATCGATCGTGATGCCGTCCAGCCCCGCGCTGATCGGTTCGAACTCACCCTCGGCGTTCGCCTGCACCACCGGTTCGCCCTCGATGACCGGTGTGACGCCTTCCTCGGGCAGGACGCTCGGGTGGCTTTCGATCACGCGGCGCGTCCGTCCCGTGTCCAGGTCGAGTGCAACGAGGGCCGGCTCGCCGGGGTCGCTCGGCTCGTCGCTCAGCCCTAGATCCGCGATGTAGATGGCGTTCCGCACCGCGTCGTACGCGAAGTCTTGCATGAAGGAGCGTTCGGTCGTCGCGTGGGCCGGGATGTGATCGACGCGGGCGAGTCGGTCGGTCGTCGTGTCCCACGAGACGAGTTTCGGGAGGTGACCGTTCGCCACGTCGCCGATGTCGAGGATGCGGACCATCCCGTCCGGATCGGCACGGAGGCCGATGAGCGAGTGAATCCCGACGCCGTCGTCGCCGGGGGGCGTACTCCACACCTCGTTGGGGAAGGGTCGCACCGTGTCGTCGTCGACGTACTCGACGACGCGATACGTCGGTTCGTCCTCGTACGGGAACGGGTGGTTGCTGACGAGCAACCGACCGTCCGGTGTCACGGCGGGGTTGCCCGCTCGCGTCTCGAACTGCGCGTAGACTTCGGTTTCGACGTCGGTACCCCCGTCCGCTTGCACGTCCGGTGTGTCTGACATGGATGCTCCGCCTCGCCGTGTGGGTCACGCTACCGCACACCAGCGGGGCGAGTCGAGACGTTGGTCACCGATCCATATAGTACTCCCCTCGCCGAGTCAGACGGTGAACAGTTCCGTATCCGCCGGCACCTCGAACAGTCCCATCCGGACGCCGGCGTCGAGCCATCCGTAGCCGTAGGAGTAGGCTGCGAGGGCGTTCACGGGGTCGTCGGCCTCGCGGAAGTGGCGGCCGTCGTCGAGGTAGGAGGTCGCCATCTCGCGGCACTCCGCGGCGGCGACCCCGAGGGGCGTGTCGGCGGGCGGGCGCGCCTCGGCGGCGTCGAGGGCGTCCGCCAGCATCCGTTCGTAGCGGTCGGTCTTCTCCTGTAAGTCGGCGGGCATGGTCGGCCGTGAGTGGGGACGGGACAAGAAGATAGGTGACCACGTCGCCTTCGCGCCGGTGCGCCCGCGACCCCGACAGCGCAAGCTAAATGGGCCCGACCCACCAACGAACGGTATGAGCGAGAGCGACGGCGTCGAACACCGGCGTCTCATCGTCGCCGGAAGCGGAATCGCGGGACTCACGGCCGCCATCTACGCCGGCCGGTCGAACAACGAACCGCTGGTGTTCGAGGGCGACGAACCCGGCGGGCAGCTGACGCTGACGACGGACGTCGACAACTACCCCGGGTTCCCCGAGGGGATCAGCGGGCCGGAACTGGTCAGCAACATGAAATCGCAGGCCCGCAAGTTCGGCGCCGAGGTGAAAAACGGCGTCATCGAGTCGGTCGACGTAGCGGGCGACTCGGGTCCGGGTCGCACCTTCCGCGTCACGCTGTCGAACGGCGACGAGTACACGGCGGACGCCGTCATCGCCGCCTCGGGCGCCAGTGCGCGCACCCTCGGCATCCCGGGCGAGGACGAACTCATGGGCTACGGGCTGTCGACGTGTGCCACCTGCGACGGCGCCTTCTTCCGCGACGAGAAAATCGTCGTCGTAGGCGGCGGCGACGCCGCCTGCGAGGAGGCCGTCTTCCTCACGAAGTTCGCGTCGACGGTGTATCTGGTCCACCGGCGCGAGGAGTTCCGCGCCGAGGACTACTGGATCGACCGCGTGATGGAACACGTCGACGACGGCGACATCGAACTGAAACTGAACACCGAGGTGACGGAACTCCACGGGTCCCGGGAGGAGGGTCTCGACAAGGTGACGATGGTCCACAACCCCGAGGGCCACCCGACGGACAACCTCGACGACCCGGACACCGAGTCGTTCGAGTTCGACGCCGGCGCCGTCTTCTACGCCATCGGTCACACTCCGAACACCGAGTATCTGGAGGGACTCGACGTGGAGATGGACGACGAGGGCTACCTCGAAACCGCCGGTGGCGACGGTGGCGGCCAGACGGCGACGGGCGTCCCCGGCCTGTTCGGCGCGGGCGACGTGGTCGACTACCACTACCAGCAGGCCATCACCGCGGGCGGCATGGGCTGTAAGGCGGCCATCGACGCCGACGGCTACCTCGAGGATCTGGATCGCGAACGGGCGGCGGCCGAGGAACCCGCCGCGGCCGAGAGCGACGACTGAGACGGATCGCTGCCCCTGTGTCCCGGTCGTCGTCGCCGACGGGGGGCGGCGACGGCCGGAACTGACTGACGACGGTTCGTCTGCGGGGGGATCGTAACCGGAGAGCGTCTATCGTGCCGCAGGAAGAGCCGATCCCGTCGAAGTAGTCGACTGGGTGATCGGTGTCGGTGGTCGTGAGGGATACGACGCGCGACTGCCGCACTGGGTGGCTGAAGCGGGATACGGGCGGCGAGGTTTTTCTAATACCACCGGTACGTCTCCCGAACTGTGTCAAATCCTTACACAGTAACGTAATAACGGATCGCACAAAGGGAACAGTATGAGTTCCGGGCACATGGTTATCTACCGCGGGTGCACACCCGTTATCGATTCTCGTTACGAGGGGGACGGCGCACGGACGCCGGCGGAGGCGGTCGTCGAAGCAGTAGCGGCCGCAGCCGATGTCGACCCGTTAGAACTGCCACCGTTGCACGAATACGTCGACCCCGACGCTCTGAACGAACTCTTCCAGCAACACGAGCGATCCGGTGAGGCGGATACCGTCCTCAGTTTCAGGATCGACCACTGGAACGTCTTCGTCCGTGCCGACGGACGTATCCGCGTCTGTGACGGTACCCAGGCTACCGACCCTACACCCGTATTCGACTCTCCGACGGCCTGACGTGGTTCGGTCCACGCGCGTAGTCGCCGTCGGCGACCCGGGAAGAGCACACGGATGAGAGACGGTCGACGGCCGCCGGATTCGGTGCGCTCGACGTCTCTCGGAGGGACGGGCACCGACGAGTCCGACGAGCGCACGATTCCCACACGCCCTTATACCGTGCGTCCGCAGTAACGCCATGGTCGAAACCGAGACGTACACTATCGAAGGCCCGGATGGCGACACGGACGAACTGGAACTCCCCGAGGGACTGGTCGACGTACTCGCGGAACAGGGCGAGACGCCGACGACGGTCGTCGCCGAAATCGCGCTCCTCTCGTTCGTCCAGCGCTCTCACGCCATGGTTCACCACGCCGAGGGCGACGCGCCGGCCGACCTCGAAGCGATCAACGAGACGGCCGAGGAACTGTTCGAGGACCGCTTCGGTATGACCTTCGGCGAAGCGACGGGCCACAGCCACTAGACGAACAGGAGTGGCACCATCGCGAGGACGCCGACGGCGACGCCGGCGGCGAGTTCGCGTCGCCCCCCACCGGGGAGGCCCTCACCGATGTCGAGGGCCTCGGGGATGAACTCCGTGACGACGAGATAGATCATGGCGCCGGCGGCGAAGCCGAAGCCGACGGGTAGGAACTCCCGGGCGACCCGAACGAACAGGAAGGCGATCACCGCGCCGATCGGTTGCGGGAGACTCGAGAAGACGGCCCACCAGACCATCTTCCACTCCGAGACGCCGAGCGTCCGGAGCGGAATCGAGATGGCGACCCCCTCCGGCACGTTGTGAATGGAGATGGCGACGGTCATGAACACCGCGAGCAGGGGGACGACGAAGCCGAACAGGCCGAGTGTCGTCCCCGCCGCCGACTGTAGTCCGAGGTCGGCGAAGGAGACGCCGACAGCGACGCCCTCGGGGAAACTGTGGACTGTCAAGACACCGAGAATGAGGAGCAGTTTCCGGAAGTCGGCCTCCTCGTACTTCTGCGGGCTCACCTCGTAGCCCTCGATTACCTCGTGGGCGACGACGACGAGAACCACGCCAGCGACCAGGCCGGGGACGATTTCCAGCGGCGAGTCGGCGGCCGACAGCCCCTCGAACACCAGTCCGAACACCGACGCCGAAACCATGATCCCCGAGGCCAGCCCCCACAGCGCCACGTTCCAGCGGTCACTCACGTCGTCGACGAGGAAGAACGGAATCGCCCCGAGTCCCGTCGCGAGCGCCGTTATCAGGCCCGCCACGAAGACGAAGATAACGTTCCCGAACAGAGCCATCGGCCGATCCGAGGGTACCGACCGGGTTAAGTATTATCATATTCTCGATACATTTGGCCGGCCTAAACCGTGTGGGAACTGCCCCACGATTTTATGCGCCGTGCGGGGGAAGTGCATTCCGATGGGAGAGCTATCCCCGTTGTTCACGCCGGACCGCGTCGCCGTCGTCGGCGCGACGGAGCGGCCGGGGTCGGTCGGTCGAGCGCTCGTCGAGAACCTCGTCGCCGACTTCGAGGGCGAGGTGGTCCCCGTCAACCCGAACGCGGACGAGGTGTGCGGACTGGAAGTCGTCGACGGTGTCGGAGGGACGGGCGCCGACCTGGTCGTGGTGGCAGTGCCGGCGCCCGTCGTCCTCGACGTCGTCCGCGAGGCGGGCGAGGCGGGCATCCGAAACGTGGTCGTCATCTCCGCCGGGTTCGCCGAGGCTGGCGGCGAGGGTGCAGGTCGCGAACGCGAGTTGGCCGCCCTCGCCGAGGAGTACGAACTGAACCTCGTCGGTCCGAACTGCCTCGGGATCATCAGCACGCCGGTCGGGCTGAACGCCACCTTCGCCCCCCGGTCGGCTCCCAGCGGCACCATCTCCTTTCTGAGTCAGTCCGGCGCGTTCGTCACCGCCGTCCTCGACTGGGCGGCCGACCACGGCGTCGGCTTCAAGGACGTGGTGTCGCTCGGCAACAAGGCCGTCCTCGACGAGGCGGACTTCGTGGACTCGTGGGGCGACGACGAGGGGACGGACGTCATCGTCGGCTACCTCGAGAGCATCGAGGACGGTCGCCGGTTCGTCGACGTCGCCCGGGCGGTGACCCGCGAGACGCCCGTCGTCGTCGTCAAGTCGGGACGGACCGAGGCGGGCGCGCAGGCGGCCTCCTCACATACGGGGGCGATGGCCGGCCGTGACCGCGCCTACGAGGCCGGCCTCCGGGAAGCGGGGGTCATCCGCGCCGACACCGTTCAGGACCTCTTCGACGCCGCTCGCGTCCTCGCCGGTCAACCCGTCCCCGAGACGGACGGGGTGGCCGTCGTCACCAACGCCGGCGGCCCGGGGGTGATGGCCACCGACGCCGTCGGCGAGGAACCCCTGTCGCTCGCCGAGTTCGGGAGCGACACGCTGGACCGACTCCGCGAGCGCCTACCCGAGGGGGCGAACGTCTACAACCCGGTGGACGTCATCGGCGACGCCGACAACGAGCGGATGCGCGCGGCCGTCGACGCCGTCCTCGACGACGACGCCGTGGGGGCGGCCGTGGTCATCGCCGCACCCACCGCGACCATCGACTACGGCGACCTGGCCGCCGACGTCGCCGACCTTCAGGCACACCACGACCTGCCCGTGACGACGTGTCTGATGGGCGGGGAGCGCGCCCGACAGGCCGACGACGTCCTCGACGAGGCGGGGATCCCCAACTACTTCGACCCCGCGCGCGCAGTCGGGAGTCTCGGGACGCTGTCGCGGTACCGCGACGTTCGTGACCGGGACCTCCCGGAACCGACGACTTACGACGTGGACCGCGAGGCGGCCCGAGACGTGTTGGAACGGGCGAGCGACCGCGGCACGAATCGCCTCGGCGTCGAGGCCATGTCGCTGCTCGACGCCTACGGCATTCCGACGCCCGCCGGGGAAGTCGTCGACTCGCCGGTCGACGCCCTCGACGTCGCCGAGCGGATCGGTGATCGGGTCGTCATGAAAATCGTCAGCCCGGACATCCTTCATAAGTCCGACATCGGTGGCGTGAAAGTCGGCGTGCCACGGGAGGAGGTGTACGACGCCTTCGAGGATCTGGTCGCCAGGGCGCGCAACTACCAGCCGGACGCGACGATTCTCGGCGTCCAGGTGCAGGAGATGGTGGAGATGGAATCCGGCGTCGAGACCATCGTGGGGACGAACCGCGACCCGCAGTTCGGGCCGCTCGTCCTCTTCGGCCTCGGCGGCATCTTCGTCGAAGTGATGGAAGACACCGCCGTCCGAATCGCCCCGCTCGCCGAGTCGGAGGCGCGGACGATGCTCGACGACATCAAAGCAGCACCGTTGCTGTCCGGCGCTCGGGGTCGCGACCCGGTCGACAAGGCGGCCGTCGCCGAGACGCTGGGACGTCTCGCCCAACTCGTCACCGACTTCCCGGCCATCCTCGAACTCGACGTGAACCCGCTGGTGGCCCGGCCGGACGGCGTCCAGGCCGTCGACCTCCGACTCACCGTCGATCCAGACAACCTATGAACACCGTACTCGTCACCGCGACCGGAGAGAGCACAGGTAAGACGGCCATCGGCATCGCGCTCGGCCGCCACGCACAGGACCGGGGCCGGAGCGTCGGTTACATGAAGCCGAAGGGGACGCGCCTCCAGAGCCAGGTCGGCAAGACGCTGGACCGCGATCCGATGCTGGCGCGCGAACTCCTCGACACCGACGACGAGATGCACGAGATGGAGCCCATCGTCTACTCGCCGACGTTCGTTCGGAGCGCGATGGAGGGGCGCGAGCGCCCCGACGAACTCCGCGAGCGGATCCGCGAGGGGTTCGACGCCGTCGCCGAGGGCCGGGATCTGATGATCGTCGAGGGCGGCGGTCGTCTGACCACCGGCGGGGTCGTCGACCTGACCGACGCCGACGTGGCGGAGGTACTGGACGCGGACGTGGTGCTGGTCGCGGACTACACGTCGCCGCCGGACATCGACGAGACGCTCGCGGCCGCCCGACAGGTCGGCGACCGACTCGCGGGCGTCCTCTTCAACCGGATTCCGGACGCCGCCTACGACGAAGTCGAGAGCCTCGTTGCGCCGTTCTTGGAGGAGAAGGGCATTCCCGTCTTGGGCGTCCTTCCACGCGAGGCGGAACTCGCCGGCGTCACCGTCGGCGACCTGGCGAGCGAACTCGGCGCCGAACTGCTCACCGACGTCCCCACCGACGGCGTCGTCGAGCGGTTCCTCGTCGGCGCGATGAGCGGCGAGGAGGCACTTCGCTTCTTCCGTCGGACGAAGGACGCGGCGGTCATCACGGGTGGCGACCGGACCGACATCCACACCGCCGCGCTCGAAGCCCCGGGGATCAAGTGCCTGGTGCTGACCGGCGGCCGGCGCCCGCCCGCGACGGTCCTCGGCACCGCCACCGAGAAGGGGGTTCCCATTCTGCTCTGTTCGGCCGACACGCTCACCACGCTCGAACGCGCCGAGGAGGTGGTCCACAGCGGCCGCACGCGCGACGAGCGCACGGTCGAAGTGATGGGCGACCTGCTCGGCGACCACGCCGACGTGGACGCGCTGCTCGGAACGGAGTAGATCAGAGTCGCCAGCCGCGGTCCGTCCGGTTGAGTCGCTCCGTTCCGTCCGCGGTGACGACCACGAGGTCCTCGATTCTGACGCCGAAGCGGTCGTGGAGATACACGCCTGGTTCGACGCTGAAGACCATCCCCGGTTCGAGTTCCACGTCGCCGCCGGCGACGATATCGGGGTCCTCGTGGACGTCGAGGCCGACGCCGTGGCCCGTCCGGTGGACGAACCGGTCGCCGTAGCCCGCGTCCTCGATCACGTCCCGTACTGCCCGGTCGACGGCGCCCGTCGTGACTCCGGGTCCGGCCGCCGCGACGCCGGCCGCCTGCGCCTCCGCGACCACCCGGTGGACCGCCTCGAACGCCGCGGGTGGATCGCCGTCGAAGACGACGGTACGCGTCTGGTCGCTCGGGTAGGCGTCGACTCGCGTCCCGAAGTCGAGGACGACGGGGTCACCGGGACGAATCTCCCGGTCGCCGCTCGCGTGGTGCGGGTCGGCACCGTTCGGCCCCGCGGCGACGATAGTGTCGAAGGCGATGCCCGTACCGCCGTGGGCTTCCAGTCGGTCCTCGACGAACGCCGCGAGGTCGGCTTCCGTCCGCCCGACTGCGCCGGTACCGAGGGCACGCACGTCACGCATCGTCGCGTCGGCCGCCTCGGCGGCCGTGCGCAGGGCATCGAGTTCCCGGTCGTCCTTCAGCCGTCGGAGCGGAGCGAGCACCTCGCTCGCGAGGCCGACGGTGGCCTCGGGCAGTCGGTCACGGAGTGACAGCGAGACGGCCGTCCACATCCGATCCGCGAGGAGGACGTGTGAGGGCGACAGGTCGTCCAGCAGTGGGTCGAGGGCCGGACTCGGTCCCGTCTCGTCGGCCCACGTGCGCACGTCCGTCACCCACGTGGCATCACGAACCGACGCGGCGTCGAGGGCTGGCACGACGAACGTCGGATCGCCCTCCGCGGGCACCACGAGGAGCGTCAGTCGGTCGCTCGGCTCCGTGTCCACCCCGCTTAGGTAGTACAGGTTCCGCCCGGGCGTGAGGGCGAGCGCGTCGGCGCCGGCGTCGACCAGTCGCGCCTGTGCCCGCCGAGTCCGGCGTTCGAACGGCGTCATGGCCGACCCTTGCCACCCCGCGACCAAAGTCGCGTCGCCGCTCTGTCTCGCAGTCGGATCGGCACCCCCTGTACTTTTGTCACCTGGATTCGATGTGCCGAGCATGCCCTCCTGGTACGCGCTCGCTGCCCTTTCGGACGCCCGTGACGCGACCAAAGACTTGCTTCTCCCGGTGGACCGGGGACGGTGGCTTCGCCTCGCCCTGATCACGCTCTTCGTCGGCGTCGGCGGTGGCATCCCAACCGGGGGCGGCAACGCGAACGTATCCTCGGGCGGCGGTGGGATGCCCTCCGACCTGCCGACACCCTCGCCACCCGAGATCGGTTCGGCGGTGGCCATCGTCGTCGGTCTCGTTCTCGTGGCACTCGCCCTCCTGTTGTTGTGGAGTCTCGTCGGCGCCGTGATGGAGTTCGTCCTCGTCCGGGGACTGCGTGACCGCGAGGTGTCGATCCGGGGCCCGTTCGGCGAGGAGTTCCGTCCCGGCCTGCGCCTGTTCGGCTTCCGCATCGTCGTCGGCCTCCTCACGCTCCTGTCGATCGGCGTGCCGTTGGCGCTCGTGCTCCTCGGCGGCATCGGACTCTCGCCGGTCCTCCTCGTTTTGATGGTTCCACTGATCCTCGTTTTCGTCATCGTCGGCATCGTCGCGAGCGTGATTCTCGGGCTGACGACGGACTTCGTGGTCCCGACGATGCTGACCGAGGGTCGCGGAGTCGTCGACTCGTGGCGACGCCTCTGGCCGACGCTCCGTGGGGAGTGGAAGCAAGTCGCCCTCTACGTGGTCGCGAAGTTCGTCCTCGGCATCGGCGTGAGCATCGCGGTGTCCATCGTCGTCCTCCTGGTGGCTATCGTGCTCGCGATTCCGTTCGTCGTCGTCGGTGGTGTCCTCTATCTCGGCCTGTCTGCGGCCGGCCTGCACCAGGCCGTGGTGTTCGTCGCCGTCCCCCTCGTGGCGCTTTTCGTCCTCGCCTTGACGGTCGCCGGGCTACTCGTGCAGGTGCCGGCGCTCACCTTCGTCCGCTACTACTCGCTGTCGGTGCTCGGCATGTTGGTCCCCGAACTCGATCTGGTCGGCGTCGACCGACCGGAGGAAGACGGCGACGACGGTGACGGTGCGAGCGACGACGGCGACGACGGCGACGACGGCGACGACGGCGACGACGGCGACGACGGAACGAACGAAGCGGGCGTCGGCGGCACGGACGGCGAGTCGTCGTCCCCCGGGTCGATGGTGCGGTCCGCCGGGGGAGGCGTGGCCTACCGCTGCTCCTGTTGAAGCCGTTCGGTCGTCTCGATCAGCGGGTGCCGTGCGTAGTCGACGATGGAGATGTCGCCGATGGACTCCAGCCCCTCCTTCTCCGCGGTGCGTTGCATCCCGAGTTCGAGTCCGGCGTCCTCGTCGATGACGATGACGTAGGCGTCCATCTCCTCGATGTCGAGGCGGTCGGCGGCCATGACCCGGTGGTGGCCGTCCGCGAGGAGGAGGGTGCCACCGTTGTCGATGACGACCAGCGGTTCGGCCAGGCCGTGTTCGAGTTCGTAGCTTCGACCCTGAAGTTCGTCGGCGTAGACCCGCCCCTGCGTCGGGGTGAGGTCGGCCAGTTTCACGCGCCGGCGCTCCTCCGAGGCGTCGATGTCGTGAATCTCTTCGAGGGTGTGCAGAAGTTTGTCCACCTTCTTCGGCGTCGCGCGTTCGATCTGACTCCGGATGACGTCCGTGTTCGAGATGATGCCGACGAGGTTGCCGGCGTCGTCGACGACCGGGAGTTTCTGGATCCCCGATCGGAGGATCACTCGCGCGGCGTCGTTGACCTTCATCTCCGGATGCGCGACGACGAGGTCGTCCGACATCACGGTGAACACGAGGGCGTCGTCGTCGGCCAACAGCAGGTCGCGGGCGCTGATGAACCCTTCAACCTGACGGCCGTCGGTCACTGGAAAGCCGGTGTGGCCGTCGCTCTCGACGATGCGTCGCGATACCTCGACGACGGAGTCGTCGGGCGAGACAGTCGCCACCTCACGGGTCATATATTCTTCGACGGTCGCGTTGTCGGCCATCGAGGAGCGATACGGCGTCGACTCTCAAAAGGGTGGTCGTCGTGGCGCGACTGGCCCGACGCCGCCGCTCAGCCCTCGTCGGAGAGTGGAAACTCGAAGGCGATGTCCGCGGCGGTGGGGTCGCGAACCGGCGCGCTCGGGGGGTTCTTCAGGATCTCGAAGATCCGCTCTGCGATCACTTCGTCGACGACACGCGACAACGAGTCGGTCGACTCCTCGTCGACGGCGCCGAGGATTCCGAGCGGGATCTGTGCCCCCGCCATGTCGGCGTGGCCACCGGCGCTCCCGATTGGGCCGAGGGCGTCGCGCAGGGCCTCCCCGAGGTCGACGTCCGTTCCCCGGGCACGCCCGGAGACGTACACCGTCTCGTCCATGAAGCCGTAGACGACGGTGACACAGACGTCCTCCATGTCGAGCAGTTTGTCCGCCGCCTGTGCGAGGGCGTCCCGGTCGCGGATGCGCCCGACGCCGGTGGTGAGGACGTCGCCCCTGACGTCCCGGTTCCGAATCGCCGCCGCGAGCGTCGACAGCACCTCCGGTCCCATACTTGGCGATTCGACGCGTTCGAGGATGGACTCGTCGACGAGGGGGTAGAGATGTGCCGCCGCCTCGAAGTCGGCCTCGACGGCCTCGCGCGTGAACTCCCGGGTGTCGATCCGAATCCCGTACAGGAGGGCGGTCGCCACCTCGCGCCCCGGGTCGAGGCCCAGTCGTTTCAGATACTCCGTGAGGAGGGTGCTCGTCGCACCCACGTCGCTCCGCAGGTCCACGTAGCGCGCCTCGACGGGTGCTCGCGGCGGGTGGTGGTCCACGACCACGTCGACAGACGTGTCGGGGTCGAGTCCGTCGTTCACGCCGGGCCGGGAGTGATCGACTAGCGCGATGCCCGCGTAGTCGTCCAAGGCGTCGACCGACTCGACGTTGCGAAGCTCGAGATCCAACAGGTTCACCAGCGCCCGGTTCTCTTGGTGGGAGATGTCGCCGAAGTAGCAGGCGTCGGCCTCGATGCCCACCGACCGGGCGATCACCGCCAGCGCGAGCGCCGATGCGATGGCGTCCGGGTCGGGATTGTCGTGCATCACGACCGCCAGCCGGCCGTCGATTCCACGGAGGACGTTCAACAGCCGCCACACGCGCTCCGCACCCTTGCCAGTCGCCGCCTCGAGGACGTGATCGGTCACGACCCGTTCGACGTCGATCACCCTGTCGGCGACGGTCTCGAAGTCGGCGGCGGCGCCGCCCCGCCCCGTCGACGCCACGAGGTGTGCGTCGGGAAAGGACTCTCGGGCCTGTTTCGCCGCGGCGACGTTGCGGTCGTGGTCGTCCCCGAAAACGAGCACTACGTCGGCCGTCTCGGGGTACGTCTCCGGATCGGCGGGATCGCCACTGATCACCTCCGCGTTCGTCTCGACCCCGTCGGCCCGGGCCGCCTCCGGCACGACCACCCGGAGATCACCGCCCCACGTCGAGACGACGCCGACGACCGTCTCCCCGGCGCGTCCGCACCCGAGCACCAACCGCCTGACCATATCCGTCCGTTACGCCGGGTGCTGAAAACCCTACCGTCACGCGTCGCCGATGGAGTTAACCTGTTGTGTGACGTGATACCATGTGACATGAGCGAGCACCGAGGACTCGTCGATGCGTCGCTCGAGGAGCAACTGGTGAGTGCCTGTCGGACCACGGTCGGCGACAGTTTGCGGAGCATCGTCTACTTCACGCCGGACGAGTACGAGCAAGTGTATCTGCGCTCGGATCTGGACGCGGACGCCGACCTCTCACGCTGGGTCGAACACGAGGCCGCAGGCTTCCGCGCCCAGTTGGCGTACAGCGGGAGCGAACTCGGCGAGTACCACTACACCCTCCGGGTCTTCGCAAACGGGTTCGTGACGCGTGTCGTCGAGGGTGAGCACGGCGTGTTCATCACCACCGACGGTATCACGGTGAGACGCTCGAAAGAAGTGACGCGGGCGATCAGATCGGTGCTCGGCTGACTACGCGAACAGCGCCGTGGCGGCGCTCTGGGCCGTCTCGACGACGGGCCCGAACGCCGGCAGGAGCAAGAGCGTGCCGACGGCGGCGAGCATCACCGCAACGTAGAGACCGAGCGGCGTCGATCCGAGGTCCAAGGCTCCAGCGGGGTCCTCGATCCACATCGCCTTCACCACTCTGGAGTAGTAGAACAGCGACAGTGCGCTGTTGATCGCGCCGACGGCCGCGAGCCACCAGAAGCCACCCTCGATGGCCGAGTAAAAGAGGGCGTACTTCGAGAGGAAGCCGCCGAACGGCGGCAGCCCCGCGAGCGAGAACATGAACACCGTCATCGCCAGACAGGCGACGGGCGCTCGCGTCGCGAGACCGTTGTAGTCCTCGAAGGTGCGGCCGAGTTCCCAGTGTTCGACCAGGGCGATGAACAGGAACGCACCCGTGTTCATGAAGCCGTAGACGAGCAGGTGGGCCATACTCGCGCCCATCACGTCGCCGTTCGGGCCGCCGCCGGAGAGGGCGGCGAGGCCGATCAGTGCGTAGCCCGCGTGGCCGACCGATGAGTACGCCAGCATCCGTTTGACGTTCTGCTGGGTCGCCGCCGCGAAGTTACCGAGCGTCATCGTGACGACGGCGAGGACGGCAAAGAGTAGCGGCCAGTCGATACCCATCGGCACCACGGCGTCGATGGGGAAGGCCACCGCGAACACGCGGAAGGCAACGGCGAACCCGGCCGCCTTCGACGCCGAGGACAGGAAGGCGCTGATGGGTGCCGGGGCGCCCTCGTAGGCCTCCGGCGCCCAGAAGTGGAAGGGGACGGAGGCCGTCTTGAAGGCGAAACCACCGGCGATCATGACGACGCCGACGCCCGCGACGCCGACGAGGTCACTCGCCGAGCCGATGGCCGACGCCACGTCCGAGAGCAGGAGCGATCCCGTGACGGCGTAGACGAGCGAGATACCGAAGGCAAAGACCGCCGAGGAGACTGCGCCGACGAGGAAGTACTTCAGCCCCGCCTCGACGCTCCCGCGGTTGTTCTTGAGGAACGCCACGAGGGCGTAGGAGGGGAGCGAGGCGAGTTCGAGGCTGACGAAGACCGTCGCCAGCGACCCCGAAGACGCCATGAGGCTCATCCCCGTCGCCGCGAGCATCACCAGCGAGTAGAACTCCGCCTGGTAGGTGCGGTCGCGCAGGTAGTCGTAACTCGCGAGCGACACCATCGCGGCGACGCTCGCGAAGATGACGGTGAAGAACAGACTCAACCCGTCGACGATGATGGCGCCATCGTAGAGTTCGATGGCTCCGCCCTCCTGGCCGGTGCCCGCGAGGAGGAACCACCCGGCGACGGCGAGCGTCAGGATCGCTCCGCCGGCCGCGGTGCCCGCGAGGGCGGTCGGCCGCGTCGAGTCGGGGTCGATGCTGTCGACGAGCAACAGGACGAGCGCCGTCAGGCCGAGTAGTAGCGTCGGCGCGACGGCCGCCCAGGTCGGCAGTTGGGTCTGGATGGGAATCACGAGAGTTCACCTCCGAAGTCGAGGAGCGGATCGACCGCGTCTTGGATCATCCCGAAGAAGAGGTCGGGGGCGACCCCGAGGACGATGATCGTCACGAGCAGTATCGCGAGTGGAACCGTCTCGTGGAGCGGCGCCGGTCCGACCTCGTAGTCGGTCTCTAGGCGGAAGGTGCCGAAGAGGGTCCGCTGCATCGCAAAGAGCAGGTACCCCGCAACGACGACGATGCCGAACATCGCGACGGCGGTAAAGAGCGGCATGGCCACGTGGACCGTCGACGCGAAGGCGCCCTTGAAGATGAAGAACTCGCCAGCGAAGCCGGCCATCAAGGGCAGTCCCATGTAGCCGAAGGCGCCGGCGACCAGAATCCCCGTCGTGACCGGCATCCGGTCGGCCATCCCGGACATGTCGCCGACCATCCGGGTGTGGGTCGTGTTGTAGATGACGCCGACCGACATGAACATCAGCCCCGAGATGAGGCCGTGGGCGATCATCTGGAACGTCGCCCCACCGACGCCGTAGGTGGTGTAGGCGATGAGGCCGAGGATGACGTAGCCCATCGAGGAGACGGAGGAGTACGCGACGATGCGTTTGAGGTCCTGCTGAGCCAGCGCGAGCATCGCACCGTAGATGACGCTCACGACGGCGATCAAAGCGATCGGAACGGCGAACTGCGTCGCCGTCTCCGGCAGCATCGTGAAGTTGAACCGGAGCAGGGCGTAGGTCCCCATCTTCAGGAGGACGCCGGCCAGCATCACCGACACCGGCGACGGCGCCTCCACGTGTGCGTCCGGCAGCCACGTATGGAAGGGGACGATGGGCACCTTCACCGCGAACCCGAGGAACATCGCCACGAAGGCGACGCTCCGCAGCGTCGCCGCGGGGATGCCGTACAGCGATCCGAGTTCACCCGCCCGGAGTGCTCCGGCGATGGCCGGCATGTCGAGTGACGATACCGAGTCGCCGAGGCCGAAGACCAGGGCGATGAACCCGATGAACATCGCGAGCGACGCGATGTTGGTGTAGACGAAGAACTTGATCGCGGCGTACTTCCGCCGCGGGCCGCCCCAGACGCCGATGAGGAAGTACATCGGCAGGAGGACGGCCTCCCAGAAGACGAACCAGACGAAGAAATCGAGCGCGGTGAAGACGCCCAACAGGTTCGCCTCCATGAACAGCATCAGCCCGTAGAACTGGGACTGGCGGTCGTCGATGGGGGTCCACGCGCTCACGATGGCGAGCGTCGACAGAATCGTCGTCAACACGACCAGCGGCAGGCCGATGCCGTCGACGCCGACGTGCCAGTTGAGCGTGTAGCCCCCGAGTTCCATCCAGGGCACCATCGTCTCGAACGCGACGGACCCACCCGTGAGGGCGTTGCCCGCCGCGTCGAAGCGACTCCACATGTAGAGACTCCCCACGACGGGGAGTAGACTCAGGGCCGCCGCGAGGCGGCCGGCCCACTCGTCCGGGGCCAGCAACACGGCCATCGAGGCGACGAACGTGAATGCGATCAGCGCTTCGATTATCATGCGAACCACCCTCCGAGAATACCGAAGGCGACGAGCAACGCCGTCAACCCGAGGGTGAGGAGTACGGCGTAGTTGCTCACGACGCCAGTCTGTATCCGCCGGATCCGACTTCCGGCGAACAGGCTCACGCTAGAGACGCCGTTGACGACGCCGTCGACGACGCCCTGGTCGAACTTGTCGGCCAGTCGAGCCAGGGGCAGGACGACGGACTGGGCGATCCAGACCTGGTACTCGTCCTGGTAGTAGTTGTTGTACCACAGGGACTTCACCGCACCGAGTTTCTCCGTGTGCTCGTCCGGGTCCGGCACGTTGTAGAGCACGTGCGCGAGGCCGGCGCCCGCGAGGGCGAGGGCGAGCGACACTGCACCGGCCACGTACGACGCCACGTCAGCGGACGTGTAGCCCGCGTAGTCGTGGAGCAGTTCGCCGTAGTGGTCGGCGGTGAGCGCCGAAATCTCGCCGTGTGCCAGCCAGTCGTGCAGATACTCGAGGTGGATGCCCGTCAGGTCCTGGACCGGCACCATGTTGACGAACCCGACCGTCGCGGCGAGGATGCCGAGGACCACCAGCGGGCCTTTCACGTTCCACCGAACGCCGTGGGGGTCGCGAGCGACGTCCGTCCGGGGCTCGCCGTGGAACGTCAGGAACACCATCCGGAAGGTGTAGAAGCCGGTGAAGAAGACGGCCACCAGCCCCATCGCGTAGCCCGCGAGGAGGAGCGGCGACCCGCCGAGGCCGTGAACGAGCGCCTCGTACAGCACCTCGTCCTTCGACCAGAAGCCAGCGAAGGGCACGATGCCCGCGAGCGCCAGCGATCCGGAGAGGAAGGTGTAGTAGGTGACGGGCATCCGCTCTTTCAGACCACCCATGTTCCACATGTCCTCGTCGTGGTGCATGGCGATGATGACCGCACCCGCGCCGAGGAAGAGGAGCGCCTTGAAGAAGGCGTGGGTCAGCAGGTGGAAGGTTGCGGCGACGTAGCCGCCGGCGCCCAGTCCCAGCATCATGTAGCCGTACTGCGAGATGGTGGAGTAGGCGAGCACCTGCTTGATCTCTCGCTTGACGACGCCCATCGTGGCGGCGAAGAGGGCGGTGAACCCGCCGACCAGTGCGATGATCCCGAGCGCGGTGGGCGAGAGCGCGTAGAAGCCGTACATCCGCGCGACGAGGTAGACGCCGGCCGCGACCATCGTCGCGGCGTGGATGAGCGCGGAGACGGGCGTCGGACCCTCCATGGCGTCCGGAAGCCACGTGTGCAGGGGGAACTGTGCGGACTTCCCGACGACGCCGCCGAGGATCAGGAGGCCGAGAATCGTGAACCACGTCTCGGGTGCGAAGCCGAAGGTAGTCACCTCGGTGGCGCCGGCGAGTGCCTCCTCGGCGAGGGTCGGGAACGCCCCGTCGCCCGCGAACTTCGCGGTGCCGAAGGTGGCGAAGACGGCGACGACGCCGACGAGGAAGAAGTAGTCACCGAAGCGGGTGACCAGGAATGCCTTCTTCGCGGCGCTCGGCGGGCCGTCCTGCCGGAACCAGAAGCCGATCAGGAGATACGAACAGAGACCAACCAGTTCGAAGAACATGAACGCCATGAGTAGGTTGTCGGCGACGACGAACCCGAGCATGGAGGCGGTGAAGAGGCCGAGGCCGGCGTAGTACCGGGGAAGCCCCGTCTCGCCCTCGTCGTTCATGTATCCGAGGCTGAACACGTGGACCAGGAGCGCGACCAGCGAGACGATGAGCAGCATCATCGCCGCCAGTGGGTCGAGAAGCAGGCCAAAGGTGAGGGTCGTCGTCCCCTCGCCAACGCCCGCGGCCCACGTATAGAGCGTCTCGTTGTAGACGTTGCCGGCGCTGACGGTCAGGAAGACCCACGCCGAGAGGATCAGCGACCCCGCGGTGGCCGCGATGCCGCCGAACGCGCCGCCCTTGGGGAGGTACTTCCCGCCCGCGAGTGACACGAGGAAGGAGAGGAACGGGAGGAGGACGATGGCGGGCGCGTAGTCGAATGCTCCGGCCATCTTACCACCTCATCTCCTTTGCCAGCGTCACGTCCACGTCGTCGAAGTTGCGATACAGCACGAGGATGATGCCGATACCGACCGCCACCTCGGCGGCGGCCAGCGCCATCACGAACAGGCCGAACGTCTGCCCGGTGATGTTCCCCCAGTAGGCGGAGAACGCCACGAAGTTGATGTTGGCGGCGTTCAGCATGAGCTCGACCGACATCAGGAACAGGAGCGCGTTCTTTCGGGTCAGGATGCCGAACAGCCCGATACAGAACACGGCCGTCGCCAGCAACAGGTACCACTGGACCGGGACCATCAGCGCTCCCCTCCGTCGTCGGTGTCCGCGTCCGCGTCGTCGCGGAGTCGGTCACGAACCTGCCGGCCACCGTCGGCGAGCAACGCGACGGCGCTACCGGCTTCCTCGCGTTTCGCCAGCAGGAGCGAGCCGTCGAGGGCGGCGTCCAGCGTCACCGCGATGACGATGAACGCGACGAGCATCCCCTCGCCCGGCACCGCACCCATGTCGAGGTTGAACATCGCGTAGCCGATGCTCGCCGTGATGTTTGCGTCCGACGGGAACCCCTGTGGGGCGCCGAACGAGGCCCGGAGGATCGCGGTGGCGATGACGACGAACAGCGCGACTGCTGCCAGTCCGGGGAGCAGATGCGACCCGACTCGCAGCTCCGGCTTCGACGTCATGCCTCTCTCACCTCCGAGGGCTGTGCCGCTGTCGATTTCGTGAGCATCACGGCGAACGTGATGAGGATCAGAACCCCGCCCACGTAGACGAGGATCTGCATGGCGGCGAGAAACTCCGCCTGTAACATCACGTAATGTACCGCGACGCTCAGCAGGGCGCCACCGAGGAGGAGTGCGGAGTGCCACACGTCCTCGACGAGGACGACGCCCAGGCTGCACCCCAGTGTTACCAGGGAGAACAGCACGAACGCGATCGTTTCATACACCATTGCTTGTGTTTGCTTGAGGTATTCTTTTGAACGTTTCGAGACGGGTCAGCGCCGACTCGGCTATCACTGGTAGTCGATCTCGCCGTCACCCTCGCCGATCCACGCGCTCCGGTCGGGGTTCCGGGATTCCAGCGGATCGATACCCTTGTACCACGGGACGTTTTTCAGCTGTTCCTTGTTGTAGACGAAGTCGTCCTTGGTGTCCGCCGTGAACTCGAAGTTCTGGGTCAGTAGGATGGCGTCAACCGGACACACCTCCTCGCAGAGCCGGCAGTAGATGCACTGACCGATGTGGAGGTTGTACTGTTCGCCGTTTCGCTGGTCGTCCTGCACGATCTGAATCGTGTCGTTTGGACAGACGTTCTCGCACTGCCGACACCAGATACACCGCTCCTGGCTGAACTTGTGGACACCACGGAACCGGGGGCTGACTTCCGGCGCCACGTCGGGGTATTCCACGGTGAACGTCTTGCCGTCCAGCGCGTGTTTCATCGTCGTCGCCATTCCTTTCAAAATTCCAATCATTATGCGATCACTCCCACGATGACTGCCGTGAGCACCAGGTTCGCGAAGGAGAGCACGAGCATCCCCTTCCAGCCGATCTCGATCAACTGATCGATACGCACGCGGGGCACCGCGGAGCGCGCCCACTGGGTGAACAGGAAGAACGCCCACATTTTGATGACCATCCAGACGAACCCGGGCAGGACCGGACCGGCCGGACCGCCGAGGAACAGGACGGCGATCAGGGCGCCGCCCAGGAAGATGTGGATGAACTCCCCGAGGTAGAACAGTACGAAGTAGACGCTCGAGTACTCCGTCTGGTACCCGGCGACGATTTCGGTGGGTGCCTCCGGGATGTCGAACGGGTTCCGTCCGATTTCCGCCAGGTTCGCCAGCACGAACAGGACGAACGCGAACGGGTTGACGAAGGCGTACCACCCGGGGATCGACACCCCGGCGATGGAGACGAGCGTCTCCGTCTGTGCGGCGACGATCTCACTGGTCTGTAGCGTGCCGGCGAAGATGATCACCGATGCGGCCGTGACGACCAGTGGAATCTCGTACGCGAGGTTCTGGGCGATAGAGCGCAGCGCGCCCAACAGCGAGTACTTGTTGTTCGAGGCGTAGCCGGCCATGACGAGGCTGAGCGACGCGATGGAGGCCGCCGCGAACGCGAAGACGATGCCGGTCTCGGGGTCGGCGAGCTGGAGGCCGCTTCCGAGCGGGATCACCGCGAACCCGAGCAGCGCCGAGAACGGCAGGATGATCGGTGCGAGGTCCCAGGCCGGGCGGTCGACGCCGTCCGGCACGATCAGTTCCTTCGAGAGCAGGCGCACCGCGTCGGCGACGATGATGAGCAGGCCGAACGGCCCGATCCGGTTGACTGCGATCCGATCGGTGAAGGCGGCCGTAATCTTCCGCTTGGCCCATGGCCCGGCCAGCGCCGTCATGCCGAGCATGATGTTGGCGATGAGGAAGGCGCCGATCAGGCCGCCGACGATGTCGCCGAACGTGCCGGAGAGGCCGAGCGCGCCCGAAATCGTCTCTGGAAGGGTCGTCACGGGACCCGCGGCGGAGGCGTTCGCCGTCGCGTTGGCGGTCCCGGTCGGGGTGGCCGTCCCCGACTGGAGCAGTAGCCCGTCCATCAGCGGTCCACCTCGCCGAGGACGATGTCGAGGCTGCCGAGGGAGGCGATCAGGTCGGGGATGTACTCACCGTTCGACATCTCCGGGAGCGTCTGGAGGTTCGAGAAACACGGACTCCGGATCTTGAACCGGGCCGGTTTCTCGGTGCCGTCCGCGCGCACGTAGATGCCGAGTTCCCCCTTCGCACCCTCGACGGCGCGGTAGATCTCGGTGTCGTCGTCCGGGCGGATGGTCCGGGGGACGTTGGACTGAATCGTCCGTTCGTCCTCGGGCCAGTCCTCCAGCAGGTCGACGCACTGTTCGATGATCTTCGCGGACTCCTCCACCTCACGCAGACGGACGAGCAGACGACTGTAGTTGTCGCAGCCGTCCTCGACGGCGACGTTCCAGTCGAGTTCGTCGTAGTAGCCGTAGGGGTCGTCCCGCCGAAGGTCGTAGTCGACGCCCGATCCGCGGGCGACGGGACCGGTCGCCCCGTAGCTCTTTGCGACTTCCGGGGGCAGCACGCCGGTATCGACGGTGCGGACCTGGAGAATCTCGTTCGCGGAGATCATGTCGTGGTACTCCTCCAGCGCCTCCGGCAGGTCGTCGAGGAAGTCCCGGATCATCTCGAAGAACTCGTCGCGGGGTTCGGGCAGGTCCCAGACCACGCCGCCGAGGCGGAAGTAGTTGAACATGAGCCGCTGGCCCGTGAGTTCCTCGAGGATGTTCTGGACCTTCTCGCGGTCCCGGACGGCGTACATGAAGATGGCGGTGAAGTCGCCGTAGACGTCCAGGGCGAAGGTGCCAACCGCGAGCATGTGTGCCGCGATCCGACAGAGTTCGGCACCCATCGTCCGGATGACCTGTGCGTACTCGGGCACCTCGATGTCCGCGAGATCCTCGGCCACCCGGGCGTACGCCCACTCGTTGAGCAGGCCGGCCGAGATGTAGTCCCACCGGTCCGGGTAGGGCATGATCTGGTAGCGGTAGGTCCCCTGCTGACAGATCTGCTCCTCACAGCGGTGGAGGTAGCCGATGTCCGACTCCACGTCGACGACCTGTTCGCCGTCGAGCACCGTCTTCAGGTGCAGGACGCCGTGGGTCGCCGGGTGGTGGGGACCGATGTTGAGAAACATCGTATCGCCCGAGTCGCTCGCGTGGTCCTCCTGCAGCGGATTGGCGTGCTCCCGGAGGGGAACGACCTGCGGCCGGTCCTGGTCGTAGTCACGGCCGAGCGGGTGGCCCTGCCACGTCTCGGGCAAAAGGATGCGACGCAGGTCGGGGTGGTCGTCGTACTCGATGCCGACCAAGTCGTAGGCCTCACGTTCGTGCCAGTCGGCGGTCCGATAGACGGGTTCGGCCGACTGACTCACCGGGTCGTCGGTCGGCGTCGGGACGACGACGCTCACCTCGTCGGTGGGGTCGTCGTACTTCTTGAGGTGGTAGATGGACTCGTAGCGGTCCTCGTACTCCTGTGCGGTGACACAGGAGAGGTGATCGTATCCGGCCTCGTCGCGCAGGCGGAAGAGCGTGTCCTGTACCTCGTCGGGTCGAACGACGAAGCCCGGCGCGTTGAGGTGGTCGTCCCGGTCGAGCACCAGGTCGTCCAGCAGAGCTTCGAGGTCCTCGGCCGTCGTCGGTTCGACCGTCTCCGGCTGGGACTCTTCGAGACTCATGGCGAATCGGCCCAGTTGTACCGCATGACGAGGTCGTCCTCGTCGATTTCCTCGGCGAGTTTGTCGACCACTTCGTCGCGGTCGAGATCGCCGAACTGTTCGAGTTCGTAGGGCTTGACCGTGACCGGGGCGCTCTCGCCGTTGGCGATGCGCTCTTGGAGTTTGGCCACGCCGTAGATCAGCGCCTCGGGACGGGGCGGACAGCCCGGGACGTGGATGTCGACCGGAATGACCTCCTCGGCGCCCTTGACGACGTTGTACCCCTCCTGGAACGGCCCGCCGGAGATGGTACACGACCCCATGCCGACGACGAACTTGGGTTCGGGCATCTGGTCGTAGACGCGCTTCATCCGCGGGGCGAACTTCGAGACGATGGTCCCCGGGACGATGATCACGTCGGCCTGTCGCGGCGACGCACGCGGCACGCCGGCCCCGAACCGGTCGAGATCGTGTTTGACCGCGTACGTGTGCATCATTTCGATGCTACAGCAGGCGATGCCGAACTGTAGCATGAACATCGAGGACCCGCGAACCCACTCCATGAACCGGTCGAACTTCGTGAGGATGAACGGCGAGGAGCCGAACGCCTCGCGAAGTTTCGAATTGAAGCGGTTGTCGGTGCCCGACGAACCGATCCGGGCATCGCGTGTCTTGCTCTCTACCTGACTTGTGTCGGTGACGAATCGTTCCTGTTCGCTACTCATGATTGTCTCTCTGTTTTACGACGGGACGCGCGCGGACTCTTGACCCATTCGACCGCACCGTTCCGCCAGGCCCAGACGAGACCGACGACGAGGATGCCGACGAACACCAGCATCGGCGCGAGGGTCTGTGCGAGCGTCGCCCCGTTCTCCAGCGCGGGCCGATAGATCAGGGCCCACGGGAAGATCAGGACGGTCTCCACGTCGAAGACGACGAACAGCAGCGCGACCATGTAGTACTGGATGTTGAACTGGACGTGCGCCGTGCCCGTCGGCACCTCGCCGCTCTCGTAGATGACGGTCTTTCCCTGTTCGGACACGCTCGGCCGGAGGAGGGCCGACACAACCATCATGGCGATGGGAATGCCGACGCCCACGAGTCCGAGCGCACCGATTGCTATCCACTGATTCATACCTTGATTCCTGTCATCCTGCGGGTTAGGAGTGCTCCCCCATAAGCGTTGATTTATGCCATTCGGTGCTGTATGGCGATTTTACGGCCGTATTCGGGCGATTCACGGCCTGTCGCGGCGGCCATGTCCGACTACTCGTGGCGGTGGCGGAAGCCGTCGATGCCCAGATCGTGGAGATCACGCGAGACGTCGGCCACGCCCGACCGGAGGGCGTCGTGTTCCTCGTCGAGTCGCTCCACGAGTTCGTCGTGCTCGCGCGCCAGAATCTGGACCGCCGACAGCGCCGCGTTGTACGATTTCCCCGCGTCGACCGCGACGATGGGCGCGCCCGTCGGCATCCCGATCACCGAATCGACCGACTTCTCCTGGACCGGCACGCCGATCACCGGCAGCGGGTACGCGATGGAGGCGGTCATATTCGGCAGGTCCGCCGACTTCCCGCCCGCGCCCGCGATGAGCACGTCGAGACCGCGAGCTGCCGCCGTCTCGCCGTAGGCGTACATCAGGTCGGGGGTGCGATGTGCCGAGACGACGTAGCTCTCGAACGTGAACCGCGCCTCGGGCGCGTCGTGGTAGTCGGTCTGCTCGGCGAAGCCGAGTTCTCGCAGCGCGTCGTAGGCTCCCGCCATCACGTCGAGATCCGAATCCGACCCCATGATGATCCCCACTTCGGGGGTCGATTCGGGGTCGACGTCCGCGGCCGCCTGTGCGTGTAGGTCGTCGATGATGTCGCTCACGTCGGTCATTGGAAGGTGAGACTGTCGCGCAGTTCGCGGGTCGATGCGAGCAGGTCGTCGACGGCGGCGTCCTCGACACCGGTCGCCGTGACGTGACCCATC
The DNA here is from genome assembly GCF_045690335.1 of Haloplanus litoreus. Lineage (GTDB taxonomy): Archaea > Halobacteriota > Halobacteria > Halobacteriales > Haloferacaceae > Haloplanus > Haloplanus litoreus. The sequence continues at coordinate 2,228,694 of NZ_CP147874.1, read as the reverse complement.
TTCCGGAGCGGTCGTACCTCGTCTTTGCCGTACCAGTGGAGGTGGGCCGCCTCGTGACCGAACACCCGGTCGACGCCGGCCAGTGTGGCCGGCCGGGACTCCTCGACCGTTCCGAGGACGTTCGCGCTCACCGTGGGCGCCCGCTGTCGGGTCGAGCCGAGCGGCCACCCCAGCACCGCGCGGGTGTGCTGTTCGAACTGCGAGCTGACCGCCCCCTCGATGCTCCAGTGGCCGGAGTTGTGCGGACGCGGCGCGATCTCGTTGACCAGAATCTCCCCCTCGCGGGTCTCGAACAGTTCGATCCCGAAGACGCCGCGGCCGTCCAGAGCGTCGAGGACGTCGCGTGCGACGGCCTGTGCTCGTTCCGCGACGTCGTCACTCGTGCGCGCGGGAACGACTGTCTCCCGAAGGATCTCCGCCTCGTGGACGTTCTCGCCGACGGGGAAGGTGCGCACCTCGTCGTCGCCCTGCACGCCGATGACCGAGAGTTCGCGCTCGAAGTCGACGAACGTCTCGGCGAGGGCGGCCGGCTCCTCGGCCGTCCCGACGGCCTCCCGAAGGGCGCTCTCGGCCTCGGCGGCGGCGTGGACCGGGACGTTGCCGCGGCCGTCGTAGCCACCCTCGCGGGCCTTCAGCATGACCCCGCCGAACTCCTCGACGGCAGCCTCTAGATCGGCCACGGAGTCGATGCGACGGTACGCGGGCACCGGAATGCCCGCCTCGCTCAGCATCTCCTTCTCGGCGAATTTGTCCTGGATCGTTCGCAGTGTCTCGGGCGTCGGATGGACCGGCACGTCGGCCTCGGCGCTCGCCGTCGCGAGATGATCCGGGTCGGCGAGTTCGATCTCGTAGGTGAGCGCGTCGGTTCGGTCCGCCAGCCGGCCGATCGCGTCCGGGTCGTCGAAGTCGCCCACGATCTGATCGCGGGCGACGGGCGCGGCCGGGCAGTCCGGCGTCGGATCGAGGACGACGACCTCGACGCCGAGGGGGGCGGCCGCCTCGGCGAGCATCCGACCGAGCTGTCCGCCGCCGACGACGCCGATAGTCGGCCCGGGGACGGTTATCGTCATGAGTGGTGGTGGTGGCGAGCCGCGCTTAAACGTTGTCACCCCGGCCGAGACGACGACGGCGCGAGGTACTCGCCTCGCTCTCGTATCGAGGTTCCGACTTCCGTCGCGATCGCGTCCGAAGCCGATCAGGACTCGCGTTCACTCGTGCGGCGAGCTTCAGACACTCCGCTCAGTCGTGTCTGAAACACCGCTTTCCGGTGAACGCCATCGCCATGTCGTGCTCGTCGGCGGCGGCGACGACGTCCTCGTCGTTGACCGAGCCGCCGGGCTGGATCACCGCCTCGACGCCCGCCTCGGCAGCCTCCTCGACGCCGTCGGGGAACGGGAAGAAGGCATCGGAGGCCATCACCGCACCCTCCGCGGATTTCCCTTCGGCGTGTTCGTCGGCCTTCATCGCCGCCAGCCGGACGGCGTCGACGCGGCTGACCTGTCCCATGCCGATGCCCACCGTCTCCGTGCCCGACGCCAAGAGGATGGCGTTCGACTTGACGTGTTTCAGCGTTCGCCACGCGAAGAGCATCGTTTCGAGTTCCTCGTCCGTCGGGTCGCGTTCCGTGACTATCTCCAGATCCTCGCGGGTCGGCGCCCAGTCGTCACGCTCCTGGACGAGGCGGCCGCCGGTCAGCGGCTTCTCCGCGAGCGTCGCCTCCCGGTCACCGAGCGGTCCCACGTCGAGTACCCGCAGGTCCTCCTTCTTGGCGAGGACGTCGAGGGCGCCGTCTGTGTACCCCGGCGCGACGACGACTTCCTTGAACGACTCGACGATAGCGTCGGCGGTAGCGGCGTCACAGGGGCGGTTGAGGGCGACGATGCCCCCGAAGGCGCTCATGGCGTCCGTCGCGAGAGCGTCGTCGTAGGCCTGCGAGAGCGTGTCGGCCGTGGCACACCCCGCCGGGTTGGTGTGCTTGATGACCGCGGCCGCCGGTTCCTCGAACTCTCGGATCAGGTCGAGGGCGGCGTCGGCGTCGTTGTAGTTGTTGTACGAGAGCGCTTTGGCACCCTCGTTCAACTGGTCGGCGTGGACGACGCTCGCCTCGTCGCTCGCGGCGTCGGCGTACAGCGCGGCGTCCTGATGGGGGTTTTCGCCGTATCGAAGCGTGCGGGATCGGTCGTCCGAGACGACGCGCCGGGCGGGGAACTGCCCTGCTTGGTCGCCCTCGACGGTGACGCCGTCGTCGTCGACGGTCACTCGGTCCTCGGCGAACCACGTCACTGCGCGCGGGTAGGCCTTGAACTCCGCCTCGTGGAGGACGCGGCGTTTCAGCGTCGCGACGTCGTCGCCCTCGTGGACCGGTACCGCTTCCTGCGTGACGATGGGGCCGGCGTCCAAGTCCTCGGTGGCGACGTGGACGGTACAGCCGGTGGTGCGGACGCCCGCTTCGAGGGCCTGTTCGTGGGCGTCGTCGCCACGGAAGGCGGGCAGGAGCGACGGGTGGACGTTGAGCGTCGTCGGGAGGGCGTCGAGCAGGTCACCCGAGAGGACGCGCATGTAGCCGTCCATACAGACCAGGTCGAACTCGTAGTCGTCGAGTCGGTCCAGGAGCCTAGACTCGTGGTCGGCCTTCGACTCGTCGTCGCCGCGAGCGACCACCTCGGTCGGAATTCCGCGGTCGGCGGCCGAGGACAGCACCGGCGCCGACTCGTCGTCGGTGCAGACGACGGCCACCTCGGCGCCGCCGGGCGCCCGATCCGCGATGTGCATCAGGTTTCGTCCGCGATTGCCGGCGAGACCCGCGATTCGGAGCATAGTCGAGGGAGGTCCGCGCGTGGGAAAAACAGTTGCGACATCGTCGGGGGGACCGGTACGCTTTTGCGTCGTCCACGGGCAGTCCCGGGCATGACGGATCTACCACGGAGCGACCCGCTCGCGGCTGTCTCGCCGCTCGACGGGCGCTACGCGCGATACACCGAACCACTCGTGCCCTACGCGAGCGAGTCGGCACTCATGCGGGCCCGGGTACGCGTCGAAGTAGAGTATTTGCTGGCGCTTTCCGACCTGGACGCGACGCCCGTCACCGTCCCCGCCGAACGGCGGGACGGCCTCCGGGACTGTTACGAGTCGTTCGACGCCGACGACGCCCGACTGATCAAGCGCCTCGAAACCGAGGGCGCCGAGGGGTACGCCGCCACCAACCACGACGTGAAGGCGGTCGAGTACTTCCTGCGAATCCACACCGACGAGTCCCTGCACCCCTGGATCCACTTCGGGCTGACCAGCGAGGACGTGAACAACCTCGCACACCGACTGCTAGTGAAACCGGCCGTCGAGGAGGTCCTCCTCCCCGCACTCGCGGACGTGCGCGAGGAACTGACGACGATGGCTCACGAGTACGGCGACACGCCGATGCTCGCACGCACGCACGGCCAACCCGCGACCCCGACGACGTTCGGGAAGGAGATGGCGGTGTACGCCGCCCGTCTCGGGCGGACGATGGGTCGGGTTCGGTCGGCGACGGCCGCCCTCGCGGGCAAACTCGCCGGTGCGTCGGGTACCTACGCCGCCCACGTCGCGGCCTACCCCGACGTGGACTGGCGGGCGTTCTCCCGCGAGTTCGTCACCGGCCTCGGTCTGCACCACACGGCGCTGACGACGCAGGTCAACCCCTGTGACGACCTCTCGGAACTGTTCGACGCCTTGCGTGGCGTCAACAACGTGCTCCTCGATTTGGACCGCGACGCGTGGCTCTACGTCTCGGACCGATACCTCGGTCAGCGGGCCGTCGAGGGGGAGACGGGGTCGTCGACGATGCCCCACAAGGTCAACCCCATCGACTTCGAGAACAGCGAGGGGAACCTCTCGAAGGCGAACTCGGATCTCACCTTCCTCGCGGACTACGTGACCACCTCCCGCCTCCAGCGCGACCTCTCGGATTCGACGGTCAAGCGAAACGTCGGCGCCGCACTCGGCCACTGCCTCATCGGCTACCGCAAGGCCGAGACGGGACTGGGGACGGTCGTTCCCAACGAGACGGTGATGCGCGAGGAGTTGGAGGCGACGCCCGAGATAATCGGCGAGGCGGTCCAGACCATCCTCCGGCGCGAGGGCGACACCGAGGCCTACGAACGCGTGAAGGAGCTGACGCGCGGCGAGCGAGTGACGCTCGCGGACTTCCGGGCGCTGTTCGACGACCTGGACGTCGACGAGTCGGTGCGGGCCGAACTCCGGGCGCTGACGCCGGCGGGCTACACCGGTGTCGCGGCGTCGCTGGCCGGGGAGTAACACGTCCTGCTGTAACTGTGTCACGGCCGGTAGGATAAGTCCTCACGGGTTGCGCAACCCCTTTTACTCGTCGCACCCTACGTCGGGACATGACGTTCCAACCCGGGAGCGACCTCGACGCCGAGGACGTACAGGCGCGTGTCGATGCGGCCATCGAGGAGAACGACGTGGTGCTGTTCATGAAAGGGAACCGCCTGATGCCCCAGTGTGGGTACTCCCAGCGAGCGCTCGAACTGATCGATCAGTACGTCGACGACTTCGAGACGGTGGACGTGTTGCCCGCGCTGCCGGAGTTCCGGGCGGCGCTCGAATCCCACAGCGGGTGGGAGACGACGCCGCAGACCTACGTCGAGGAGGAGTTCGTCGGAGGGAGCGACGTCCTCGCCGAACTCGACGAACGCGGCGAACTCGAAGCGACGCTCGCGGGCGAGTGACACATCGTCCCGACGTGTTCGTCGCGCAACTGGAACAGTAGGTCATATAAGCACACGTCCCCTACGTCCCAGTAGACGGGCGTAGTGGCGCCACCCTCGCCGAGAATAAACTATGTCAGGCCGCGTATATCGACTCCATTCGACACTCGAACTGCCACTCGAAGACGTGCAGGACTACTTCGAGGGGGATCCCGACCTCCCCCCCGAAATCGACGACGTAACACTCACTCGACGAAACAACACGCTCATCCTCAAGGCCGTCGCCGAGGACGAGAACCTGAGCAAGTACACCCCGACCGCACAGCTCAAAGCGAGCGTCACCGAGACGCGCGTGTACGAGGAGGAACCGCCGCGCGCCGGCGGTCCCTGGCAGGAAGAGGAAGAAGAGATTCCCTCGGAGCTCGTCGAGTTCGCCTGCTTCAAGGGTGACCGCGAGACGGTGCTCCAGAACACCGCACTGCAGTATCCCATGTTTCTCGTCCTCCGGGACATCGCCCGGATGGCCGAGAAGGGGACGCTAACCGCCATCGTCGAGGAGGACGACGAACTCAAGGCGACACGCATCGTCGAGGGCGAGGACCGCCCCGCATCGGTCGAAGTCGTCGAGAATCCCAGCCAGTCTCAGGCCGAGAAAAACGGCGTCAACTGGCGGGACAACCAGTTCATCAGCGACTGACCGTCGTCACGGTCACGACCGGTTTCGCACGACGCTCCGCGCGTCTCCGGACGCAGTCCACCGAGCCGCCGCGTCACCGAGTACCACGAGCGCTCGGCGTCCGATCACTCCGAGCGCAGCTCGGCCACCCGTTCCAGCCGTCGGCCGACGGCATCCCCGAGGTTGTCGGCGACGATTCCGCCGCCGGCGGCGCAGCCGACCACCGTGGCCTTACATTTACAAGCCGACCACCGTGATACCCTCACACGATCGATGAGGGGGTATCTATCTGTGGTGGACGCGGACGGGGGTCGGATTCCGCTCGAGTCGTACGCCGAACTGTACCGAAAGCCGGACGAGAACAACCGGATCGTGGTCGAGACGTCGGGGACGGTCCGACCGCTCGGCGTCGCCGACGCGACGGTATCGCGGAAGAAGAACGGCCAGGCGCCGGTGAGTCTCGCGCCGAAATCGGAGTTCGTGGAGATTCGAAACGACGGCAACACCAACGGCGTCACGGTCACCACGGGTGGCGAGGAGTTCGACGTGGAGCAGGGATTCGTAGAGACGGTGGCTCGGGACGCGACCATCAGCGTCGGCTATCGGACGACGCTCACGCTCACCGTCGAACGCGAGGCCACCGTCGAGCAGAACGTCGTCCATCAGGGCGAGGGTGACGTCGTCGTCGGCGACCAGACCAACGTCGACCGCAGTACGACGGTCGGTGACGACAACGTCGTCAACCGATCGTCGATCGGCGGTTCGGAGGGTCACGACGGGCGGCGAGCGAGCGGTTCGAGCACGGAGTCGTCGACCGGTGGCGGTCCGACGTACTGTACCGACTGCGGCACGAAACTCACGGGACCGGGTGGCGTCTGCCCCGAGTGTGACCGGGGGGGCGACGCGACGGACACGCAGCAATTCTGTGAGCGCCACGAACGCACTTACACGGGCGATACCTGCCCCGAATGTCGACAGTCCGGCTTTCGATCCGCGTGACGATGGCGGGTGAGCGATGACACGGACCGCCGCCGGGAGTGACGTGGGCCGTACCCGTGACCACAACGAGGACGACCTGCTGGTGACGACCGTCGGGGACTGGACGGTCCTCGCCGTCGCGGACGGCATGGGCGGACACCGGGCAGGTGACGTGGCCAGCGAAACCGCCCTCGACGGCTTCGAAGCGGCGCTCGACGGCCGTCTCGACGGCGCTGACGACGTCGCCGCGACGCTCACGGCGGCCGTCGAGACGGCGAACGACCGCGTGCGCGCGGCGGCTACCGACGGCCGGGAAGGAATGGGAACGACGCTCGTCGCTGCGGCGGTGCGGGACGGGGAGGCGACGGTCGTGAACGTCGGCGACAGCCGCGCGTACCACGTCACCGAGACGACGATCGATCGGATCACGGTCGACCAGTCGGTCGTCCGAAACCTGATCGAGGAGGGCGTGATCGATCCCGAGGCGGCCGACGACCACCCCCAGCGCCACGTTCTCGCGCAGGCTCTCGGCACGAGCGACGATGTCGACCCGGACGTGTACGACCGATCGGTGCGGGGGACGCTCCTGCTCTGTTCGGATGGACTGACCGAGGAAGTCCCCGAATCGGCGATCAAGGCGGCCGTCGTCGACGCGTCCCTCGACGGAGCGGTCGACCGTCTCGTCGACGCCGCGAACGAGAACGGCGGCAGCGACAACGTCAGCGTCGTGCTCTATCGGGACCCGGCGTGAGTCATAAGGCACTTTACCCTGGCTAATTATATCTCATTACACGATGAGCGAGTTCCCAGACTACCTCGACGTCGACTACGCCGACGGTGAGGGCGAGACGCCGGACGACTATCCGACGCTCGAAGACAAGATCGAGAAGGCCATCGAAGTCACGCGCCGCGGACTCGAACAGTACGAGCATCCCGCCGTGATGTGGACCGGTGGCAAGGACTCGACGCTCACGCTCTATTTCATCAAAGAGGTCGCCGAGCAGTTCGACCTCGAGACGCCGCCGGCAGTGTTCATCGATCACTTCCAGCATTTCGACGCCATCCACGACTTCGTGGACCACTGGGCCGAGGAGTGGGACCTCGACGTCATCTACGCCCGCAACGAGGACGTCGGCGCCTACGTCGAGGAACACGGCCTCGAACCCGGCGACGACATCCCCGTCTCCGCGCTGTCCGAACACAATCGGCACCACATTCGGAACATTCTGGAGTACGAGGAGGACGACTTCCCCTTCCTGCTCGACACCTACGTGGGCAACCACCTGCTGAAAACCGTCGCGCTCAACGACGCACTGGAGGAGTACGACATCGACGGCGTCATCTCCGGCGTCCGCTGGGACGAGCAGGAGGCCCGCGCCGACGAGACGTTCTTCAGCCCGCGTCACGACCCCGACATCTACCCGCCCCACGACCGGATTCAGCCGATCCTGCAGTTCGCCGAACGCGACGTGTGGGACGCGTTCTGGAACTACGTCGTCCCCGACACGGTGGCCGACTTCCCGGACGAGGGCTACGTCCCCCAGAGCGCCGAGGACCTGCCGAACGGCCTGACTCAGGACGACGTTCCGGTCAGCCCCAAGTACTTCGCCGGCTTCCGATCGCTCGGGAGCGAGGTCAGCACCGAGAAGTCCGACGAGGAACCGGCCTGGCTGCAGGACATCGAGAACACGACCGAACGCGCCGGCCGCGCCCAGGACAAGGAGGACCTCATGGAGCGCCTCCGCGACCTGGGCTACATGTAATACTGCCGGCTGTACCTGTTTCGAGAGAGTCGCCACCTCGGGGTGGCGAACTCCTGTACCGACTTACGGCCGGAAGTGTCTGGCCGGACAGTTCCCACCGCCGCCCCCGACGTTCGACCGCAGTCCCTAACCCCATGCCCCCCGTAGCGCCGCCGATGACCGACGACAGCGGGGGACGATGCCCCTCGGACGACCGGCCGCGGGCCGGTGGCGACGTATGGGCGAGCCTCTTCTCCGGCGGCAAGGACTCCTCGTGGGCGCTGTATCGCGCGCTCGAACGCGGCCTCGACGTGGACCGACTGGTAACCGTCCACCCCGGTGAGGATTCCTATATGTACCACGTCCCGGCGACCGACCTCGCGTCCCTGGCCGCCGAGAGTATCGGGATCGACCTGCTGGAGATTCGACCCGGCGACCTGGGTGCCGAATCCGCTACCGACGCCGGAGCGCAGGGCGACGCCGAACTCGAACCGCTGGAGTCCGCCCTCCGGGACCTCGCGAGCGAGGTGAATCTCGCGGGCGTCACCGCCGGCGCCGTCGAGAGCGAGTTTCAGACGAGTCGGATCGAGGGGATGTGTGACCGTCTCGGCATCGACCTGTTCGCGCCGCTGTGGCAGCGGGATCCGGTCGAACTCGCCGAAGCGATGCTCGACGCCGGCTTCGAGATCGTGATCGTTCAGGTAGCGGCCGCCGGTCTCGACGACTCGTGGCTCGGTCGGCGCCTCGACGCCGACGCCCTCGACGAACTCGTCGCCCTCAACGACGAGTACGGCGTTCACCCTCTCGGCGAGGGCGGGGAGTTCGAGACACTCGTCACCGACGCGCCACACATGCGCCGCCCCATAGAACTGACGTGGGAACCGGTCTGGGACGGGACGCGCGGACATCTGCGGGTTACGGACGCGCGTCTCGGTCCGGTCGAGGAAACTCGCTGTGACGACGGGTGACCGACGACGCGCCGAATCCGGCTTGCGAGGATGAGGTGTCACGGTGTGCCCATCGGCCGAACGCGGAGAATCGGGGTGTTGGCGACGATTCGGATCGAACGGCCGGCGGTCGGTCCCGCCGCCCACTGTTGAACTACGCGTCCGGGCCGCCGTTCGTCATCGTCGAGTGGGCACCGATGAGCGCGTCCGCGAGGTCGAGGTTCTCGATGCGGGTCTCCTCGTCGATGATCGACCCGCGAACGTCCGCGTCGCGGATGGTCGCGTTGGGGAAGACGACGGTGCGTTCGAGCGTCGAGTCGACCACCTCCGCACCCGCCATCACGTGGACGTTCCGGTGGAGCGTGGCGTTCTCGACGGTCGCACTCGCGTCGACGCGGACGTCGCCGTCGAGGTGCCACGCGACGGCGTCGAGGTAGCTCTCGGGAGTGCCGATGTCGAACCACGCGCCGTCGAAGCTGAAGGCGTGGACCGGTCGTCTGGCCTGCATCCACTGGATGAACCAGCCCGGTTCGTCCGGATTCTCCCCCGCCGCCAGGTACTCCTCGAACAGTGGGAGGGTGCCCGCCGGGAAGGCATAACAGGCGATGGAGACGAGCGTGCTCTTGGGGTCGTCGGGCTTCTCCTGGAAGTCGACGACACGGTCGCCGTCGAGGTCGACCAGCCCGTAGGAGCGCGCTCGCTCCTTCGAACCGACGTCGTAGGCCGCGAGCGTGGGCGTTCCCTTGGCCTCGAAGAAGTCGACGAACTCGGCGATGTCGAAGCTGATGAGGTTGTCTCCCGCGACGACGAGGAGATCCTCCTCGATCCCCTCGCGGTCGATGAGCTGGGCGAGTGCCCCGACGACGCCGAACTTCTCGTCTTCGGCCGTCGTCTCCTCGACGGAGAGTGTGAGTTTCTCGAACTCGCTGTCGGCGAGGTAGGCGGCGAACTCGTCGGCGAATCGCTCGTTGGTGCTGACGTACACCTCGGAGATGCGGTCGTCGGCTTCCAGATCCTCGAAGACGGTGTCGATGACCGTAGACTCGCCGACGGGGAGAAACATCTTCGGCCGATGTTTGGTGATCGGCCAGAGCCGCGTCGCGTAGCCGCCCGCCAGAACGATGGCCTTCATGGGGGAACCGACCCACTACAGTGCCAAGTTTGTTTTGTATCAGGTTGCCGACCCGGGACCGAAGAAAGGAATTTGGCACCGAGCCGAGAACGGACGCTATGGAATCGACGACACGGGAACGGATCACGGCCGCCCTCCGGCAGGACGCCGCGACGGCGAGCGAACTCGCAACGCGTATCGGTACCGCCCGGTCCGCCGTCTACGACCACCTGCGACACGTCGCGCAGTCGCTCTCGGGGACCGACGAACGGCTGCTCGTCGCCCCGCCAACCTGTCGTGACTGTGGCTTCGACGGGTTCGACGACCCGGTCAACGAGCCCTCGAACTGCCCCGAGTGCCGGAGCGAGAACGTCGACGAACCCGCGTTCCGAATCGACGGACGTCGGGGCTGACTCCCCCGGCGGGCCGGTCACCGCGTGCGGTCGGCCGATGACGGCCGCTCGTGGGCGCGTTCGCCGGTCAGGTGACAGGCGCTCTCCCGGAGCGGTCCGAAGGTGCCGTACAGTTCGTCGGCGGCGCCGGTAGCGTCCCCTGCCAACAGCGAGTCGACGGCCGCCCCGACGGCACGCTCGGCGTCCGAGTCAGAGAGCGGTTCCGGGAGTCGGAACGCCGCCCGGACCGCGAGGCGGTCGACGCCTCCCTCACGGTCCGACTCCTCGGCACACCGCTCCCGCACCCGGTCGGTCACGGAGTCGATAGGTTCGTCCACGAGCGTCGCCACCCACACGCGGAACTCCTTGATCGCCGACCACTCGGACGCCGTGAGGTCGGTGGCCGTGGGCACTAGACCCGGGCGTTCGCGCCGACACACCGTCGGGAACGCCTCGGCGAGTCGGTCAGCCGCACCCTCCAAGTCGCCGACTGCGACCCGGTCGAGTGCCTCCGACAGCGCCGCCTCGGCCCGGGCATCGGGGAGTTCCGCCGGGACGTCGAACTCCTCGCGAATCGCGGCCCGCACCGCGGCCGGGTCGGCGTCCTTGGGGTCGTCGGTCGGCGAGACGTACTCGCGGACGGCCGCCACGTCGACGCCGGCCGAGACGACCCGCAGGCGGAGATTCAACACCGCTCGCCACGTCCCCTCGGTCAGTCCGTAGTCCTCGTCGGGGATCACCTCCGGACAGCGGGTGTGGAACCGACAGCCCGGCGGCGGATCGGAGGGACTCGGTACGTCGCCGGTGAGGCTCGTCCCCTGCCCCCGACGCCGTGGGTCGGCCACCGGTGTCGACCCAAGCAACGCCCTGGTGTAGGGATGTTGAGGGTCCTCGAACAACTCCGCCGTCGGCGCCGTCTCCACGATTTCGCCGAGGTACATCACCGCCACCCGATCACACACCTCGCGGACGACGCCCATGTCGTGGCTGATGACGAGGATGGCGAGCCCGAACGTCGACTGGAGGCGGTCGATCAGGTCGAGGATGTCCGCCTGCACGCTCACGTCGAGGGCGCTCACGGGTTCGTCGGCGACGATCAGATCGGGGTTGATGACGAGCGCTCGCGCCAGGCCGACCCGCTGTTTCTGCCCGCCGGAGAACTCGTGTGGGTAGCGGTCCATATCGGCGGCGTCGAGTCCCACGCGTTCGAGCAGGTCCCCCACGATGCGGCGGCGACGCTCCCGGTCGTGCATTCCGTGAACACGCAGGGGTTCGGCCACCGACTCGCCGATGCTCATCCGCGGATCGAAACTCGACGTGGGGTCCTGAAACACCATCTGGGCGCGTCGCCGGAACCGCTTCAGTTCCCGGTCGTCGTACGCGGTCACGTCCTCGCCGTCGAAGACGACGTGCCCGGCCGTCGGTTCCTCGAGGCGGAGCGCGGACGTCGCCGCCGTCGACTTCCCACACCCCGACTCGCCGACCAGCCCCAGCGTCTCGCCGCGGTCGACGATGAAACTCACCCCGTCGACGGCGCGGACCCGTCCCACCTCGTTCCGGAGGATCCCCTCCGTGACGGGGTAGTGCTTCTTCAGCCCCTCCACGTCGAGCAGCGGCCGACTCATCGTCCGGTCACCTCCTCGTCCGTGGACGTCCCCCCGTCGGGAGCGTGCGTGTCCTCCGCGGCCACGGCGTCCCCGTCGCCCCGAACGACCGACGGATCGCCGCCGGGTTCGTAGTGGACACAGGAGACGACGTGGTCCTCGTCGCCGTCGACCGGGGTATCAGCCGGCTGGTCGCCCTGCCTGCAGGCGTCGACCGCGTGGGCACACCGCGGGTGGAACCGACAGCCGTCCGGCGGGTCCGTCGGCGGGGGGAGGCGGCCGCCGATGGACGAGGTCCCGTCGCCACGCCCCGGCAAGCAGTCGAGCAACGCGCGGGTGTACGGGTGAGCGGGTCGTTCGAACACGTCGAAGACGCCGCCGCGTTCCATCACCTTTCCGGCGTACATGACGACGACGCGGTCCGCCACCTCTGCGACGACGCCGAGGTCGTGAGTGATGAGCAGGATGCTCATGTCGAACTCCGCCTGCAGATCCGAGAGGAGGCCGAGGATCTGGTTCTGGATGGTCACGTCGAGGGCGGTGGTCGGTTCGTCGGCGATCAGCAGGTCGGGATTGGTCGCGAGCGCCATCGCGATGGAGACGCGTTGTTTCATGCCACCCGAGAACTCGTGGGGGTAGTCGTCGAACCGGCGGGTCGCCTCGGGGATACCGACCCGATCCAGGAGGTCGACCGCGCGGTCGCGAGCCGTCTTTCGGGAGACGTCCTCGTGGAGTTTGACCGCCTCGACGATCTGCCAGCCGACCGTGTAGACCGGATTGAGCGCTCCCTGCGGGTTCTGGAAGACGTGGGCGATGCGGTCACCTCGGAGGTCGCGCATGGCCTCGTCCGAGAGCGTCGTGAGGTCCTGCCCGTCGAAGACGATTTCACCGTCGGTGATCTCCCCGGGCGGCATGCGGAGCAGGCGCGTGATCGACTCGCCGGTGACGGTCTTGCCGCTCCCGGACTCGCCGACCAGACAGACGGTCTCGCCGCGGTCGACGTCGAAGCTGACTCCGTCGACGGCGCGGACGACGCCCTCGTCGGTGTTGAAGACGGTGTGCAGGTCGCGGATCGAGAGCAGCGGATCGTCGGTCATGTTTCCTGCCTCGGATCGAGCGCGTCACGTAACGCGTCGCCCATGAAGTTGAACGCGAGGATGGTCGTAAAGAGGAACACGCCGGGGAACGTCGACACCCACCACGCGGTCGAGAGGTCGCTCCGTCCGTTGGCGATCACCTGCCCCCACGAGGGGACGGTCGGATCGCCGAGCGAGAGAAAGGAGAGCGACGCCTCGAAGAGGATGAAACCCGGGATCAACAGCGTCGCCGCCGTGATGACGCTGTTCGAGACGTTGGGGACGAGATGTCGACGGATGACGTAGAGCGTTCCCGCGCCCGCGCTCCGAGCAGCCGTGATGTACTCCTCCTCGGCCCGCTGGAGCGCCTCGGAACGGACCAGCCGTGCGATGGATCCCCAGCCCGTCAGCCCGAAGATAACGATGAACATGAACAGGCTCCCGCCGAAGAGGTAGGTGAGCAGGAGGTAGAGGAAGAAGGCGGGGAAGACGAGTTGGATGTCGACGTAGCGCATCAGAATCTCGTCGACCAGCCCGCTCCCGTAGGCGGCGACGGTACCGACGGCCGTGCCGATAGTCACCACCAGGAGCGTCGAAATCAACCCCACCTTCATGCTGACCTGCATCCCGTAGACGACCAACACGAGGATGTCCTTGCCGTCGCCGGTGGTCCCGAGCGGATGGGCCATCGTCCCGGTACAGCGGCCGTCCACCACGTCGCCGAGACAGTCCACCGGCACCGTCGCGTCGACGGTCGTGAAGACGGGCGGTTGGTAGGCCTGCTCTAGGGCGAGCGTTGGCTTCTCGAGCAAGAGCGGTCCGACGACGCCGACGAGGAAGACGACGAACAGGTAGCCGAGGCTGAGCACCGCCATCCGATTCTTCCGGAACTCCCGCCAGTAGTAGGCGGTCAGCCGCCGGTTGTCGTAGAGGGGGACGACGACGTAGAAGACGAGTGCGAGCAGCGTCGTCACGAACAGCCAGTCGAGTTGCGTGACGTTCCACTCGACGGGAAACGTGATCGTCGGCCTGCGCGACGGGAGGACGGCGTAGTCGTAGAGGAAGACGGCGACGACGCCGAGGGCGGTCAGGAGCGCCCAGCGGTCCCGACGGGACAGCGTGGAGAGCCGACTCCCCGTCTCCGCCCAGTCCACCGACTCGAAGGTGTCCGGGTCCCCGCTCATCAGCGATCACCGAAGTCGATCCGCGGGTCCAGAACCGTGTACGCTACGTCCTGTACGAGGTTGCCGATGACCGAGATGAACGTGAAGATGAGCGTCGTCCCGAGCACCAGCGACGTGTCCTGGGCGATGATCGCGTTGTACGAGAGTTGGCCCAGTCCGGGGATACCGAAGACCACCTCGACGAGGTACGACGCCGCGAGGAAGATGCCGAGGATATCGCCGACGAGGATGGTCATCAGGGGTACCGCCGCCGGCCGCAGGATGTGTCTGGTGAGTACGCGGTAGCCGTCCGCACCCTTCGATTTGGCCGTCTTGACGAACTCCGCCTCGACGTACTCCAGCGCCTCGGCTCGGGAGTAGCGCATCACGCCGGCGATGGTGCCGGTCACCAGAACGACCACCGGCAAGACGAGTTGCCGGGCCATCCCCAGACTGAAGAAGGGGAAGTCGGAGTCGAACACCACCGGGAACCACCCGAGTTGCACCCCGAAGACCAACAGGAGGATGATCCCGAACCAGAAGTTCGGGATGGCGTAGCCGAAGAAGGCGAAGAAGGTGGCTGCGTAGTCGGTCTTCGTGTACTGGTGAGTCGCCGAGTAGAGCCCGATGGAGAGGCCGAGCAGGATGGAGAGGATGGTCGTCGGCACGGAGTAGATGGCCGTGTACGGCAACGCGTTGGCGATGGCGTCGACGACCGGTTGGGAGCGACTCTGTGACCACCCCCAGTTCAGCGTCACCATGTTGTGCATGTACTCGCGGTAGCGAACCCACGGCGAACGGTCGAGGCCGCGCCGCGCCTCGAAGGCTTCCTCGGCCGCCTCCGCGGACCCGCCGCTGGCTGCGGCCTGGAACTGCATCTGTTCGGCGGCCGGGTTCGGTGTGATAGCGAGTAGTCCCCACGTTATCGAGAGGATGAGGTAAGTGGCGAACACCGCCCAGAGCACCCGCCGGGCCACGTACCAGCGCATGCTCACTGGTCAGGTCGCCCCCCGTTCACGCGAAGTACCACGTCTGGGAGTCCCACCCCGTGTTGAACTCCTCGTCGTAGCCCCGGACGTCCTCGGCGTATCCCGTCACGCTCGACGGCATGGCGAGGAAGCCGAAGGGTTGTTCCTCGTTGATGAGGCCGAACGCTTCCCCGAAAAGTTCGCGACGGCGCTCCTCGTCGGTCGTCGCGGACGCCCGCTCGTAGAGTTCGGAGATGTTCGCCTCGGGGTAGTAGCCGTAGAAGTTGATGCCGCCGCGTTCCTCGAAGAAGCCCTTGCTGGAGGCCGGCGTGAAGGGATACGTGTTGAACTGGAGGTTGATAGACATGTCCCACGACTCGGCGCTGGTGGCCACGTCGCGCGGGCCGCCGTTGAACACGCCCGCGGTCCACTCGGGGTCGGTTCCCTCCGGCGCCGACGTCTGGACGTAGTTACTCTGGAACGTCGACGAGGAGACGGCTTCGGGTTGGACGTCGATGCCGGCGTTCTCCCCGAACTCCTGGGCGATGAACTCCGCGATGGTGCTCTCGGTCGGTTGGCCGGAGTCGTAGTATATCGACAGCGTCACCTGCTCGCCGTCGTCGTCGACGAGTCGTTCCCCGTCGTAGGCGTACTCGGTGCCCGACAGTGCCGATTCGAGCCGGGACCGGGCCGTCTCCGGGCCGTACCGGTCGCCGACGCCGAACTCCGTCACCTCGCTGTCGTCGTACCACTCCGACCACTTCGGCTGCATCGTCTGAGCCACGTCCGCGTAGCCACGGAGCACGTTCTGGACGACGGTCTCTTTGTTCACGGCGAAGGCGAGCGCACGGCGAACCGCCTTCGAGCGGAACGGCTCCCACCCGTTCGCCCGCATGTTGTAGACGATCAGGCGGAGATACGGCTGGGGAGTGACGTTGACCGTCACGTTCGGGAGGTTCTCGAAGCGGTTGGCCTTATCCGGCGGGATACCTGCGGAGTGGACTTCGCCGGACTCCAGTGCGCCGAGACGCGTGCTCTCCTCGCTGATGACTCGAGTCGTCTGCTGTTCGAAGTACGGTGCCTCCCCGAACCGCTCGGGGACATCATCGACGTCCCGTAGGTAGTAGTCGTCGTTACGGGAGACGGTGTAGCGGGCGGACCGTTCCCACGTGTCGTAGGTGTACGGACCGAGGTTACCGGTGTAAGCCAGCGTGTTGAGTTCCTCGTCCTGCTGGAGTCCCTCGCTGTCTTGGCTCTCGACGTACTTCTCCAGAATCCCCTTCGGTATGCACTGCTGGCGCCACAGGATCGGTTTGAACGGCAGCGAGGGATCGACCTCGAACAGCCGAATCTCGAAGGTGAGTTCTCCGGTTTGCTCGACGGGAATCGGCTCCCGCTCCCCCGACTCGGGGTTCGTACGGAACCAGTCGTTCGCATTGGGATACCCGCTCCAGTTCGGCTGGGCCTGAAAGACGTTCTCGATCATGTAGACCCAGTCTTCGGCGGTCATCCGTCCGTAGCCCGCACCCCACTGTAGGTTGTCCCGGAGTTCTATCTCGTAGACGCGCCCGTCGTCCGTCGAGTAGTCGCCCCACAGCGGGAAGATTTCCCGATTCGGCTTGATCGCCCATATCCCGTCGAGGGTCGCGGTGACGAACGACCCCGACGTCGCGTCGGCGATGGTCAGCCAGTTGAGCGACTGGGCGTCGACACTCGACGCGGAGACGTAGCTCCCCTCGATGCTCCGCTGGCCGTTCTGGGCATCGGAACTACTCCCGTTCCCCGAACATCCCGCGAGACCGGCGACGCCCGTCGCCCCGAGGAGTTTCAACACGTCGCGGCGTCCCCGTCGTCCTCGACGATCCGCCGTTTCCGGAGTTCCCCGACGGTCGTTACCAGGCGGCATACCTTCTCAAAACGGCGGTGCGCACTAATACCCATCGGTCAGTAGAATCACCCGACTCCGTCGAGGTCAGGCGGCTACCCGTCGCCGTGTGGGTCGACGATAATGACTTCGCCGTCCTCGACGGTGACGTTGATGAGCGTCTTGACGCTGTAGCCCGCGTCGTCGAGATCGTTCGGTCCCGCCTTCTTGATGACCGCGACCACGTCGATCACCTCGGCTCCGATGTGTTCGAGGGCGTCGAGAATGGCCTTCATCGTCCCACCGGTTGAGAGCACGTCGTCGAGGACGAGGACGCGGTCACCCTCCTCCACGTCGTTGATGTACATCTCGCTCTCGGAGTATCCCGTCTGGGCCGAGAGTGACACCTCGCCGTCGAGACCGTACTGGCGTTTCCGGATGACGACCAGCGGAATGTCGGTCATGAGCGAGACGGCGGTGGAGATGTGGATGCCCATCGCCGCGGGGGTGACGATTTTGTCGATGTCCTCCAGATCCGCCTTGCGGATGATCTTGATGACGATTTCGCGGAGAAGTTCGGGACGGAGCATCGGAACGCCGTCACTGACGGGGTGGACGAAGTACTCGTACTCCCCTTTCTCGATGATCGGCGCGTCGAGAAGCGACTGCCGCAACTGGTCCATGTCGACCGTACCGGGGGTCGAGAATAAAAGGTGGCGATTCGTCGGCCGGCACCGCTCGAATGGGCGACTACGACGGCCCGACACGCCGACGCTGCGGTCACGTCGGCGCCCGCCGTCGGGCGATCACTGCCGACGCCTCCCCGTCGTCGCTCTGCCACCTGACACGAACCGTCTCCCCGTCCCAGGGGGCCCGACCGCCGCCCTCCTCGTGGACGAGCGTGACGTTCGTCCCCGACTCGATCGGTCCGTCGAGGTCGGCCCAGTCGTCGCCCGTGAGGGTGCCTTCGCTCACGCGTGTTCGTAACGTTCCGTCGGTGGTGACCGTGTTTCCACCCTCGTGGGTGATCGTCACGTCCGAGCCGCCGAACTCGAAGTCGAGTGCCATCTGTGGGATCCGCTCGTTGTTCGCCACTCCGAACGCGAAGACGCCGAGAATCGAGGCGACGACGACGGTGATGGCGACGAGGAGGACGGTCCCGACCACTTCGCTCTGGGCGTCCTCGGACGTCAGGAACCGCCACACCTGCATCGATTCGGCTCAGGACCCCGTCCAATAAAAAATATGTGGACGGGTTACACGACCCCCAGCAACGCCAGAGCGCCGCCGAGGACGAGCATCAGGATGAAGATACTCCCCCCGATGTTGGCGCGATAGCGCGAGAGGGCGGCGGGGTCGGCGCGGACCGCGGCGGCCCTGTCGACGAGCGAGACGACCACCCGGTCGACGGCCGCGTACGTCTCGGTGACGCCGACGACCAGTGCTCGGGTACCGTAGAAGACGAGCGGATTGTAGCCCGCGTCCACGTCGGGCACGCGCCCGACCTTCGACAGTGGCTTCTTCAGAACGACGAAGCCGACGACGCCGGCGGCGGCGAGGGCCAGACCCTCGACGATGTGGCCGACGGTGTAGGTGTGGTAGACGTGGGTAACGACGGTTTCGTCGGTCACGTCGAACGGGAGTAGGCTGAATAACGCACCGTCGAAGACGCCGTAGAACACACACAGTGCCGCAACTAGTATCATCGCAACCTGTTGTGGCCGCGGCGCCGGAGTCACGGGGTCGCCCTCGTACGGCCCGTGGAGGAAGGCGTAGTACCCGAACTTGATGAACGACAGGAACGTCCCGACGCCGCCGAGGAGGAGCAGCAACTCCAGCGTGTAGAAGTCGCCGACGACGAGCGGCCCTTTCACGAACGAGTAGTGGCTGGCGGAGATGACGATACCCTTGCTGACGAAGCCGTTGAAGCCGGGGAAGCCGGCGATGGAGAGCGCCGCGATGGTGAACGCGATGGCCGTCACGGGCATCTTCCGTGCGAGGCCGCCGAGGTACTTCAGGTTCTCCTCGCCGGTACTGTAGACGACGGCGCCGGCAGTCATGAACAGCAGGCTCTTGTAGAGGATGTGGTTGAACACGTGGCCGAAGGCGCCCGCCTGCGCTAGCGCGCTGCCGATACCGACGCCGGCGACCATGTAGCCGACCTGCGACTGGATGTGATAGGAGAGCAGGCGGCGCATGTCGTTCTGGAGGAGCGCAGCGGCGGCGCCGAAGACGGCCATCGCCCCGCCCATGTACGCGATCCAGAGGTGACCCTCCGGGAACGCCCGGTACATGGCGTAGACGCCGGTCTTGGTCGTGTAGACACAGAGGAAGACGCTCGCGGCGATGTGGGGCCGGGGATAGGTGTCGGGGAGCCACGCGTGCAGGCCGATGAAGCCGACGTTGACGCCGATACCCACCGCGGCGAGTACCTGCGGCACCGTTCCGACCATGCCGTCGGCGGCGGTGAAAAGGAAGGAGCCGACGGACACGTAGTGCCACGCGATGGCACCGAGGACGAGACTACCGCCGATGCCGTGCAGGACGGCGTACCGGAAGCCCGCGCGGACGGCCTTCCCGCCGTAGTCCCAGACGAGAATCGTACTCGTCACGGCCATCAGCTCCCACCACACCACCATCGTCAGCCAGTCGCCGGCGAAGACGGCGCCGAGGCTGGAGCCGACGTAGGTGAGCGCGTAGGCGGTCTGTCTGTTGCTCGCGTCCGTCGCCCACGAGTAGGCGACGGCGACGGTGGCGATGAACGCGAAGACGAGGCCGACGACCCGCGAGAACGGGTCCACCTGGAAGAAGACGGCGTCGAAGCCGAACAGCGTCCCGGCGAAATGTGTCCCCTGCGGGACGACCCAGATCCAGACGGTAACGAGCGCGGTCGTGAGGCCGCCGACGAGGTGGCCGAGGCGGCGGCCGGCCACGCCGGCCACGAACGCCGCGGCGAGGACCAGGAGCCCGGGCGGCACGGCAGTGAGCGGATCGGTGGCCATCAGACGGCCACCCCCGTCGCCGCGGTGACGATGACCTTCACGAGTCGCAGGAAGACCGCAGTCCCCGGAATCACGCCGAGAACGACGGCGCCCGTCATCGCCGCCAGGATCGGCCCGAGCATGAACCAGGTGCTCTCGCCGCCCAGCCAGTCACGACGCTCCCACCCACCGGCCGGCGGACCGCCGTGGTGACCATCGTGGTCGTCCGCGTGCCCACCGTCGGACTGGTAGTCCGACGAGGACCCGCTCGCCTCGTTTACCTCGCTCGCGTGCCCACCGTCGGACTGGTAGTCCGACGAGGACCCGCTCGCCTCGTTTACCTCGCTCGCGTGCCCACCGTCGGTCACGGGATCGGGTTCGTAGACCGACTCCTCGGGCAGGATCGACCGCGTCTCGCCGCCGAGGGAGAACTCCACGAGCGGCTTCGCGTCGTGGTCGTCCTCGCTCTCGAAGAAGGCCTGGTAGAAGACCGGCCAGAAGTACGCGATGTTGAGGACGCCCGAGAGCAAGAGTACGACGGCGAAGACGGGTTGACCGGCGCCGACACTCCCCAGCAGGAGATACCACTTGCTGACGAAGCCGGCGACGAGCGGGATGCCGGCCATACCCGCGGCGGCGACGCCGAAGGCGAGCATCGTCAGCGGCATCCGTTTGCCGATGCCGGCCATCTCGCTGATGTCGTCGGTGTGGGTCTCGACGTGGATGGCGCCGGCGGTAAAGAAGAGGGTGAGCTTCATGAACGCGTGGGCGGGGATGTGGAGGAGCCCACCGACGATGGACTGCGGGTCGAGAATCGCGATACCGAGGACGATGTAGGAGAGCTGACTCACCGTCGAGAACGCCAGCCGCCGCTTGAGGTTGTCCTGGCGGAGTGCGATGACGCTCGCGAGGAGGAGGGTGGCAGCGGCGACGACGGCGAGGGGCAAGCCCATGCCGAGCGTCCCCGTCAATTCGACGCCGTAGACGTCGAGGACGACACGGGCGATGCCGAACACCCCACTCTTGACGACGGCGACGGCGTGGAGCAGGCCCGAGACGGGCGTTGGCGCCACCATCGCGTCGGGGAGCCAGGAGTGAAGCGGCATGAGCGCCGCCTTGACGCCGAATCCGCCGATGAGCAGGACGAACGCCGCTCGCGCGAGGATCGGATCGGCGGTGGCGAGGGCAGCGATGCCACCCGCGGTGAAGTCGGTGGTGCCGGTCATCGTCGCGACGAGCACCGTCCCCGCGAGGACGGCCACCCCGCCGCCGAAGGTGTAGGCGAGGTACTTGCGGCCGGCCGCCCGCGCCTCGGCCGTCTCGTCGTGGGTGACGAGCGGATACGTGGCGACCGTCAGGAGTTCGTAGAAGACGAACGTGGTGACGAGGTTGGCGGCGAAGGCGACGCCGAGGGCGGCGGCGACGCTCGCGGCGAACGCGGCGAAATAGCGGGTCTGATCGCCCTCGTCGAGGCCGCGCATGTAGCCGATGCTGTAGAAACTGGTCACCAGCCAGAGCAGGCTGGCGACGGTGGCAAAGAGCATACCCAGCGGGTCCGCACGCAGGGAGAGTTCGACGCCGGTGACGAGCGTCCCGAGGTTCGAGACGCGGACCGTCCCGGAGAGTGCCCCGGGAAGCATGCTGGCGACGAGGGCGAAGGAGCCGCCGGCCGCGAGGACGGTCCACCCCTCGCGGAGGTTCGGCCGACGGGCGGAGGCGAGGATCGGTACCACGGCGACCGCCGCGACGGCGACGGCCAGAGCCGGTCTGAGTGAGGCGATGTCGGTCATGACGAGAGAAGCGTGTCGATGGTCGGTTGGAGCGCGGTCCCGAGTTCGGTGACGGCGAGGCCCATGACGACGGCGACGACGCCGGCGCCGATCACGAGAGCGAGCGCCCGGCGACTGGGCCGCGACGGTCGGTCGCGGCCGTCGCTCCCGCCGTCGGTCGCCGCCTGCACGCTCGCGGAGGCCGGTGCGACGAACATGCGCTCGACGAGGAGCGCGAAGTAGGCGAGCGTCAGGAGCGTGGACGCGAAGATGACGACGGCGACCGGCCACGACCCCGCCCGGACGGCGCCGAGTGCAATGTACCACTTGCCCGCGAAGCCGACGGCGGGCGGGACACCCACCATCGCGAGCATGAGGACGGCGCTCGCGCCCCCGAGGACGGGGAAGCGATCCGCGAGGCCGGCGTACTCGTCGACGGTCCGCGCGCCGGTCAGATCGGCGACGGCGCCCGCCGCGACGAACAGGCCACCCTTCATGATCGCGTGTCCGAGGAGGTGGACGACGGCACCGAAGACGGCCGCCGGCGTTCCGATGGCGATGCCGACGACGACCAGGCCGTACTGAGACACCGAGGAGTACGCGAGCATCCGCTTGACTTCGGACTGCGCGACGGCGAGGACGCTCCCGACGACGATGCTGACCGCCGCGAAGGCGACCAAGGCCTCGCGGGCGACGGGAACGGCCTCGAAGAAGGCCGGCGTGTAGACGGTGTAGACCAGTCGCAACAGGGCGTAGACGGCCACCGTCGAGACGAGTGCCGCGATCAGCGCACTCACGCTGTCCGGGGCGTCACCGTAGGCGTCGGGCTGCCAGGTGTGCAGCGGGAACAGCGCCGTCTTGGTCGCGAGACCGACGACGATGAAGCCGAAGGAGGCGAGCACGAGCGGCGAGTCGTAGCCCACTCGCGCCAGTTCGACCGAGAGGTCGGCCATGTTGAGCGTCCCCGTCGCCACCAGCGCGTAGCCCACGCCGAGCAGGTACAGGGAGGCCGCGACGGTACCGAACAGCAGGTACTTGAGCGCCGACACCGCCGACCGACCCGTCCCGGCCGACGCGACCAGCGCGTAGGTCGCAAGCCCCGTGATTTCGAGGAAGACGTAGAGGTTGAACACGTCGCCCGTGACGGCCATCCCGGACAACCCGGTGACGAGCAGGAGGTACTCGGTGTAGAACGCGGTTCCCCCCGGTTCGTCCTCGGCCACGAACGCCAGCACGGCGAGTGAGACGACGGCGACGAGAGCGAGCACCACCGCCGACAGGCCGTCGACGACGAGTTCGATGCCGTACGGCGCAACGAAGCCGCCGACGTCGGCGGAGAGGGGGCCCTGGGTGATGGCGGTCGATCCGAGCCAAACCGCGAGGGCCGTCTGTACCCCGAGAACCACCCAGGCGACGAGCGCCGGGCCGCGGGCCGTCACCAGCCCCGTCGCCACGGCGAGTAGCGCACCGAGCAGGGGGATGGCGACCAGCAGGGGGAGGTAGGCGTCAGTCATTCGCCAGCACCTCCTCTAGGGTGTCCTCGTTGATGGTGCCGTAGCTCTCGTAGATGCGCACGACGAGGCCGAGGGCCACGGCGGTGAGGCTCACTCCGACGACGATTGCGGTCAGGATCAGGACGTGCGGAAGCGGGCTGACGAACGGCCCGCCACCACCGCCGCTCTGGACGACGGGTGAGCGGCCACCGGTGCGGAAGGCGGCCGAGATGAAGAACACGAAGATGCCCGTCTGGAACACGTTCATTCCGATGATCTTCTTGACGAAGTTGTCGCTCTCGATCATGACGTAGGCGCCGATGGCGAGCAACGCCACGACGGTGAGGTACGTGTACTTCGTCGTCAGGAGTTCGATCATCTAGCGATCCGCCTCCGTGCCGGGTTCGGTCGCGTCGCGGGCGGTGTCGACACCGGTTCCGAGCAGGAAGAACAGGCCGGTGATGACCCCGGCGACGACGATACCGATACCCAGTTCGACGAGTTCGATGCTGTACTTACTGCCATGGTGGACGAGCGTCTCGTATCCGGAGATCTGCAGGAAGGTGTCGCCGACGAGGTAGCCGCCGAATCCGATGGCGAGGAAGGTACCGAGTCCCCCGAGGACGAGTCCGGCGAGGTGGTAGTTCCGCAGTCGCGTGGCGATGGGTTCGATGCCGAACGCGAACCCGAGCATGACGACGGTGGTCGCGGCGATAACGCCGCCTTGGAACCCGCCGCCGGCGGAGCTGGCTCCGTGGAACATGACGAACACCCCGAGCGTCAACACGAATGGAGCGATCACCCGGACCGTCGTCATGATGATGGTGCTCTCGACGGACGGCGGCCGGTCCTCGGCGGGGCGCGTGAGGCGGCCGTCCGCCCCGTCCGCCCCGTCCCCTTCGCCGGCGTCGTCCTCGGACGACGGGGATCGTTCGCTCATACGAACGCCTCCCGTCGGAGGACCAGCAGCATGGCGATGCCGGCGGCGAAGACGACGGCCGCCTCGCCCAGCGTGTCGAAACCACGGTAGCCGACGAGGACGGCCGTGACGACGTTCGTCACGCCGGTCTGGTCGTAGGCGTTGTCGAGGTAATACTGACTCACTCCGCCGCTCAGAACCGGCGTCCCTGACGCCCCGACGGGGGGTAGCGCCGGGACAGTCGCGCCGACGGTGACGACGATGGCCACGACGGCCAGCAGCGAACGAAGGCTGATCCCCTCGAACCGCTCCGAGCGCGAGACGGAGGTCCGAGCGATGGTGAGCAGAAACAGCACCGTCGTGATGCCAGCCCCGACGGCCGCCTCGGTGAGCGCCACGTCGGGTGCTCGGAGGAACGCCCAGAGGACGGCCACTCCGAAGCTGTAGCCGGCGAAGGCGACGATGCTGCCGACCACGTCCCGGAGCAGCGCGGCTGCGAGCGCGCTCCCCAGCATGAACAGCAACACCATGGCGACGGGGACGGAGAGGCTCACTGTCGCTCCCCTCCGGTGGCGTCGTCCCAGGACGCCTCCTCGCCGACCGGTTCGACTTCCTGTTCCCTGCCCGCGCGGGCGATGGCGTGGGCGGCGGTCGGACTCGTCAGGAACAGGAACAGGAGCAGGAACACCATCTTCATCGACTCGGTGGAGGCCCCGAGGGCGGTGGCCGTCCCTGCGATGGCCAGCACCGAGCCGAGGGTGTCGCTCTTCGAGGCGGCGTGGAGCCGCGAGTAAAGGTCGGGGAGGCGGAGCAGCCCGACGGTGGCGACGAACCCGAAGAAGGTGCCGCCGAGAACGAGCGCGGCCGCGAGATACTCGACGGGAGTCATATGACGCCACCCCACTCGACGGTGAACTTCGAGACGGCGATGCTCATGACGAAGTTGAGGAGAGCGTACACCAGCGCCACGTCGAGGTAGCCGTACTCGCCGAGCGCGACGCTCACGAGGGCGATGACGATGACGGTGTTCGTCCCGACGACGTTGATGGCGACGATGCGGTCCTGGGTGGTCGGGCCGCGGACGACCCGGTAGAGCAGGACCACCGCGAAGAACGCGAACGCGCCGGCGGCGCCGAGAAAGAGCGTCGAGAGGGTCTCGGAGACCATCTCAGGACCCCCCATCGTCGTCGCGGCGTTCGAACGGCGACGGGATGCGTGCGGACTCGCGGCCGTAGAAGACGAAGCGAACGAGGCGCTCCAGCGTGCCTTCGAGCAGGTCGTCCTCCGCGTCGGGGATCAGGGCGTGGACGATGAAGTGCTGGCGACTCACGTCGACGGTCAGCGTCCCCGGCGTCAGCGTGATGGAGTTCGCGAGCGTCGTAACCGGCATGTCGCCCCACACCGCGGCGTCGAACTCGACGGTTCGCGGGTCGATCGGGAGTTTCGGGTGGAGGACGACGTAGGCGAGCGCGAAGTTGGCCTTCGTAATCTCCCAGAGCAGGATCGGCGCGTAGGCGGCCATCCGGAGGACGGTGGCCCCGACGTAGCCGAGACGCGGGAGCTCGCCTTTCATCGTGACGCGGGCGAGCGTCAGCGTTACCACGCCGGCCGTCGCGGCGCCCGTAGCCAGTTCGTAGCCGTCGGTGACGTGCCACCCGCCGATGGCGAGGTAGAACAGCAACGAGGCGGCGTAGACGACGAAGAACTCGGGGAGTCCGATATCGGTGAAGGGGAGTCGACGGCTGGTCCGTCGGGTTACTGGCGCCTCCAGCACGTCGAAACCACGCTCCGCGAGTTCTTCCTCGAAGGAGCGCAGGATCGGGACGTTCCCGCCGGGACGGAACGAGGGGTCGACGACGATCCGACCGACCTCGTTCGCGTCGGCGTATCGGGCGATCACATCGGCGAAGTCGCCGGGGCTGAAGACGTACTCACTCGTGCCGACGGTGGCCGACTCGAAGGCGACGGTCCTCGCCTCGTCCTCGCCGATCAACTCGTCGAGGTCCTCTTCGGCCCAGGCGACGACCCGATCCAGCAGCGACGACGCCGAGACGACGTTCTCCCGATCGGTCTCGTAGCTGCGCCAGCGTGCGGGAAAGACGAAGTGCACGGTCGCGCCCTCGCCGGCCGAGGCGGCAGCCTCGTGGGCTCGTTCGACCGCGTAGGTTACGGTCCGTCGAAGCGTCTCCGAGTCGCCGACCGGGACGAGTACGTCCCGGTCGTGGTCAGCCGCCATCCGGCGGTCGACCTCCGGCGACCCGAGCGGTGGCTCCCCCGTTCATTCTTGTCATCGTGTAGGCTTCGGTTCCGCTTTCATAACTATTGCTATACCGCCAGCACCCCCGCTCGAACCGCGGTTCCCGTCCATCGTCAGTCGAGTACCGCGACGAGTTCGTCGGCGACGCGGGCGCCGAGGCCCGCCTTCGACCCCGTGTACCGAGCCACGTCGTCCGTACCGACGATCAGTGCCCGGGTGTCGTCCGCACCCATCACCGAGGCGTCGTTGGCGACGACGAACGCGAGATCGACCCGGTCGCGGAGGGCACGCGCCCGTTCGACCATCGCCTCGTCGTCGCCGCCCGTCTCCGCCTTGAACCCGACCATCGGGAGGTCCGGGTGGTCGGCCCGAATCGTATCGATGAGTTTCGGCGTCGGTTCCAGTTCGAGGGTGATCGACTCGCCCGACCGGATCTTCTCGGGCGCGGAGTCGAGGGTGAAATCGGAGACGGCGGCGGCGGAGACGAGGGCGTCCGCCGAATCGTCGTCGGCGACGGCCGCCACCACCGCGTCGAGCATCTCCGCGGCGCTCTCGACGGTGCACACGTCGGCGTAGTGAACGTCCGGGCCGTCGTGGACGAGGGTGACGGACGCGCCGCGGACGTGACAGGCGCGGGCGACGGCCCGCCCGGTTCGACCGGAGGCGCGGTTGGAGAGCGTCCGGATCGGATCGACCGACTCCGTGGTTGCGCCGCTGGTGACGACGACGTGCCGACCCGCGAGGGGATCCGGCGTCGTCGCGCGGGCGACGGCGGTGACGATGGCGGCTTCGCTCGCGAGTTTGGCCTTCCCCTCCTCGATCCGCGGATCGACGAAGTCGACGCCCCAGGATTCGACGCGGTCGATGGCGTCCAGCACCCCGGGGTGGTCGTACATCGGTTCGTGCATCGCGGGCGCGACGACGACGGGGATGTCCGCGCCGAGGGCTGTCGTGGCGCACGTGGTCACGGGCGTATCGTCGACGGCGGCAGCCACCTTCCCGACGGTGTTGGCGGTGGCGGGAGCGATCAACAGGACGTCCGCCCACCCCTCACGCCCACAGAGGTCGACGTGTTCCACCGCCCCCGTCAGTTCCGTCACCGGCGGCGTCTCGGTGGCGAACTCCACCGCCCAGGGATGGACGATACCCCGGGCGCCGTCGGTCAGCACGGCGCGTACGGACGCGCCGTGTCGCCGGAGTTCGTGGGCGAGTTCCACCGTCTTCACGGCCGCGATGCTCCCCGTCACTCCGAGCGCGACGTGTGTCCCCTCGAGCATTCGTCTCCACTTTCGTGGCGAGGGTCTTAAGGGTCGGCCGTCCGAGCGGCGGTGCAACGCGCGTCGCCGCCACCGAAACCCGTTTTCCGGTGGCCGGCGTACGTCGCCCGTGACCCGCGAATCGGAACTGATGCTCTACGCGCTCCTCGCCCTCCCCGCCGCAGTCGTCGGATTCGTGCTCCTCCTGATGGGTCCGGTCGGCTGGTTCGTCGCTGGCTTCCTCGGTATCGCGGTCATCGGGGTGGCGGCGATGCGCGGCGAGTCGAACGACGGCGACGACCCGGACCGGACGAACTGCACCCACTGCGGGTCGCGGACGGCCGCGGACGATGCCTGTGAGTACTGCGGCGAACCGCCGTAGCCCGCGGAACGCTTACGCCGCCGTGGTCCAACGGGGCCACGTGGACCGCATCCACGTCAGTACGGTGGTCTGTCTGCCACCCGAGGAGGTGTACGACTTCCTCGTCGACTTCCCGCGGTACGCCCGGTACTCGGAGCACCTGACGGACGTACGCGCCGAGGGAGACGGGTCGCCGGGAACCCGGTATCGCCTCCGGTTCGCCTGGTGGAAAATCACCTACACGGCGCACACGGAAGTGACGGACGCCGAGCCACCGATACGACTCGACTGGCAGGTCGTCAAGGACGTCGACGCCCGTGGCCGGTGGCGGGTCGAACCACTCGACGAAGTGCCGGCCACCCTGCCGGACGAGGAGGGGCCGGTCTGTCGTGTCCACCTAGAAGTCGAGTTCGAACCGGGCTCGGTCGGCGGGGGCGTCCTCGACCTACCCCGGTTCGTCTCCCTCGACTGGGTAGTCGGGAAGGTGACGCCGATTCTGGTCGAGGAGGCCGAACGGGTGGTCGAGCGAATCGTGGCGGACGTCGAGGGCCGGCACCGCGAGGTTCACCTCGTCGTCCACGAGGAGCCGAGCGGTGTGGGGTGATACGGACGGTCGTCCCTGTGTCCCGACCGTCGCCCTCACCGTGTTCGGCGACGGCTGGTACTGCCTTACAACAGTCCGTGTGAGAAGCCACAAAGCGAAATCGTGAAACCGTGGGCGCGACGACTCGGGCGTATGCACACCGGGAGCGGACGAGCGTGCGTGTGATCATCGTCGGAGCCGGACAGGTCGGGTCGAGCATCGCGGCTGACCTGGCCGACGCCCACGACATCGTGGTCGTGGATCGTGACGGCGACCGGGTCGAGGATCTGACGTACTCGCTCGACGTGCTGACCGTGCAGGGCGACGGTACGTCGCTGTCGACGCTGGAGGAGGCCGGCGTCGACGACGCCGACATGGTCATCGCCAGCACCGACAACGACGAGACGAACATCGTCATCTGCGCGACGACGCGTGCGGTGAGCGACGCCTTCACCGTCGCCCGCGTGAAGAATACGGAGTACCTGCGGACGTGGGAGCGTTCGGAGCGGGCGTTCGGTATCGACTTCATCGTCTGTACGAACCTACTCGCCGCGGAGTCGATCGTCCGGGTGGTCGGTATCCCGGCCGCCCGCGACGTGGACTCCTTCGCAGGCGAACGCGTCCAGATGGCGGAGTTCGAGATACCATCCGGCAGTCCGGTGACCGACCAGACCGTCGCGGAGGCCGACCGATTCGACGACCTGACCTTCGCCGCCATCCTTCGGGACGGGGAGGTGGAACTCGCCCGTGGCCCCTCCGTGCTCCGGGATCACGACCGAGTGGTCGTGATCGGCAACCCCGAGGCAGTCCAGGAGTTCGCGACGATCATCGCGCCGGAGGAACGCCCGGGGACGGCCGAGGAAGTCGTGATCGTCGGGGGCAGCGAAATCGGCTACCACGTGGCCCGTCTGCTCGGCGAACGGGGATTCAAACCCCGCCTGATCGAACAGGACCCCGAGCGCGCCCGCCACCTCGCCGAGATGCTCCCCGACACGGTCGTGATGGAGAGCGACGCCACCGACATGGAGTTCCTGGAGCGGGAACACGTCGGCGACGCCGACTTCGTGGTCGCAGCGCTCGGCTCCGACGAAAAGAACCTGCTGGTGTCGATGTTGGCGCGACGGCTGGGTGTCGACCGGACCGTCGCCATCATCGACACGTCGGAGTACGTCGACCTGTTCGAAGCCGTCGGTGTGGACGTCGGGATCAACCCGCGGGAGGTAGTCGCCGAGGAGATCACGCGGTTCACGCGGGACGGCGGCGCCGAGAACATCGCCATCATCGAGAGCGACCGGGCGGAAGTGCTCGAAATCGAGGTGGACGAGGCGAGCATCCTCGCCGATCGGCCCATCCACGAGTCGGTGACCGACCTGCCCGACGGCGTCGTCATCGGCGCCATCACCCGCGAGGAGAGCCTGATCACGCCACGGGGGGATACGGTGATTCACCCCGGAGACCACGTCGTCGTCTTCCTCGACGCCTGCGTCGCCGACGACGTGACCCCGTCGCTGTGACGGTATCAGCGGCGGAAGTGCCGCCGGTCGTCGGCCCCCTCGAGGACGAATCCGTCGCCCCGTTTCAGGTCACCGAGGTGGACCCCGTCGCCGCCACCTTCGGCAACGTGATCCCCGATCGGGTCTCGTCTCGTCTCGTCTCGTCGGCCCGACGGATGGCTATCTCGATTTCCCGTCGCTCTCGAACCCATTCCGCGCCGGACCGGTGTCGCTCGGTCGTCCGGGGATCCTACCGGGGCCGGCGATATCACCCGTGAAAACTGGGCGCGCAGATTTATATACTGAATCCCGGTAGCAGCAGGTGCGACGAAGCCGTTGCACGGGCGGCCGCTCACGCGTCGCTCGCGACGACTCGGTCGTTGGATGGGATCCAACGGGGGCTTTTGTACGCGTGTGAACGGTGGGGGTGCCGTCCTGTGAGGGACGTCGACACACCCCCTCCTCCACAGTTTCGTTTCGGCGATGTACGTCTCATATAAAACTCCATTACTGCGGTCTCCGGCCGTTCTCCCGTATGGTCGATCTGACTCGGCGAACGCTGATGGCAACGTCTACGGCTGCGGCGCTCGGCGCGAGCGTCGCCGGAGTGGCACGCGGCGAGGACGTTCCGGAATCGGATACACCCGGCGCCCCGAGCGTCGAGGGGAGCCTCAAACGACTCTCGACGACGGCGTTCGGGGCGGAGGTTACCGGCCCGTTCGTCTTCGACGACGGCTCGCTCCTGTACAGTCTCCAGCACCCGGAAGCGGGTAACACGGAGCCATTCGACCGCGCGGCGGTCGGGTATTTCCGCGATTTCCAGTTCGAGTTCGACGGGAACAACGACGACTTCGACGAGGTCGGCATCCCGGACACCGAGGAGAAACAGCGGGAGGTCCGCTCCGAGGTCGGCGACTACGTGATCCTGTTCCAGGGTCGAGAGCCGATCGACGGCGGCGAGGAGCGCCTCGGCGTCACTCGGACGCCGGACGGGGTCGATATCACACTGGACAACTTCGCGGGAACGCAGTACGGCGGCGCCGGGACCAACCCCGACTGCAACCAGTTCGTCCCGACGGACGAGGACGGCACCGCGGGCTACCTCTTCACCAACTGGGAGAACAGTCCCGGCTGCATCTCCCGAATCTTCATCAGTCGGGACGAAGAGGGAGAGTGGAGCGCCGATCCCGAGGACGCGATGAACCTCGCGAACACCGCGGCGTTCCGCGAACTCGGTGGGACGCGGATCAACTGCTACGGCGACCTCAGTCCGTGGGAGACGATGATCTCCTCGGAGGAGAACTACGCCCACCCTCGTGTTTCACTGACCAATACGGTCGGTGACGTCGTCGAGGCCGGGAGCGGCGAGGGTATCCTCGGTGCGAATCACTTCTGGAACCGACCGAATCCGAGCGAAATCTCCGACGCAGTCGGTGCGTACGCCGAGGCGGGGGATCTCGACGACTCGTGGTACGTGCAGGGGTCCTGGGCACTCACCGGCGTCGAGTTCCTCGCGTACTACCTCGGTGCGGACCGATCCGATCAGAGCGGCGCCACCAACCTGGCGACTACGGTCATCGACGACGTCTACCCGAACCCCTATCGGTACGGCTACCACGTCGACATCCGGAACCCGACCGCCGAGACGCCCCAGCCGGTCAAGTACTGGGTGATGGGACGGGCCGCCTGGGAGGCACCCGACATCCAGGGCGACGAACGGACCGTCTACGGCTGTTCGGACGGCGACAGCAAGGGGATCTACAAGTTCGTAGCCGACGATCCGATCCCGAGCTACGGGGACACGGACGACATCGCGGGGACGCTCTACGCCCCGAAGATCACGAACGACGCCGCAAACGCCGCGGAAGCCGGCCAGCGCAACTCCCCGGCGAACACGCCGCTCGAAGTCGAGTGGATCGAACTCGGCCACGCCACGAACGGGGAGGTCGAATCCTGGATCGCCGAGTACGACGACGTGACGCAGGCCGACTACCTCGACGCTCACGCCGAAACCGACTGGCGGGACGACCCGGCAGCCGCCATCCGCGAGGCCGACCTCGAAGTCATCGAGAACGGGAACCGAAACTACATCACGGACGAGGAGATCGTCGAGTGGGCCGCCCAGTACGAGGCGGATGGCCCCGACGACGTCGACGAGAAGCTGCGTCGCGTCCCCTTCCTGGAGACCCGCGCGGCCGCAAAGGAGATCGGCGCCTCGATCGAGTTCAACAAGGCCGAAGGCGTCGACAGCGTCGACGGCTCCGAACCCGGAGACTTCGTCTACTTCGGCATCTCGGAGTTCAACGACGCCCTCGCGGACGACACGGGCGACGTGCAGATGGATCGCGTGGACGGCGGCGTGGTCTACCGCGCGGAACTCGAACCCAACTACGACGTCTCGACGCTCGAACCCGTAATCACGGGTCCCGACTTCACCGACGGCCCACAGGACGCCGACGACGCGCTTCGGAACATCGACAACGTCTACACGATGCGCGACGGGCGCGTCATCTGTTGTGAGGACGGCTTCGGCGGTCCCGCCCGTTCGTACCCCAACGACGGTCTCTACGTCTTCCAGCCGAACGTCACGCTGGACGTGGATTCGATGGCCGTCGGCTACGGCGCGACCGGCACCGCGCAACTGGCCGCCTCCGCGCTCCCGACCGGCATCTCCGGGGCCGAGATCACCGTCTCGGTCACGAACCCCGAGGTGGCGTCCATCACGGATGTCTCCTTCCCCGACACCCTCGGGCTCACCGAGAGTTCGATCAGTTCGGACGGCTCCTCGGCGACGCTTCGCTTCGCCGACGTCGACGGCAACGTGGAGGCCGGCGGCCGCGACATCCCCGTCGCCTCGCTGACACTCCGCGGCGTCGACACCGGTACGACCGACCTCGCCATCGAGGTCACACGGATGGACGACGAGAGTGGACACACCATTGGCGTCGAGGCCCGCGAGGGCGTCCTCGTCACTGGACCGCCGACGGTCAGCGGCGGGAGTGCCCCGACCGATCCCGACGGCGACGGCCTCTACGAGGACATCAACGGGAACGGACGGCTGGACTACGAGGATATCGAGATGCTGTTCAGCAGTTTCGACGCCGACAGCGTCACGATGAACAAGTCCGCCTACGACTTCAACGAGAACGGCCGTCTCGACTTCGACGACATCGTGAGCCTCTACGACGAGGTCAACTAACCGACCCCGCCACGCGGACCCGGTTCCCTCGACGCTCCACCTCAGTTATCACCCGACACCAACACCAATGACAGACCAGACACGCTCGATTTCGAGACTCGCAGTCGCGCTGACGACGCTCGCCCTCCTGGGGACGATGGCGGCGGCAGGAGCTGCCTCGGCACAGAGCGACGGCCCGGCCGTCCGCGTCGTCGGCAACGCGGTGACCGTGGACGACACCACCACCGTCGGAGTCGTCCTCACGTCGGCCCCGAACGGACTCGCGGGGTACTACCTCGACGTGACCGTCGAGAACCCCGACGTTGCCCGAATTTCGGGGGCAAACTACCCCGACCGGTTCGGGCTTACCACCGACCCGGCGACCGGATCGGACGGCGCCACGGTCACCCTCGAAGCCGCCGACATGGAGGGGGCCATCGAACCCGGTGCGACCGGTGTGACGCTCGCGACGGTCGAACTAGCCGGCCGGGCACCCGGGACGACCGCCCTGACCGTCGACCCACGGCAGTTCGACGACGACGACGGCGGCACCGTCGATCCGAAGACGCGATCCGACACCGTGACGGTGACCGCCGGTGCCGGGTCGGCGACTATCGACGACGGTTCGGCTGGTGCGGCCACGGCCGCCGCCGCCGACGGCGAGTCCGGAACGGCGGCCAACGGCGACGTCGCGGGCGGCCGGAGCGACGCGGAGGCGGAGACGACGACCGGGTTCGGCCCGCTGCCCGTGACCCTCACGCTCGTCGCCATCGGTCTCGTGGCCCTCGTCGGCGTCCGTCGACGCCGGCACTGACGGGAAGCCCAGCACAACGAACGACCGACGATACCTATCGACGATGGCCAAGACAGACGACCGACGTCCCGACGATCCGACGGCGACAGACGAATCGATCCATCGAGAGTACGTCCTCGACGTGCGAATCGTCGAACGAGAGACCCCTGCGGGAGCCACCGTCTACCGGTTCGAGGGACCCCACCACGGGGGCGTCGAGTTCGACACCCCGGAATCGGCCGAACTCTACGCCGACGTGTACTTCGACGTCAACGGGTTCGACGAAGATGGCGTGGGCCCACGCGGGGTGCCACCGGCGATTATCCAGGCCGGTCGGGATACTCTCGTCGCGTACTTTCTGACCCAAGAGTACGCGGACGAACTGTGGCTCGCCTCCTACTACGGCGTGAAACCGGAGAAAGTCGACCGGTACGTGCGACGGGTCCGGAAACGAGCGGCGAAGATCCGAGAGGGTGCCGCGGACCGCGGCCTGACCTGACCGGTCGAATCCCCGACATCATCTCCGATATTTGCGCCGCCGTCGATCGGTTACAGAGTATCATCGATGAGAATTCAGACCGTAACGTTATGTAATCCCTCTCCCCCCTTGATGCTGGGCGCTCCGATCCGATGTCGGGCCGACCGTCCGTCGGCCGACGCTGGATACGACGCGGCTCCGGGGGGAACGCGTCGCCCGTCGGATCGGGACGCCCATCGCGTGTGACCCGTCGAGTCCCTCGACCGACTTACCGGTCGAGTCCGTCGGGAGTCGACCCGGTGACGACGAGGACCGGACCGTCCCTTAGCCGACCCACAGATCGAGAACGAACGTCGCCTCGGCGAGCGCCGACATCGTCGGCCGGTACTCTCCGTCGAGAGGTGTCTGCGCCGTCACGGACCATCGTCGGCATGAACGCATCGACCCGGCGTCGTCCGCGTCGATGCGCCCCTCCGTCACCGTCGCGCCGTCGTTGACGACCCGACAGGCGTGCCGGTCTACGAGGGAGGCCGGAAACGGATCCTCGCGGTCAGTTCTCGACGGCGCTGGCCGCCCGAATGATCGCTCGCTCGCCGAACGTCGGCCCGATCAACTGCAGGCCGACGGGGAGGCCGTCAGCCCGGCCGGCGGGCACGGAGATGGCGGGCAGGTTCGCCAGGTTGACCGGCACCGTGTTGGCGTCGGCGAGGTACATTTGGAGCGGGTCGTCCAGGCTCTCACCGAGTTCGAACGGCAGGACTGGCATCGTCGGCGACGCCAGCACGTCCGCCTCCGAGAGCGCCTCGTCGAAGTCCCGCTTGAGCCACGCGCGGGCGTCCTGGGCCTTCGCGTAGTACCTGTCGTGGTAGCCCGCGGAGAGGGCGTAAGTGCCGAGTAGGACGCGGCGTTTCACCTCGTCGCCGAAGCCGTCTTCGCGGACCTGGGCGAAGGACTCGTTCCAGTTGCCCTCGACGTCGGACTCGGGGCCGTACCGCACCCCGTCGAAGCGCGCGAGGTTCGACGACGCCTCGGACATGGCGATGACGTAGTAGGCCTGAACCGCGCGTTCGACCGAGGGGAGACTCACTTCGTGGGTCTCCGCACCCTGGGCTTCCAGGTCGTCGAGGGACGCACGGAACTGTTCGACGACGCGGTCGTCCGCCCCCTCGATCAGTTCCGTCGGGACGCCGATTGAGAGGCCG
Organism: Haloplanus litoreus; assembly: GCF_045690335.1. GTDB lineage: Archaea > Halobacteriota > Halobacteria > Halobacteriales > Haloferacaceae > Haloplanus > Haloplanus litoreus. The sequence continues at coordinate 2,192,707 of NZ_CP147874.1, read as the reverse complement.
TCGACGTCGCCGTCGGCGGCGCTGGCGTAGTCGGCGTCGGCACCGGCTTCGCGCGTGGTCGCGTCGCGTTCGTCGGGGCCGGCGATGGCTTCGAGCACCTCGGCGGCACCCTCGACGGTGGGCGCCAGCGGGCCGATCTGTTCCAGTGAGTTGGCGTAGGCCACGAGGCCGTACCGGGAGACCAGTCCGTAGGTGGGTTTGATACCGACGACGCCACAGAACGCGGCGGGACAGCGGACCGACCCGCCGGTGTCGCTGCCGAGGGCGGCGTCCGCCTCGCCGGCGGCGACGGCCGCGGCGCTGCCGCCGGAGGAGCCACCGGGAACCCGGGACTCGTCGACGGGATTTTTCGTCGGGCCGAACGCCGACGTCTCGGTGGTGGTCCCCATCCCGAACTCGTCCATGTTCGTCTTGCCGACGAGCGTCGCACCTGCGGCCTTGAGGCGTTCGACCACCGTCGCGTCGTAGGGCGGGACGTAGTCGGCGAGCATCTCGGAGCCGCAGGTGGTGCGGACCCCCTCGGTCGAGATGTTGTCCTTGACGGCGACGGTGAGGCCCGAGAGCGGGCCGTCGTCGTCGCCCTGGATGGTCGTCTCCGTGATGAACGCGTCGACGCTCATGAGACGCTCGGCCCCTTGAAGTAGCCGTCCTCGCTATCGGGGGCGTTCCCCAACGCCTCGTCCTGGGAGAGTCCCTCGCGTACCTCGTCGGGGCGCATGACGTTCACCAGGTCCGCCTCGGCGTCCACTTCGGGCACGTCGTCGAGCGCGTCGAAGTAGGAGAGAATGTCGGCGAACTGCACGGCGAACTGATCCACCTCGTCCTCGTCCAGATCGATCCGAGCCAGATCCGCGACGTGGCGGACCTCCTCGGGATCGACGGGCGTCTCGCTCATGTGTGTGGGGACTTCCGGGCCGGCACTAAGGGTTTCGGTCCACCCGAATCGACCCCTCGGCCGACCGTCTGCGGGTCCCGCCGACCGGTGACGGCCAGTAGCGTTTATGTGCCCCCAGCGAGCATCCGACGCCTATGGCCGACGGTACCTTCGACGGCTACGGTGGTCGTCACGTCCCCGACGCGCTGGAAGCGCCGCTCGAACACCTCGCGAACGCTTACGACGAGGTGGCGAACACGGAGTCGTTCCAGACGGACCTGCGCGACCTTCTGGAGACGTTCGCCGGGCGACCCACCCCGCTGTACCACGCCCGCAACCTCAGTGAGCGCTACGGCGCCGACATCTACCTCAAGCGGGAGGACCTGCTCCACGGTGGCGCCCACAAAATCAACAACACGCTCGGTCAGGCCCTCCTCGCCGAACGAGCGGGCAAGGAGCGCCTCATCGCCGAGACCGGCGCGGGTCAGCACGGCACCGCGACGGCGATGGCCGGCGCGCTCCTCGGCCTCGACACCGAGATTTACATGGGCAAAAAGGACGTCGAGCGCCAGAAGATGAACGTCTTCCGGATGCGGCTGATGGGTGCGACGGTCAACGAGGTGACCCGCGGTGGGGCCGGCCTGGCCGACGCCGTCGACGCCGCCCTGGAGGACATGGCCGAGAACATCGAGGACACCCACTACCTCGTCGGAAGTGTCGTCGGTCCCGACCCGTTCCCGCGGATGGTCCGTGACTTCCAGTCGGTCATCGGCGAGGAGGCCCGCCAACAGATGCTCGACCGAACTGGCTCGCTCCCCGACGCGGCCGTCGCCTGTGTCGGCGGCGGATCGAACGCGATCGGTCTGTTCCACCCACTCCGCGAGGACGACGTCGCCTTCTACGGGGCCGAGGGCGGCGGCGAGGGTGAAGGCTCCGGACGCCACGCTGCCCCCCTCGCCGAGGGCGAAGACGAGGTCATCCACGGGATGAAAACGCGCGTGATCGATACGGAGACCGAGGTTCACTCCGTCTCTGCGGGACTCGACTACCCCGGCGTCGGCCCCGAACACGCCATGTTCCGCGCGGCTGGTCGCGCCGAGTACACCGCCGTCACCGACGACGAGGCGCTCGCCGCCTTCCGCGAACTCGCCGAGACGGAGGGAATCATCCCCGCCCTCGAATCGAGTCATGGCGTGGCGCTGGCGATCGAACTCGCCGAGCACGGCGAACACGACAGCATCCTCGTGAACCTCTCGGGTCGCGGTGACAAGGACATGGAGACGGCCGCCGAGCATTTCGACCTGTAGTTCGCCGACCGACCCCATTCTTCCCGGTGCCGCGTCGCTTCGAGTCCCGACGCCCGCCCGTGCCCGGCGGCGCCACACCACCCGTTCGGCCGCCAAAAGAAACAGAAATCCCGTTTGTTTAGGCTGCCCGAAAAACCCGGCGTTAGCGGCTCAATCCTCCGTCGCACTGCTGGACAATTTGTAAGATGTTTCGTTTACCTCGTTCTCGTCCGGATCGGACAGGAGAAACGCGATTCGATAGGTGAATCTGGTCGAATAACGTCTTAAGGCGCGTTCTAAGCCGAGTTAACAGCATTCATTACAGAGTACACTTCTCTCTTGTCGATGATCGTCACCCCGAACTGCGTAAAGGCGAATGTTTATCATTGTCGAGAGCGA